>JAFXHL010000016.1 GCA_017536405.1 Oscillospiraceae bacterium
CAGCGCCTTCTGCCTCAACAGCCTTTGCAATGTCAACAATATTTGTAACATTAGGCGAAAGTTTTACCATAAGAGGCTTCTTTGTCGCATTCCTTACAATTCTTGTAACAGCCGCCGCACCCTCACATGATGTTCCGAAAGCGGCACCGCCCTGCTTTACATTAGGGCATGAGATGTTAAGTTCAATCATATCAACATCTGTCGCGTCGAGTTTCTTTGCAACCTCAGCACATTCCTCGGGTGTCGAACCTGCAATGTTTGCAACAATAGTTGTATCTTTCGTTTTAAGATAAGGAAGTTCATTAGCTATAAAATAATCAATTCCGGGGTTCTGAAGACCTACGGAATTAAGTATTCCGCTTGGTGTTTCAGCAATTCTCGGAGATGGATTTCCCGTTCTCTTAACGCCTGTTGTTCCCTTTGTAGAAATTCCGCCTAAAACAGAAAGTGGGAAAAGTTCTTCATATTCCCTGCCGTATCCGAAAGTTCCCGATGCGACGATAACGGGGTTTTTAAAGTCAACTCCCGCAACTTTAACACTTAAATCTGCCATCAGAAAATTACCTCCTCGGAATTGAATACAGGGCCGTCCTTACAAACATGAGCATAATATTCTTCGCCGTTCTTAACTGTCCTGCAAGCGCATACAAGACAAGCGCCTATTCCACAGCCCATTCTTTCTTCGAGAGAAATAAAGCAAGGAACACCCGCTTCTTTCGCGATGTCAACAACACCCTTTATCATAACATTAGGTCCGCAGGCATAGATAACATCAGGCTTTTTCTTATTGACTTCGTCTTTCAAAGCCTCTGTAACAAAGCCTTTTCTGCCCATACTTCCGTCATCAGTGCAGAGTATTGTTTCAGCACCGAATGATTTGAGGTCATCCTGTAAAATAACAGCAGCAGCGTTTCTGAATCCGCTTATCGAACGACAGTTTTCACCGAAATGCTTTGCAATTTCGTTCATAGGAGGAGTTCCTATTCCGCCACCGACAGTAATCGCTGTCTTGTAGTCGTCCATAGGAAAGCCTTTTCCTAAAGGCCCTAAAATATCTATCATTTCGCCTTCGTTGATTTTTGCTATCTGCTTTGTTCCCTTTCCTCTTACCTCAAATACGATTCTTATAGTTCCCTTTTCCTTGTCAATCCCACAGATTGATATAGGTCTTCTGAGTGTATATCCGTCAGCAATTACATTTACAAACTGACCGGCCACAGCAACAGATGCTATATCGGGACAGAGTATTTCAAAATCATAAATTTCTTTGGCAAGAGTTTTTTTAGAAACCAAAATATATTTACCCTGAGTGTATTTCAACTTTTTCATCTCCGTTTAAATATTAAAGTGCGTCTGTGATGTCCTTCTTCATTCTGAGTACTTCGTTGAGTGCCGCAAGGGCGTAATCCTTTTCGTCATATCCACCCTTCTGATAAGCACACATAACCGCTCTTGATGAGTTTACGATAGCGCCCATTCCGTTCTTATCGAATGCCTTTGCAACACCGGCAGCTCCGCCACCCTGTGCACCATAGCCTGGAACTAAGAAGAATGTATGAGGAAGCTTTGCTCTCATTTCAGCGAGCTGTTCGGGATAAGTAGCACCAACAACAGCACCAACACCGCTGTATCCGTATTTACCCATATCTTCAGCGCCCCATTTTTCACACATATCGCCCATAACTTCATAAACTGTCTTGTCACCGATTTTAAGGTCCTGAAGTTCGCCTGATGACTGATTTGAAGTTTTTACGAGAACGAAAATACCCTTGTCCTTTTCCTTACAGATTTTAAGAAGAGGGGCAATTCCGTCAGTACCAAGGTATCCGTTTACAGTGAGTGCGTCAGCACCGAAAGCGTCGAGTTCTTCACTACCTACGATAGTTGTTCCGAGATGTGCAGTAGCATAAGCTTCCATAGTAGCGCCGATGTCGTTACGCTTACCGTCTGTCATAACAAACATACCTTTTTCTTTTGCATACTGAATTGTCTTATAGAGTGTCTTTACTCCGTGATAGCCATACATTTCATAGTAAGCCGCCTGAGGCTTTATAGCGGGAACAACATCGCATATAGCGTCGATAATTCCCTTGTTGAATGTAAGGATAGCCTTTGATGCGGCTTTAAGTGTTTCGCCGTCCTTTTCAAAAGCCTTTTTCTTGATGAATTCAGGAACATAGTCAAGCTTGGGGTCAAGTCCTATAACGCTTGGGTTTTCTGTTTCCTTGATTTTTTCGATAAGTCTGTCGAGTGACATATTTACCTGCCTCCTATATATTTGATTTTATAATGTTACCGTTTATTATTGCCTTTGCTTTTCCCTTAAACTTTTCTCCCTTGAAAACCGTGTTCTTCGATTTTGATTTAAGTTCAGAAGGAACAACAACCCATTCTTCATCGGGGTCAAAAATTGTCATATCAGCCTTATTGCCCACCTTTATTTCAGCAATATCAGCGCCCGCTATTCTTCTCGGATTTTCGCTCATAAGAGAAACTATCTTTGAAAGACTTACTTTTCCCGTATGATAAAGTGCTGTGAGTGTTGCCGCAAGCGATGTTTCAAGCCCCACAACGCCATTGGGTGCTTTTAAAAAGTCTGCCTTTTCTTCCGCCGCGTGTGGTGCGTGGTCAGTAACTATACAGTCGATAGTGCCGTCAAGGATTGCTTCTATAATGGCCTGTCTGTCCTCTTCCTCACGAAGCGGAGGATTCATTCTGTAATCAGCGTCTTTCATGAGAAGCTTTTCATCTGTATAGATAAAGTAATGAGGGCAGGTTTCACAAGTAACTCTTACTCCTCTTTTCTTTGCATTCCTTATTATTTCAGCGCTTCCCTTTGTCGAAACGTGGCATATATGGATTTTAGCATCCGCCTTTTCACAGAGAAGAATATCTCTTTCTGTAATGCTGTCTTCAGAAAGCCTGTCCATTCCCTTAACGCCGAGTTCTTCAGAGATTTTTCCCTTGTTGATGATTCCGCCGTCTATTATGTCAAGGTCTTCACAATGACAAGCAACCAGAAGTCCGTTTTCCTTTGATAACTGAAGTGCCTTAAAAAGCATATCAGGGTTTTCTACAGGTCTGCCGTCATCTGTTATAACAGTAGCACCCGCTTTTTTAAGGCTTTCGTAGTCACAGAGTTCTTCGCCCATAAGTCCCTTTGTTATACAAGCCGAAGGATAAATAGTAACGCCCGAACCCTCTGCCTTTTCTATGATGTATCTGACAGTTTCAGCAGAATCTGTTGCAGGTTTTGTGTTAGGCATAGTTACAACACCCGTGATTCCACCTGCCGCTGCAGCATCTGTTCCTGTTATG
>JAFXHL010000017.1 GCA_017536405.1 Oscillospiraceae bacterium
AACACAGTTTGTCTGCGCAAGGATTTTTTTGTCGGTTTTGTTATATTTGACTATGAAAAAGACAATGTCGGCGATAAAAATATGCAATAGTATAAATCTGCAAGAAAAATGACAAAAAGTTGCAAAAAATTATTTGACAAATTTCGTATCATAGTCTATAATTTAGAATGTGGTAAAAGAACGACTGATTTTGTCGTTTTACTTTGATAAACGAATTTTAAGGAGGAATATTCCAATGGCAATCACAAACCAGTATTTAAGCGAACTTCTTGAAACAGTCAAGAAAAGAAACGCAGGCGAACCTGAATTCATTCAGACAGTAACAGAAGTTCTCGAAACAATCCAGCCCGTTATCGAAAAGAGACCCGACCTCATTGAAGCAGGCGTTCTCGAAAGAATCGTTGAACCCGAAAGACAGATTATGTTCCGTGTTCCCTGGGTTGATGACAACGGCAAGGTTCAGGTAAACAGAGGTTTCAGAGTTCAGTTCAACTCTGCTATCGGTCCTTACAAGGGCGGTCTCCGTTTCCATCCTTCAGTTTACATTGGAATTATCAAGTTCCTCGGATTTGAACAGATTTTCAAGAACTCACTCACATCACTCCCCATGGGCGGTGGTAAGGGTGGTTCAGACTTCGACCCTCAGGGCAAGTCTGACAGAGAAGTTATGGCATTCTGCCAGAGCTTTATGACAGAACTTTCAAAGCACATCGGTGCTGACCTCGACGTTCCCGCTGGTGACATCGGTGTTGGTGCCCGTGAAATCGGTTATATGTTCGGTCAGTATAAGAGACTCAGAAACGAATTCACAGGAGTTCTCACAGGTAAGGGTATTCCTTACGGCGGTTCTCTTATCCGTCCCGAAGCAACAGGTTTCGGTGCTGTTTACTACACAGTTGAAATGCTCAAGCACTTCGGCGATGATATCAAGGGCAAGACAGTTGCTGTTTCAGGTTTCGGTAACGTTGCATGGGGCGTTGCTCTCAAGGTTACAGAACTCGGCGGTAAGGTTGTAACAATCTCAGGTCCTGACGGATACATCTACGACAAGGACGGCATCAACACACCCGAAAAGATTGAATTCATGCTTGAAATGCGTGCTTCATGCCGTAACAGAGCTGAAGACTATGCTGATAAGTTCGGCGCTGAATTCCATAAGGGTGAAAAGCCCTGGGGCGTTAAGGCTGACATCATCATGCCTTGTGCTACTCAGAACGAAGTTGGTATGGAAGAAGCAGAAAAGATCGTTGCTAACGGCGTTAAGTACTATGTAGAAGTTTCAAATATGCCTACAACAAACGAAGCAGTTGCATTCCTCAAGAGCAAGGGCGTTATCGTTGCTCCTTCAAAGGCAGTTAATGCCGGCGGTGTTGCTGTTTCAGGCCTCGAAATGTCACAGAACTCAATGCGTTACAGCTGGACAGCAGAAGAAGTTGATGCTAAGCTCAAGGGCATCATGAAGAACATCTTCGACGCTTCAATCAAGGCTGCTAACGAATACGGCCTCGGTGATGACCTCGTAGCAGGCGCTAACATTGCAGGTTTCTTAAAGGTTGCAGAAGCAATGAAGGCTCAGGGTGTTGTTTAATACATAGCCTTATTAAAAGGAATTTTAAAAACCACGGTATGTTTTCGCATATCGTGGTTTTTTGTATAAAATAGGGATATTTTGTTACAGAATTTATATGTGGGAAATTATTCCCGAAAGCAGATTGTGAAATTTGCACAAGGCAAATGGGGAAAATGTTGTTAAGTCTACAATTTTTATTTATGAGGCTTATTTTGCTTTGACAAATAATGAATTTATGGTAAAATAGTATATGGTACACTATGCTTATTGGCAGGTATTAGTTACCCGAAAGGAGAGAATCCGTATGGCTACCGTTATCGCTGTAACTTCCGGTAAGGGAGGAACAGGCAAATCTTCTATCTGTTCAGGAATGGGTTATGCTCTCGCAAAACAGGGAAGCAGAACTCTCATTATCGAACTTGACTTTGGTCTCAGATGCCTTGATATCATGCTTGGCGTTAAAGACATAATAAAACACGACCTGGGCGATGTTCTCGCCGGCAAATGCGATATACTCGCTGCATCGACACAGATTCAGATGGCTCAGAATCTTTCTATCGTCTGTGCACCTGAAGACCCCTATGCAACACTCGACGCAGATCAGATCAAAGAAATCTGCGAATCAATGAGAAAGTATTATGATTACATCATTATAGATACATCAGCAGGCATCAGCGAAAGCGTTTTCGATGTTGTCGCAAACTCAGACCTTATCCTCATCGTTACAACACCCGACCCCATCTGCGTTCGTGACGGAAGACTCATGTCTGACGAATTCTATAAGAGACAGAATAAAAAACAGCGTCTTATCATCAATAAGATGAACAGAAAAATCTTTGGCGAAGAACTTGTTTCTGACCTTGACGAAATCATCGACACAGTAGGCGTTCAGCTTATAGGCGTTATTCCCGATGATGACAATGTTACAATTTCAACAGGAAAGGGTATTCCTATTCCTTCACAGTCAGATGCGTTCCATGCGTTTGACGCTATCACAAGAAGAATAAAGGGCGAAGATGTTCCTTTGACAGTAAAAATAACATAATTTGATTGAGAGAAAAAAAGGGTACTCTAATTCGAAAGGACTGAAAAAGATTATGAATATTGCACTTATAGCGCACGACTCAAAGAAAGAATTACTCGTTCAGTTCTGTATCGCATACTGCGGAATACTCAGCAGACATAATCTCAGTGCGACAGCAACTACAGGAAAGCAGGTTGCCCAGGCAACAGGGCTTGAAATTCAGAAATATTTAAGCGGAAGTCAGGGTGGCGGCGAACAGATTGCCGCAAGAATTTCATGCAATGAAATCGACCTTCTCCTCTTCTTCAGGGACCCTATTTCTCCTAAACCGCACGAACCCAATGAAATGGACCTTCTGCGTCTCTGCGATGTCCATAATATTCCTCTTGCGACAAACATAGCAACAGCCGAGGCTCTTATCCACGCACTCGAAAGAGGCGACCTTGACTGGCGTGAAATCGCAAAATCGCCCATCTGAAACTAAGGCGAACCCCTTTAAAACGAAGAACGGGGTTATCGGTTATTATTTTCCGATAACCCTTTATTTTTACACTTATTCCAGAGGATTGATATTATGGCAGATATGATGACAGTTCTCAGTGCAGAACAGACAGACCTTCTCCGCGGGCTTACAGATGTCGGAATGGGTAATGCCGCAACTGCACTTTCTACAATGATAAATACAGGCACCGACATATCAATCCCCGATGTGAAGTTGATTAAACTCGAGGATGCAACACGTCTCCTTTCTGCGATATCAGGCGGTGCGCTCACTATGCTTATAAACATTTCGGGCGATATCTACGGAAAACTCATCCATATCATTCCTGCACAGTTTGCAGAGAGAGTTATTTCAACCTATTACGAAAAGAAGCTTTCCTCCTGGGCAGACCTTAACGAAATGGATGAATCCGTTATCTTTGAAATGACAAACATAATATCCGCTCAGTTCTGCAACGCACTTTCAGACCAGCTCGGTATGCTTGTCGATATTTCGACACCCGAAAGATGTCAGAATCTTGCGGAATCTGTCGCTAGGGATGCGGACGACCTGCTCGTTTTCGTAAATACGGTTTTACAGATTACAGAAAACGGCTCCAAGGAATTTGCGGTGTTTATTCCCGGGCAGAAATATGTCGCTCCCATAGCGGAAAGAATAAAACGCGGAAGATAACTGAATAAAATAAACAAACCTCCATATACTCATAAAAAAGTATATGGAGGATTTTTTATGCAGAAAATAGAAAAGGTTGAAGGCTTTGAAATAATCGACTCAAGAGGAAACCCGACAGTTATGGCAAGAGTCACCTTAACAGACGGAGTAACGGGAGAGGCGTCTGTGCCGTCGGGAGCGTCAACGGGAAAGTTCGAGGCGATAGAACTCCGCGATAACGACGGAAGATTTTTCGGCAGGGGTGTTAAAAATGCTGTGAGCAATATAAACACAGTTATCTCTCCCGCGATTTCTCTTCTTAAAACCGACAAGCAGGAGGAAATTGATGCTACACTCTGCCGTCTTGACGGAACAGAGAATAAATCGAAACTCGGTGCTAATGCTATTCTTGCTGTTTCTATGGCGGTAGCAAAGGCTTTTGCTAATGAAAAGAGAATGCCCTTATATCGTTATCTCGGCGGAACACTTGCTAAAAGTCTTCCTGTTCCTATGATGAATATTTTAAACGGCGGTGCACACGCATCGAATAATATCGACATTCAGGAATTTATGATTGTTCCCGTTGGGGCGAAAAGTTTTTCTGAGGCGGTAAGAATAGGCTCTGAGATATATCATTCACTCGGCAGGATTTTAAAGACAGAAGGGTATATAACAACTGTCGGCGATGAGGGAGGGTATGCGCCCGACCTTTCAAGTGATGAAGAAGCGATAGAATTCATTCTTTCGGCAATCGACAAAGCGGGTTATTCGCTGGATACTGTCAAGATAGCGCTTGATGCCGCCGCAAGTGAATGGACGGGCGAAAACGGAAGATACACTCTTCCCAAAAGAAAAACGGTTTTTTCCTATTCCGAACTTATTTCCTACTGGGAAAAGCTCTGCAATAAATATCCTATAATCTCTATTGAGGATGGCGTTGGTGAAGAGGACTGGCGCGGTTGGAGGGCTCTTACCGAAAGGCTCGGAAGCAGAATAAATCTTGTCGGCGACGACCTTTTTGTAACCAACACAAAAAGAATAAAAGAGGGGATAGAAAAGAACGCGGCGAATGCTGTTCTCATAAAGCCTAATCAGATAGGAACATTGACAGAAACGATAAACGCGGTAAATCTTGCAAAGAAAAACAATATGAAGGTTATAATGTCACATCGTTCGGGAGAAACCGAGGATACAACAATCTCAGACCTTTCAGTAGCCCTCGGAACAGAATTTATAAAAACAGGTGCGCCCTGCAGAACGGAGCGTACTTGTAAATATAACAGACTCATCTTAATAGAAAAGGACAACCTTTAGGTTGTCCTTTCTCTTAATGTAAACTGTTCTCTATCATATTCTCTAAAACGGCAATTTCGTTATCCATAGGGCATAAGGCTTTAAGCTGTGAAAGATAGAGCTTTGCTTCGGCGATATTGCCACTTGAAATAAGATTTCTTATATTTCCCTTGACGATTTTCGCAAGTTCTGAAAGTTCGTCGGTAGCGGGAGCTCTGAGCTTGTTATCAATCTTTTTCTTTATATTTTCTGCGGCAAACTTTGCGAGCGCCCTTACTTCTTCGTTTCGCTCCATAAGAGCCTTTATCTCTTTGAGGGAATTCACAAGTTCGTTTTCAGAAAGGTCCTTTTCCTCACAGTTTATATAGATAGAAAGTGCCTTGTCTATATCAGGGCTTATATGAAGTTTTAAAACTTCTTTTGCGAAATCTGCGCCGTGTTCAGACATATAAGAGCCGATATATCCACAGAAGATATACTTTATATCGTCTGAAAGAGAACTGTAAACTCTTTTTATCTGTGAGTAGTTGTCAAGTCCTCTGCATACAGCGATGAGAGTCTTGATATAAAGCGCCATATAGGGAGAATCCGAAAGTTTTTCCTTAATTGGAACGGATGAAAGAAAATCGAGCGCTGAATTCATCTTGTTTTCCTTGATACAGCATTTGACAGCCGCTATCATGGCATTAGCGAGTGAATCGGGATTTGCGTATTTTATTCCGCCGAGCATTGTATCGACTGTATGGTATTTTCCTTTCAGGCAGAAATCTTTATAGAATGCTGAATACTCTCTGAAAGCAGAAATCGCTTCGGCAGTTTTCTCCATATTGACAAAAATGAAAGCCTTTGTGTAGTAGAAATCGATATCCATTCCGACAATGCTGTCAACATCGGGACGCTTCTTGAAATTTTCACGGTCTTCGATAGCGGAAATGGCTTCTTCGTATTTCTTTTTCTTCGCAAGAAGCTCTGCTTTATGAAGATAAATCATATGCGCAGAATAATGAGGAACTCTGTTATTAAGCTCTATCCCCTCATCGCAGTAACGGAGTGCTTCGTCTTCGTCAATACCCTTATAAGCCTCTACAAGCTGCATATAAATCATAGAGTCATCGGGGCTTTTCTCATGTTCATTAAGAATAAGCGGAAGATTTCTTCTGCATTTGTTTTTAGCCGTTTCGTCGGTTAAAACATAGCCGAAATGGTCACATATTGCGTTATCAAGATTTTTGAGCGGAAAAGCATATGTATTGAGCCCTTCGTGAATACTCTTTTCAAATTTTGTATGGGGAAGGATTTTTGTGAGACGGGGCGCTACGAAATCAGCATAGCCTGTTTTTTCGTAATCGTTATAATTTCTTACAACATATGTAGCCGAGTTGTATTTCTTGTATTCACCCGATTTGAAGAAGTTTATGATTCCGCTTGTGTCTGTAAAGATTTCATCAGCATCAAGAAACATATACCATTCGCCTTTAGCACCCTCTAAAGAAACATTTCTCGCTGCCGAAAAATCGTTGCACCATTCAAAATATCTTACATCATCGGTATATTTCTTTGCGATTTCAACAGAATTATCGGTAGACCCTGTATCAACGATAATGAGTTCTGAAGGGATTGCTTCTAAAATCGGCTTTATTCCCTCTAAACAAAGCGGGAGATTTTTTTCTTCATTTTTCATTATCATTCCTATTGTAAGAATCACAAAATCACCTCGTTAGTTTCGTTATCTTCATTATTATAGCATAATGCAGTAAATTAAACAATGATTTTTTTATAAATATACTATTGATTTGTAGAAAAAAGGATGTTATAATCTGTATAAGGAGTAGTGGCTTTATTTTTCACACAAGGAGGTGTGGATTTATGGAAATAGGCTCAGTTTATAACAGTGGCGCATCTTTCGCCGAAAGAAACCCGTTTACAACCCCCGTTTCTTCATATAACAAGGCTTATATGGCATATGGTGTCAATAAGATAGGAAGAGAACAGGAAAGCGGTAATTTATCAAAACTTTCTCAGCAGGGCGAACAGAGTGGCAAGAAACTCGGAAAGTTTCAGGACGGTTTCAAGGAAGAAGAATGTCAGACCTGTAAGGAAAGAAGATATGTCGATGGCTCTGATGACTCAGGCGTTTCTTTCCAGACACCTACTAAAATCCCCAAAGCAAGCGCTATGGCAGCAGTAAGGGGACACGAGCAGGAACATGTTGTAAGAAACCGTGACAAAGCAGAACGCGAGGGAAAAGAAATCGTTTCTCAGTCCGTAACAATCCACACAGGTGTATGCCCCGAATGTGGAGAAACCTATGTTTCAGGCGGAACGACAAGAACAACCACAAGAAATGACAACTCTGAAAAATTCAGAGTAGGCGAGGGCGGAAAAGGCGCACCCGTCGGGTCGACACTTGACACAGTTGCTTAAAAAAGATAAAAGCGAGGGTATCGGATAACAATCCCGATACCCTCTGTTTTGTGAGGAGAAAATATGAAAATAAAACTATCCGATATCTTATCGGGAATTGTGCTTGCGGTTTTCATAATGACATCCGCTATTGTGATATCTCTTAATTTCAGACCGCTTTATTATTTTATGTCTGAAAAATTATCCATTCCCGCAATGGCAGGTTTTACAGAAGAAGATGCAAGAAACGATTATGATACACTTATAAGCTATAACAGCATTTTCGGTCCCGATACACTTGAATTCGAGAACACTCCTCAGTCAGAAGAGGGAAGAATTCATTTTTATGAAGTAAAGAGGATTTTTGTAAGCATTGAAATCGCTATGTATCTCTGTCTTTTAGGAACTATTGCTTTAACTGCTATGAACATAAAAATGAAGCGGTTTACATATCTTAAAATCGGGGGACTTATAGCGGTTATCCTGCCCATAGTTGTGGGAGTTCCTGCGGTTTTATTCTGGGAAGAAACCTTTACTATGTTTCATAAAATCGCTTTTTCAAACGATTACTGGATGATGAATCCTTATACAGACCCCGTTGTTTTAATTCTGCCGCAGGAATATTTTGCAGCCTGCACAGGACTTATTGCAGGTCTTATAATAATAATGAGTGCTGTTTCTGTGGTGCTTTCGATAAAACTAAATAAGAAAAGAGAAAATTAAAAATGAAACTGCTTTTTATCGGCGATGTTGTCGGAAAATCAGGATGTGATTTCTTAGCGGCCAACATCTTTAAAATCAAAAAAGAAAAGGGAATTGACATAACCGTTGTAAACGGAGAAAATTCCGCACAGGGTAACGGAATGACAAAACAGAGCGCTGATTTTTTACTTGCAAACGGTGCGGATGTTATCACAACGGGAAACCATTCTTTCAAAAGAAGAGAATCTGTTTCTATCTATGAAGAAAACGATGTTGTTCTCAGGCCTTCAAACTACCCTGAGGGAGTTATAGGAAAAGGCGTTACAACACTCGATATGGGCAGATTTTCTGTTGCAATAATAAACCTTATGGGCGTCGTTTATATGGAACCTATCGGAAACCCTTTTGATGAAGCAGACAGACTCCTCAAAGAAATAGATACTCCCAATATATTTGTTGATTTTCACGCCGAGGCTACCGCTGAAAAGAAATGTATGGGACAGTATTTAAAAGGCAGAGTTACCGCTGTTATGGGAACGCATACACATGTTCAGACAGCAGACGAAACAATTATAGACGGACATACCGCATATATAACCGATGTCGGAATGACAGGCCCTGAAAACTCTGTTTTAGGCGTTAAGAATGAACTTGCCGTTGATAAGATGCGACTTCATTATCCCGTAAGATTTGAAGAATCGGAAGAACCTCCGTTCCTCAATGGTGTTATAATAGACTTTGATGAAAAAACGGGCAAGGCAAGAAGTATCGAAAGACTTATTGTAAGATAGGGTGATTTTTTGGAAAAGACTTTTAAGGTATCCTCATATTCAAAGGTGAAAGCGTTATCGGTTGCGATAGTAAAATCTCTCGCGGAAGATTATGATGTAAGACTTGATGCAATAGGCGCAGGGGCTGTAAATCAGGCGGTAAAAGCCGTAGCGGCTGCAAAGCAGATGACAGACATCTCCTTTTTATCAGATATAGACTTTTTTGATGTAAGTATCAATGGCGAACAAAAAAGTGGAATTAAAATAACAATAAAAAAACTCCATCCATAAAGGGCAGTAGCCATAAAGAAGTAACTCCAGAGAAGAAACGTCTTCTCTGGAGTTTATTTTATATTCAGTTCGATAAATTGGAATTTACTTTGTCAGCATTTCGATTGCTTCTTCCTTGGTGGAAACAAAAAATACACTCTTGCCTTTATTGCTCTCATAGATGAAATCTTTGAGGGGCTTACTGGTGTAGCGAGAGTAATCGCCATAAATCGCAATTCGCCCACCATAATTGGTGTACTTTTGCAGAATCTCACCAGCAAGGCCAGTGCTGAGGATGAAAAAGTCCTCAACAATTAGTTTTTTGTCAATTACGATATTCTTTGTGCCTGCATCATACTTCGCAGTCATAAGCACATCGAGTGCAGACTGTGCATCTATAAATACCTTTTCATCGCTGTTTATTACAGCACATACTATGTTGTTTTGTTCAACTGTTTGAATGGTCATTTGTCTTACCTCGTCAAATTCTTATTTATCTGTCAGATAATTATAGCATTGTTGATATAAAAAGTCAATGTCATAAGCAACGCAAAGCCACTTTTGACATTAATATCAAAAGTGGCTTTCTAATACTTCTGTATGACTATCGGAATAAGGGTGGAGTTTTTTGTATAATCTGCACGGGCTCCGTGCTACATTTTGTTGGATGCTCTATCTTACCGTTACCGAGCAATAAACTTATTTATATAGCAAAGTTGGTAACGAATCTGCCCGTGGGGGCTCCCCACCTACATTTTGTCGGGGCAGTCGATTTTGAGGATTTCGGAGCAGTTTTCGAGAGCAAGTCTTACAGCTTCGCAGAGTGAAAGACGAGCAGCCTTTATTGCGTCTTCTTCGCCCTTAACGTGACAAGCGGCATAGAACTTGTGGAAAAGTGTTGCAAGTTCCATACTGTATCTTGTGATTCTTGCAGGGTCATAAGCCTTTGCGGATTCGTCAATTTCGTTGGGAAGTGCTGCGAGATGACGGATGAGTTCCTTTTCTTCTGTCTTAGAAAGAATTGTGAAATCAGAGCCCTTTTCAGCAGGAACAGCGCCTTCTTCCTTAAGATTGCGGAGAATTGAGCATATTCTTGCGTGAGCATACTGAACATAGTAAACAGGGTTCTGTGATGACTGTTCAACAGCGAGAGTGAGGTCGAAATCAAAATGAGAATTAGCCTCACGGAGATTGAAGAAGAATCTTGCTGCGTCTATGGGGATTTCTTCCAAAAGGTCTGAAAGTGTTATAGACTTTCCTGAACGCTTTGAGAGCTTTGCAACTTCGCCGTTTCTCATAAGACGAACCATCTGCATAAGAACAACATCGAGCTTGTCGGGGTTTACATCAAGGTCAGCCATAGCGCCTTTGAGTCTTGCAACATGACCGTGGTGGTCAGCGCCCCATACATCGATAACCTTGTCAAATCCTCTTTCAACGAACTTGTTGTAGTGGTAAGCGATGTCTGCCGCGAAATATGTAGGAATACCGTTTGTTCTTACGAGAACATCGTCTACAACTTCGTCATCATTTTCTCTTGCAACCTTGTTTGAACAGTAAAGAACAGCGCCGTCCTTTTCATAAGCAAGACCTTTTTCCTTGAGCTTTTCAACGACTTCCATAACCTTTCCTGAGTTGTGAAGTCCGCTTTCCAAGAACCATACATCATAGAAGATGCGGTATTTTTCAAGGTCTGATTTAAGTTTTGCGATATTTAAAGGAAGTGCGTAATCAACGAGTGCTTTTCTTCTTTCGGCACTTTCAGCTTCAACAAACTTGTCGCCGTTGATTTCAGCAAAAGCCTTTGCGTGTTCGATGATGTCGTCACCCTTGTAAGCGTCTTCGGGGAGTTCGATGCCATCTTTATAAAGCTGTAAATAACGGACTTCGAGAGAAGTTGCGAATTTTTCAATCTGATTTCCTGCGTCGTTTACATAGAATTCTCTTGTAACATCATAGCCTGCCCAGTCGAGAACAGATGCGAGACAGTCGCCTATTGCACCGCCTCTTGCGTTACCGATATGCATAGGGCCTGTGGGGTTGGCAGAAACGAATTCTACCATAACCTTCTTGTTTTCGCCGAGAGTTGTTCTTCCGTAAGAATTTCCTTCTGAAAGAACTGTGTCTATAACAACAGAATACCACTTGTCAGCGAGGAAGAAGTTTATAAATCCGGGGCCTGCAACTTCACACTTCGAGAAGAAGCTTCCCTCTAAATAAACCTTTTCTGAAATTATTTCAGCAATTTTTCTGGGGGGAAGTCTGAATGCCTTTGCGCAGACCATAGCAACATTTGTTGCAAAGTCGCCGTGTGAACGGTCAGCGGGGATTTCAATGTTGAATGAGGGGATGGGTTCTGCGGGAAGTTCTCCTGATGCAACGCCTTCGCCGAGCGCGTTCAAGATAATCTGACGGAGTTCATCCTGCGAATTCTTTATCAAGTTCATTTTTTATGCTCCTTTTATATAGTCAAGAAAATTTCGTTATCCGAAATATAACTTGAATTTATGTCAACTGTGTATTTCAAATAAAGTCGTCCGCCGTCTTCATCGAGTGAATTTTCGATTTTGTGGGCATAGATGCCAACTGTGAAATCACCGAATGGCGTTCCGTAATGACAGTGATGCTTTGTTCCGGGTTCTATTATAAGTGTTGAGTTGTTAGCACCCTGACGTCTTATATCGACAATGTCGTTTCCTTTGCAGGTAACTGTTGTCTTTGAGCCTTCAAAGCCTGTTGCTTCACTTTCTTCATAACTGACAATAACACCATCGGCGGTTTTTTCCAAAGTTCCCGATGTTATGAGTTCGGTTTCTGAGCGTTCCTTACCGATATACTGAACGCTTGTCATTGTGAGAAGTATATCTTTTTTCATAAAATCTCCTGTTAGTCGGTTGTTATCTCCGCTCTTTCGAGTGCGAGTGAAATGAGTTTATCCAGGATTTCGGGGAGAGTTATGCCGAGTTCCTTCATAAGCCTCGGATAAAGGCTTATGTTTGACATACGGGGAAGGGTATTTATCTCACCGAAAGTAATCTCTCCCGTGGGGGAAAGGAAGAAACTTGTCATGGCAAAGCCACAGCAATCGAGTGCTGTAAAAACTTTGACAGCCATATTTCTTATTGCCTTTTCGGATGTTTCATCTATTTCAGCGGGGGCTATAAGTCTTGTCGAGCCTAAAACATATTTTGCGTCATAGTTATAGAAATCGCCATCGAATGTAACTTCGCCGACGGGGGAAGAAAGGGGCTTATCCGAGCCGAAAACAGCACATTCAAGTTCTCTTCCTGTAAGACTTTCTTCAACTATAACTTTATTATCGTGTGCAAAAGCGAGTTTTATTCCGTTTGAAAGACCCTCTGCGTCATAAGCCTTTGAAACACCGAGCGATGACCCACCGCAAGCAGGTTTTACAAAAACGGGGAAACCAAGGCGTGATGCAACTTCTGATGCGATATCGTCCATGCGTTTAAGGTCGGGTCTTGAAACAACAATTCTTCTTGGCGTGGGGATTCCGTTTGCTTCTAAAATTGTGTTTGCGATGTCCTTATCCATACAGTTTGCAGAAGCAGGAATTCCGCTTCCTACATAAGGGATACCCGACATTTCGCAAAGCCCTTCAATAGCGCCGTCTGTTCCGTTTCTTCCGAATAAAACGGGGAAGATAACATCAACTTTCTTGATAGCCGAGTCTTCGCCTAAAAGGATAAATCCGTTATGGATAGGGTCGGGACTTAAAACTGCGGGTGTGCAGTCGGGGTGACTTTCCCAACGGCTTGTTGTGAGAAGTGAAACATCGCCGGGGTAATAAAGCCATCTTCCTTTTTTGGTAATCCCCACAGCGATAACTTCATATTTATCTTCGGGGATGTTTTTTATGATATTTGTCGCTGATGACAAAGATGCATCGTGTTCGGGAGATGTTCCCCCGAAAATAACGGCAACCTTTATCTTTGACATACTACAACAACTCCTTTGTGTGTGAGTATATATTATTCGTCGTCTTTCTTGATAACGGCGATGCCTAAAGCGTCAAGACTTTCCTTGTCAACTTCGGCAGGACATGATGACATAAGTTCTGATGCGTTCTGAACCTTGGGGAATGCTGTTACATCACGAAGGCTGTCAGCACCGCACATAATCATAGCAAGTCTGTCAAGACCTATACCCATTCCGCCGTGAGGCGCTGCGCCATAGCGGTAAGCGTCAACGAGGAAGCCGAATTTCTTTTCGATTTCTTCATCTGTAAGACCTAATGCCCTGAACATTCTCTGCTGAAGTTCAAAGTCGGTAATTCTGATTGAGCCCGATGAAAGTTCAACGCCGTTTAAAACAAGGTCATAAGCCTTTGCCTTTACTTTTCCTGGGTCTGTATCAAGATATTCAAGACATTCATCCATAGGCATTGTGAAAGGATGATGCATAGCGTCCCAATGTTTTGTTTCTTCATTCCATTCAAAGAATGGGAATTCTGTTATCCATAAGAAATTAAACTTATCTTCAGGGATGATGTCAAGCTGTTTAGCAACTTTAAGACGAAGAGCACCGAGTGTTGAAAGAACAGTTGAATTCTTATCAGCAACTATAAGGATAACATCACCCTTTTCAGCACCGAGTCTTTCATAGATAGCAGAAAGTTCTTCTTCCTTCATAAACTTTGCGAAAGAACAAGCGGGTGCATCGTCGACCCATCTTACATAAGCAAGGCCCTTGGCACCGATACCCTTTGCGTGTTATGTGAGCTTATCGATTTCTTTTCTTGTGAGAACAGATGCGCCGTTTTTAGCAACTATCGCACGAACGCTTCCGCCGTTTTCGATAGCAGATGTAAATACAGAGAATTCGCAAGATTTAACAATATCAGAAATATATTCAATTTCCATTTCAAATCTTGTATCGGGCTTGTCTGAACCGAAACGGTTCATAGCGTCTTCATAGGTATAACGGGGAAGGGGAACTTTTATTTCTTTTCCTAAAACATCGTTAAACACACGGCTTACAAAGCCTTCTGCCATCTGCATAACATCTTCAACATCAACGAAAGACATTTCAAGGTCTATCTGAGTGAATTCAGGCTGACGGTCAGCACGAAGGTCTTCATCTCTGAAACATCTTGCAAGCTGAATGTAACGGTCAAATCCCGAAATCATAAGAAGCTGCTTATAAATCTGGGGTGACTGGGGAAGCGCATAGAACTTTCCGTTATGAACTCTTGAGGGAACAAGA
>JAFXHL010000018.1 GCA_017536405.1 Oscillospiraceae bacterium
GATATCCGACAAATGCAGTTACCGAGCCACAAATTTATTTTTCACAACAAAATGCGTAACGATTTGTCCTGTGCGGTCACGCACAAAACAAAAAAGGCTCTCTTATGAGAGCCTTTTCGTTTGTTAAGTAGTTAACTCAAATTATGAGTTAGCAGGGTACTGAGGATGAACACCTACGAGTGTACCAGCCTTGTAAGCTGCGATCTGATCTTCTTCTGTATGAGGAACTGTAAGTGTTGTTGTGTCCTGTGACCATACAGCGTATTCAACTGTATCGCCTGAAGCACCTGTCTGGAATGCGAAGTCGCCGATGAACTGATCGCCGAGGTAATCGCCGAAGTCGTTAAGTGTAGCTGAACCACCTGTTACATCGAGACCGATAGCCTGGCCCTTAGTTGTAACTGAACCTGAGAATGGCTGGTTCTTTGTGCTCTTTGTGCCGTTAGCTGTGCAGTACTTTGTTACTGCAGCCTGAGCTGCTGTGTAAACTGCATGTGCGTTCTGGTTAGCCTGTGAGATCTTTGAGTCTCTCATGTAACCGAGCATTGCGGGAACGAGAACTGCTGCGAGTACGCCGATGATTGCGATAACAACGATGAGCTCAACGAGTGTGAAGCCCTTTGTCTTAAGATTTCTCATGATAGAAACCCCTCCTGTAAATATAATATTTTTTTATAAAAAGCTCTTGCAAACGTCTTTCGCAAGAACGCTTTTCCGTAAGTGATTAGTTGTAGAATGACTGCATAGGATAACAACCTACTATGTTATAGTCAAGTCTTGCTCTTTCGGTTGAAGCCTGCTGTTCAAAAGGATCAACATAATACCCTTCGCTGTCAGCACCTACTCTGCCGAAGAAATAATTGTTAAGCTGGATAGGATCTTCTGAATAAAGAACATACTCTACTGTGTATGTTTCCATATTGACTTTGGCAAGCCACGAAGGATTCCAGGTTACATTAGCGTTATTACGCTTTGTGTAGATTGTGTTTATAGTATCGTGCATATCAAAGTCAACTATACCGCCTCTGCCATCTGTAACAGAAGCATTAAAGGGAATTACACCGCCGCCGACACCGTAAACATGTCTGCATATTCCGATATTTGCTTCAATCTTGCCTGTGTTTTCGAAGTTTCCTACATAGATTTTAGCATCAACTTCTCTTTTGATACCGCCGACACCGAATACTTCATTTCCTGAAGAATCTATTGTCATATGGCCTTCGGCATCATACTGATTGAGCTTTATCTGAAGCGCTCTGTAAATTGTTTCTGCCTTTGCATTGGCATCGTCGTATTTCTTATCTCTTAAGAATGCACCGACCGCCATTACAAGTGTTGCAGTCAGAACGGCAATTACAGCCATTACTACTATGAGTTCGACAAAGGTAAAGCCTTTTGCCGACTTGCGTATTGACTTCATTTCAATCGCCCTCCAAGTCCATAATTTTTTTGAACTATCGGTTAGTTCCTGACTGTATCCTAATTATAACCAGTCATTCACATATTGTCAATAGTTTTTTTAAAAAATTTTGAACAAAATCTTAATTTTGTTCATTTTTTCATTAAAACCGCCTTTTCAGAAACATTTTCCGTCAATTTATACAAGAGTTGTTCATAATTTGTAAACCAAACCTGTAACTGAGATGTAACCAAAAGCGATTTTATACACCCTTCTCCCGAAAGAGAAAGGTGTATATACCTTATATATAATATGATTAAAGGTCGTAGCGGTTGCCCATAAATCTCTGAAGGTCAACACGGCTTGCGCATCTTTCGATAGCGCTGTCGATTGTGATTGTTCCGTCGTTAACAAGTTTAGCGAGGCACTGGTCGAGACACATCATACCCTGAGCCTTACCTGTCTGGATAGCAGAAGGAATCATATGAGTCTTACCATCACGGACCATCGCTGCGATAGCGTCTGTACAAGAAAGAATTTCTGTTGCGGCAACTCGTCCATCGCCGTCCGCTGTGGGAACGAGAGTCTGAGTCATGATACCAACGAGAGTTGCGGCAAGCTGAGTTCTGATCTGTGACTGCTGGTGTGCAGGGAAAACGTCGATGATACGGTTAACTGTATCCGCTGCTGATGTTGTATGAAGTGTTGACATAACGAGGTGTCCTGTTTCGGCGGCGGTTACTGCGGCTGTGATTGTTTCAAAGTCACGCATTTCTCCTACGAGGATAACGTCGGGGTCTTCACGGAGTGCGGCACGGAGCGCACCTGCGAATGAGTCAACGTCGGCACCGACTTCACGCTGGTTGATCATACATCTGTTATGTTCGTGAACATATTCGATAGGGTCTTCGATTGTGATAACATGTGCACTTCTATGTTCGTTTACATAGTCAATCATAGCAGCAAGTGATGTTGATTTACCTGAACCGGTAGGTCCTGTTACGAGTATGAGTCCACGAGGACGCATAACGAAATCCGCAACAACGGGAGGAAGGTTAAGGTCTTTAAGAGTAGGAATATCGTTTCTGAGGAGACGGATAGCGATACCTACCTGTCCTCTCTGGTGATATACATTTACACGATGACGGAAGCCCGCTTTTGTAACATAAGAGAAGTCAGTGTCGATAAAAGCCTTGATACTTTCGAGCTGACGGCTATTTGTCATCTGAGCGGCAATCGCCATAATGGATTCGTTTGTCATTTCTTCATAAGCGCTGAGCTTACGGAGAGAACCGTGAAGTCTTACAACGGGGGGAATATTTGTTGTGAAGTGAAGGTCTGAGCAGCCAAGGTTTCTAACCTCGTCGAGCAATGAGTCAATGTTTATAGTCTGCATACTGGGTTCTACTTCCTTTCATAAGGGATTTAGTTAGCATTAGAATTAGATAGAGAATGTTGTCTTAATGAGTTCGTCAACAGATGTTGTACCCTGCATAACGAGTTCAGCAACGTTGTCACGGAGAAGACGTGTTCCCTTTGTTTTAGCCATAGCAGCGATCTGTTCAACTGTACCATCGTTTGCGATAAGTGTTGAGAGTTCACCGTCACACATGATGATTTCGTGAATAGCAGTACGTCCTGCGTAACCTGTGTTGTTACACTTTGAACATCCGCAGGGTTCATATATAGGAACAGATGACTGAATTCCCAAAAGGTCATTTTCTCTTGCGTCAGACATTCTCATCTTCTTACATTCGGGGCAGAGAATCTTAACAAGTCGCTGTGCGATAACACCGATAAGTGATGTAGCAACCATGTATGATGCGATACCCATGTCACAAAGACGGATGATTGTTGATGCAGCGTCATTTGTATGAAGTGTTGAAAGAACAAGGTGTCCTGTGATAGCCGCTCTGATACCGATTTCTGCTGTTTCGGTATCACGCATTTCACCGATCATAACGATATCGGGGTCCTGACGGAGAATTGAACGAAGAGCAGCGGCGAATGTCATACCTGCCTTTGTGTTAACCTGACACTGGTTAACGCCGTCGATATTCTTTTCGACAGGGTCTTCAACGGTAACTACGTTAACGTTGGGCTTAGCGAGTTCGCCGAGTGCGGCGTAAAGTGTTGTAGATTTACCTGATCCTGTAGGTCCTGTTACGAGGATAACGCCGTGAGGACAAGTAATCATCTTTTCAAACATTACATAGTTGTAGTCTGTCATACCGAGGTCTGTAATCTTTCTTACAGAAACGTCACCTGTAGAAAGGATACGGATAACGATCTTTTCGCCGGCAACCATGGGGAGTGAAGATACACGGACGTCGAGAGTAACGCCGTCAACTACCTGTGTGAAACGACCGTCCTGAGGGATACGCTTTTCAGCGATGTTCATTCCTGAAATAATCTTAACACGAGTTGAGAGAGAGTTATGTACTACATTTGAAACCTGCATCATTTCAACGAGTTCGCCGTCGACTCTGACTCTGATTCTTGTGTAGTTCTTGAAAGGTTCGATATGGATGTCTGATGCGCCCATTCTGAATGCGTTTTCAACGATTGTTGTTGCAAGCTTAACGATAGGTGCGTTGTCGACACGGTCTGCCATATCTGCTTCTTCAACAGCAGCGATATCTTCTTCGGGGATAAACTGGTTTGAAACGCTGTCGAGAACTGAGTCAACGTTCTGCATTGAGTAGTTTCTGCCGATAGCCTTTGTTATCTGGTCCTTAGTTGCGAGAACGGGGATAACGTCCATACCTGTGATAACCTTAACGTCTTCAAAGATATAGAAGTTAACGGGGTCGTTAGTAGCAACTGTAAGTCTTCTACCCTGAATGTTGATAGCGATGATTGTATGTTTCTTAGCGAGTGATTCGGGAACCTTCTTTACAGCTTCTGCATTGATCTTGTATTCAGAAAGGTCAACGAATTCAACGCCCATTCTTTCAGCGAGAACCTTAGCGAATTCAACGTCTGAAACATAACCGAGTTCGATTACATAGTCACCGAAGAATTTACCGGGTGTACGGTTTTCTTTTTGTGCCTTAAGGACTTCCTGTAACTGTTCGTCAGTAATAAGTCCCTTCTGCACCATATATTGTCCAACAGGAATGTTTTTCATAAATAGCCCTCCGTCGTGATATTTCTTTGAGGATACCCTCCAAAAGTCCCCTTGCATTTCGGACTTTTGCAAGGTATTCTTGAAATTCATATTATTTTGTGGTAGAATTAGTTTAAATTAAATTTTAGGGGGATTGCAAAATGCTTCTTTCTCAAGGTCAGTATTATATTTTAAGACCTGATTACCTATTCGATTCACCGATAATCGCGGCAATAATTATTGTGATGACATTTATTTTCGGTGCCTGTATCGGCAGTTTTTTAAATGTATGTATAATAAGAATACCCTTGGGTGAATCACTTGTAAAGAAAAGTTCTCATTGTATGACTTGCGGTGAACCGATTAAGTGGTATGACTTAATACCGATACTCAGTTGGGTTATCCTCGGCGGAAAATGCCGTGGCTGCAAGGAAAAGATATCGGGCAGATACGCTCTCGTTGAAAGTCTTACGGGGATTATCGCCGTGACTACACTTTTGAGATTCGGTATCTCTGCGGGATTCTTCATAAATATGATTTACTTTTCGCTTCTTGTCGTTATCGGTTTTACCGACTGGGACACACAGGAAATGATGATTGTTGAACTTTTAGCGGTTGGTATTCTCGCTGTTCCCGCATTTCTCTTTATCCCTGATTCAGCAACCTTAATCGAAAGACTCATAGGCGCTGCTGTCATAAGCATTCCGTTTTTAATAATCGCGCTCATAACAAAAGGAATCGGAATGGGAGATATTATCCTGATGGCCTGCGCGGGCGCATTCCTCGGATACAAAGCGGTTATCGCTGCTACATTCATAGGAATTGTTACTGCCGCAATAGCAGGAATAATCATCAAGTTTTCAACGAAAATTTCCAAAATGGCTTTCGGCCCCTGGCTCTGTATAGGACTCTATTTCGGAGCGATGTTCGGGACAGAAATGTTCAACTGGTATCTTATGCTTTTAAAACCTCATTAAGATTTTTAAAAACACAAAATTTTACAAAGGCGGTCGGGCAGTAAACCCGACTGCCTTTGTTATTTTGTTTAAAATTTGTTCTTACCGATTATTCGGGAACTGTGTAGAAAATAAATATGTTAACGCCTTCGGACGGTTCAACAAAGTTTGCGCCATTATCTCCGTGTACTCCGGGAGTGTTGTCGCCGGGGCCGATTGTACTGTGCACTGTTCCTAATTTTGCGTTAACAGGAGTAACTACGCCTATTTCACGATGACCGTTATCGTCCTCGTAAACCTGACCCCAATTTATATCGTTCTTGAAGTTTATGGTTCTTTCAATGCGGTTAGCGATATACTGACCATGCTGGTCCATTATGTCATCGGGAGTTTTTCCTTCCTGTCTCATCGCTTTGATATTATTGCACATATTCTTAACTTCTCGTTCTGAAAGTTTTGAATACTGCTTCATATCAAAAGAGTACAAGGTGTAACTTATATCACCCTGAGCCATATGAACATTATCGGGTCCTGTGTTTTCAAGGTTGAAGAAATATGCACCATCGCCATAAAAAGCCTCTCCACCGACAAGCCATGCTTCTCTCTCAGAATCGATATATTCTGATTTATAGATTCTGCAGGTTGACTTAACTCCGTTGTTGTTTGTAAAGTCATCGCTTTTTACACCGCATCTTGTATAATCAAAGTCATTGATTATTGCGATACAATGCAATTTGTTGTAAGTAGTTCTGTTTGCCGAAAGCGCTGTACGAGCAAATTCTCCTCCCCAGCTTTCAGCCATACTATACGCAAAGCCGTTACAACCGATACACTCAGAGTCTCTGTCGCTACCAACGCCGCCGCAGAAGCCATAACCGTTTGCTGCGTCATATAAAACGAAGATTCTGTCTGCATATTTGAGGCTGTCATCAAGATACTGCGCAATACCATCCATAACATAACGGTCTTCTGTGTAAGAAGTTGTATCCGCAAAAACCTGTGAGATAGGCTTCATAATAAGTCCTACCATAATCATAAGGACTGACATAAGGCCTATTACTATAATGAGTTCAACGAGAGTAAAGCCTTTCGCTGTTTTTTTCATAAAATTTTTCATAACACCCTATCCCTCCTTATGTTCCTGCTGTAAAGACTTTAAGGTTTGGTGCGTTTTTATAGAAGCTGTCATCGGGGCTTTCATCTCTGCTTGAAGAACTGTCATAAGACTTTGTGCCTTCGATTTCGACAACGTCTACATTATTGAGAGAAATATTGTTGAGGATGATTTTCTGGTCAACCATAACTTCATCGTAGCCTGATTCTCTCGACGCAACAACCTGGCTTGCAAGTGTTGCATGGGTATTAGCCTTCATTGTTGTATTCTGGCTGTCTCTTATAATCTTTGCTGACATCTGAATGATGAGTGCAACTACAAGAGACATAACTGCGAATACAGCAAGAGCAACTATGATTTCAACGAGTGTAAAGCCTTCGAGTTTTTTTCTTTTAAACATACTGCCTTACCCCCTTATCTGTTTGTATAGTAACCGTTACCGGTTGCTGATGATTTGAGGTTATACTTAACTGCTGTACGTGAGAAACCTCCTGCAGGTGTTCCGGGAGGAATTTCCTGACCGGGATTGTTGTTTCCACCGTTACCTGTTCCGTCAGGGTTGATGAAGATGATACCGGGGCCACCGTCTGACATTGTAAGGTCGTTACCTACAACGGCACCCATAAGCCATGTCTTCATTGTCTGAGTTCTTCCGAATTCGTCGATAACAGTAACTTCAGGACCATTTGGTGTTCCCTGTGCTGTCTGCATGATACCTGCGTCAGGACCATAGATGTAAGCATTGAGGAATGTTCCCTTTCCGCCGATATGACCTACGTTAAGAGTAGCGCCTGCTGCAACTTCCCATTCGATAACTGAGTATGCAGGGTCGTCAGCGAGTGTTTTCATATCGATTGTTTCGCCGTTTTCAACCTTTTCCTTAACGAATTCAGACCAGATCTTACAGCTTGTGAGGTTTATGTTTCCGTCTTGGAAAATCTTAGCGTCACCGCCACCTGTGATTACGATTTCCATATCTGTGTAATCTCCGGGTGGGAGGTAGATTGTCTGTGTTTCGCCTTCGGGGATATTGATTTCGATTACGCCTGTTGATGCGGCAGGAATTTCGTTATCCACAGTATCAGGTTTCTTTTCTGCTGTGATAACATCATTTGCAGGATCTCCGCCTTCAAAATACTGACCGAATACAGATTTATCTGTTGAGATATTGTATGTTGTTGAAGGAGTTATAGGTGTTGTAACTGTGAGTGTTCCGTTTTCGGCATTTGTGATATTAGCCTCAGGGTCGTTGATATCAAAGTTTGTATCAGCAGGGAGTTTTACGAATTTTACTCCGTTTGCTTCAGCCTGTGATTTGTTGATAGAACCTGTGTAGTAGATAGTTCCTGTTCCCTTGATGCTGTTCTGGATTGTAACATCACCGTCAACAAAGATAGCACCTGAGATATTAAGGTTGTTTCCTACAAGAGTAAGGTCGCCACCGCTGAGAACATTTCCGCTGATTGTGTTATCGTCTCTTCCGTATTTACCGCCGTTTCTTGTAAGAATATCCATATGTCCTGAAGGGATATTACTGTTTGACCAGTCGATTTCATCACAATAGAGGAAAGGCTTATAACCTGCATCTACTGTAGGATCGAATGTTGAGTTGAATTTGAAGTTGTTGTTAACTGAGAATGTACCGTTGATTGTGATCTGCTGACCTGCGCCGATATCCATTGTTCCGTCATGACCTGAGTCTTTGGGGTCGAAATCGCCGTTGATGTAAACAGATGATGTATTTCCCTTAAGGCCTGCGAACGATCCGCCGCCACCGAATGAGCTGAGACCACCGATAACATTCATACCTGTACCGCTGGTGTAAAGACCCATTGTCTTAACCGCCTGAGTGAACTTACCGCTGTTTGATGAAGGTGGTGTGTAGGGAGGGTTGTTTGCTGCTGTGGCTTCTTTTCTTTCATAAAGAAGAGCATCGTAGATTCTTGAAACTGTTCTTATCTGAGCAGTATCTCCTGAACCTGACTTAACCTTTACTGTCATCTTTATTCTTGCAAAAGCATAGTAATCTTCGATATCCTTACCGCCTGAAGTAGATGGATACATTGTAAGTGTTCCGTATCTTATGGGAGTGGTTGATGTTGAACCATCCATCTGTCCTCTTGTAACTTCTGAACAGATTGCTTCGTCAGAGGGGTCGTGCTTGGGGTCGGGAAGTACTTCGTATTTAATCTGACCGAGAACATTTCCTGATGCGTCAAGATAATCAACGAATTCGATTCCTGACATTCCTACTGTGTCGAATTCAACTGTTCCGTATTCTATCTGTCCGCCTGCTGCTGAGTTTTTATATGTTCCTGTCGCGAGAACATCTGTATTACAATCCTCGATAACATCATAAAGAGGCGCTGCAATATATGCTCTGTCGTCAAGAGAAAGGCTTACCTGACCATAGTCGTTTGTTGTCGATGTATTGTCAGTTGCTTCGACGATCATATCGAGGGTATTTACCGCTGTAACATAACTCTGGCTTGCTGTATAGTTCTGGAGTGATCTTGCATAAGCAAGGCTTACCATAGCCATAGCAGTAATCGCAACTACCATAAGGATAGCCATAATACAGATTACCATGAACAAAGCTGAGCCCTTTACGCCTTTTAAGGCTTTTCTGCGCTTAACCATAATGGTTTACTCCTTTCATAGAACTTGATTTGTATGTGTTTTTTTATTAGGCAAGACCGCCCCGAGCGAATTTTTTCCGTCGGGGTAAGGTCAGATTGCTATTAATACTTGGGCTTCTGGATATCAGAAAGCTGGTAAACATAGATTGTGAAGGTGTCTTCTGCTTCTTCGTCTGCTTCTTCCTTAGCGAGCGCACGGAGAACGATTGACTTGGGATCTTCATCAATCTTATCACATACCTTGAGGTATTTATCAAAGCTGTCGCCGTAAACACCTACTGATACAACTGAAACAACGAGCTGTTCGGGATCAGATGTAGCAACTGCATATTCTGTGTTACCCTTCATAGCGTGAAGTCTTGCTTCGTTGAGGTCTGATGCTGTACCGAGTTCGTATTCAACATTGAAGAGTTCATATGTGTAGAATTCGATATCTTCTGCTGAAGCTTCTTCGATTGACATTGTCTTGATTTCAAGAGGTTCGTTTTCTTCGCCTTCTGCTTCAGGGTCACCCTTGAAGTATGCTGAAACATACTGGTCGATCTGGTATGTCTTCATTTCAGGGAGGAAGAATTCGCCGAGCTTCTTACATTCTTTATATGTATCTTCGATCTGCTGTTCAAGGTCGTCCTTTGTAGCGAGTTTAGCCTTGACATCTGCTTCTTCCTGAAGTTTCTGCTTGTATGTAACTGTTGTTGTCTGAAGTTTTTCAACTGATGACTTGATGATTGTAAGTCCTCCGACGAGAACTGTAATGATAAATACGAGTGCTACGAGTATGCACTTATCTCTGTAAGACATTTTCATTAGTTCTCACCGCCTTTCAATGCTTCTTCCTGAAGTTTTCCTCTTACCTGGAGAGTAATCTTGAATGTCTTGGGCTGTATGCTCTTAGCAGGCTCAACCACTGTTTCTTCGCCTGTTACAGGGTCTGTAACAATGATGGGTTCTTCTTCAGCCCCTGTTTCAGCTTCATCGCCGATGAACATTCCGTTGCTTTCTTCATCGTCGTCTTCTTCTGTTTCAAATCCTTCGTATGTAACATTATCGAAGAAATCCTGGTCAACAAATCTGCCTGCTACGATTGAAGGCATTTCTGCTGAATCTGATATGTATTCGAGTTCGATCATGCCACTGTCTGAGAATGCAAATTTACTGAGCAGAACACCATCTGAACAATCGAGAATTTTTCCGAATACTTCTGTATTGAAGATAGGATATGATTCAACGCCTGTCTTTGCTGTGCCGATCTTTCCTCTGAATGTGTTGAGTTTGTCAACCATTGCGATTCTCTTATCGATTTCAGCGAGTTCGGGCTGAACAGATTCTACCCATGCGTCGATTCTCTTGATTTCCTTCTGCTTCATACCTGTGAGAACAGGGCTGATAACTGCCCATGCCGCACCGATAACAACAGCACCTGCGAAGAGACCGCCGAAGAGTGTTCCGAGAACCTGGCCTGCTGTAACATCCTTCTTCTGTGCCTTTGCTGATTTTACGCCACCGTCTGCTGACTGACCCATTGTTGCGTCAGTTGTGAGAAGGTTGGAAGTTTCATCTTCCTTAGGACGATGGTACATAGCACCGATCGCGTTTGCGTAAAGTGAGAATTCGAGGTTTTCATAACCACTGAGCATAGGAGGAACTTTAAGGAGTGAAGCCTTAACGTCCATCTGTTCGAGTGAATTTGTGAGTCTGATGAATTCTGATGTGTCACCATAGAAAACAACGTCAGAAACGTTTTCGCCACTTCTTGAACGCTGGAACTGGAACATTCTGTAAAGGTTTTCAGTTACAGCCTGGAATACATAGTCGCTCTTGTCATCATAGTCATCGGGTGAGATTGATGCAAAACGTGAGAATGAAAGCTGACCATGTTCAAAAACGTTGATGTTGATGAAGTTGGGGTCAATCTGAACGAGGAAGAGAGGCATCTTTGATGATACGTTTCCGTCTGAAAGAAGCACTCTTGAAATACAGTTACATGAAACTGAAACTGATTTGAGCTGGATGTTGAGCATTGAGAATACTCTTCTGTAACATTCAACAACGTTCTTGGGAACTGCGTTAGCGAGAACCTTTGTCATTGTCTTGCCGTCTTTTTCAACGTCGCCGATAACTGTGTAGGCGATAGACTGTTCGTCGTTAACTGTTACATTTCTCTGCATTTCGAGCT
This sequence comes from Oscillospiraceae bacterium, assembly GCA_017536405.1. GTDB lineage: Bacteria > Bacillota > Clostridia > Oscillospirales > Ruminococcaceae > RGIG4131. Next base: position 11,394 of record JAFXHL010000018.1, read on the forward strand.
GAACTGCAGTTTTGAGCTTTGTTGCCTTATCCTTGGGGATATAGAGTTCTCTGAACACGATAAGGTTTGATGAAATACTGATAACAGCATCCTTATCCTTGATGTTTCTCTGCTTAAGGCCTGAGTTGATGATTGTTGCCATCTGGGCTATATCCTTGATATAACCGTTTGAAATAAGACCTTCTTCAATTCTGATGTCAGTTGAGGACTGGATCTTGATTCTTCCGCCGCCTGACTCTGTACCTTTGATTACCCTGATATTTCTATCTGTAATATCGAATGAAAGCACTTTTTACCACCTCTGAAAATTTTAGATTTTTGATTATTTAACGCATAATATGCGGGAAAACGAAATCTTATTTCGCTTATGCAATGTTTTCGTATGATGAATACATCGCGGGAAGAATAGCCGCCATAACGAAACCTACCATAAGACCCATGAAGATGATGATAACAGGTTCGATGAATGTTGCGAGTTTCTGAAGAGCTGTATCTGCTTCGTCTTCATAGTAGTCGGCTGTTTTAGCGAGGATGTCGTCAAGAGAACCTGATTCTTCACCGACAAATACCATCGAACAGAACATTGATTCAAATATCTGTGTTCTCTGGAGTGAAAGTGAGAGGGGTTCACCCTGCTTAACTTCTTCGATAAGAACTGCGAAAAGTTTATCGATATATGAGTTGTTGAGGATCGCTGATGATCTTTCGAGACATTCTACCATGGGGATACCACTTGAGTAGAGTGATGAAAGTGTTCTTGCGAAACGGCCTGTGTAAATCTGAACAACGAGCTTGCCGACCATAGGACACTTGATAATGAACTTATCCCAGCCTTCCTGAACAGCAGGCTGTGTGAATGCGTATTTAACCGCAGCAACAATCGCCACAATTCCTATCAGGACGAAATACCAGTATTTCTTCGCGCCGTTTACTATGCCTATGAGTATCTGTGTGAGTTTCGGAAGCTCAGCGTCACCGAACATTTCAACGAACATAGGAAGTACGAATACTACGAGAACTACACCGATTACAAGAACGAGAACAAGAAGGATGATAGGATATGTAAGTGAACCTGTGATCTTGTTGTTCATCTTGTTTTCTTTTGCGTAATGGTCTGACATTCGCTGCATAACTGTATCGAGTGAACCTGATGATTCACCGGCACTTACCATTGAGATAAGGAATGAGGGGAATGAACCTCTCTGCATTCTTAAAGCATCTGAGAATGACTGACCTTTCTGAACTTCTTCATAAACTTCAAGCCAAACCTGCTTTGCGTCTGCCTTTTCCTGTTCATGATAAACGATGTCGAGTGCCTTAACGAGAGAAAGACCGGCTGACATCATCGCACTTAACTGACGACAAGCAAATGCAAGTTCTGCTGTTTTGAACTTCTTGATTGTCTTCGCTTCTGAACTGTCGACTTCCTTGTAGTTTATTACAAACAAGCCTCTTTCCTGCATACGCTCAAGAAAGCCATTGTAATCTTCACAGTTTGTACTGCCCTTTATCTGATTACCCTGCGCATCCTTAGCGGTGTACATATAAGTTTTCATCTAATGAATCGCACCTCCATATATGTTGTATACAACGCCTGAAATTTACAGACACTTATACATTTTAAATAATTATATCATTTTTTGGCATCTGTTACAATAAGACAAAACTAACAAATATTTTGTAATTATTAATAAATGGTGACTAAAATTCCTGCTTTTTGCACAATATTTTCGTGATTTTCGGTGCAATTTAACAATTTGTTCATATTTGTGTAACCCTGTCTTACCATTTTAGAGACCAAGATTTCTGTTTGCCTCTATGAGTTCCTGCTTGATAGTTTCGCTTACCTGTGAAGGAACAAACATCGGCAATGCAAAATAGTTGCCCTGCATATAATCAACGCCGAATTCAACGAGTTTTACCATTTCGCCGTGAGTCTGGACACCTTCGGCTAAAATCTTTATATTCTGGCGTTTAGCATATGAAATGAGGTTGAGGATAAGTTCCTGCTTGTTTTCGTCGGTATCAACGCCTCTTACCATATTCATATCTATCTTTACAAGGTCGGGATTAAGAAGGATAAGCGAGTAATCGCCGTTATAGCCTGTTCCGAAGTCGTCGAGAGCGATAATACCGCCCCAGCCTCTTACATACTCACTCTTCTTTCTTGCAAAGCCTTCATCGAGTTCATCCGATTCGAGAACTTCCATAACGATATTCGGGAGATACTGTTTATATCTCTGTTCGTAGTCGTTGAAGTCTTCATCGGTAAGAATCTGACTTGAGAATGAGTTGAGGAAGAGTTTTGCATCGGGCGAGATATTTCCGCTTTCAATCTGATTGATATAAGCCTGCATACTCTTATGCCATGTAAGCTTTTCAATCTGATACATCTTCGCCTGCTGTCTTGCAACTCTTATTACATCAAGCGGAGTCTTGAGTGTTTCGCCCTGAGGACGCATAAGTGCTTCATAAGCAAAGATTTCGCCGTTTCTTGCATTGACGATAGGCTGTAATGCATAGCGGACAAGTTCGCTTTCGATAATCTTGTTGAGTTCTTCCTTACCGCTGAGAAGGATAGCATCCTTATGATATTTTTCGCCGTCGAATTCGCATATATCGCCCTTGACACTGTGCTTGACGGTATACATAGCAAAGTCGGCATAGCGGAGAAGTTCTTCAAAATCCTTCGAGTCATCGGGATACCAAGCGATACCCGCTGACGCACGGAGTTTTATCTTCGAACCATCGGGCATTTCGATTTCGGTTGAATTGAATACTTTCTTTATTCTCATTATGATACTGCGGATTTCGTCCTTTGTATCATATCCGCTGAGGAATACATAGAATTCGTCGCCCGACATTCTCGCAACAATTCCGCCCCATTTTTCAGCGGATGAAAGGATTTCGGCAGATTTTCTGATGTATTCGTCACCATAATCGTGACCATAGGTATCGTTTATGTATTTGAGGTTGTCAAGGTCCATCATCATAACGCAGGCAACGCGAAGGTCAACCGTTTCTGAAAGGAAAAGACCCGAAACCTCTCTCTTGAACGCTCTTCTGTTATAGATACCTGTTAAAAGGTCATAGTCGCGTTCAAATTCGAGTTTGCGTTTTTCCTGAACATCCTTTGTAACATCTTCGGCAACACCCAATGTTCTCGTTCCGAGTTCTGTAACTGTGAACTTTACGAAGCGGATATTTCCGTAGTCGTCTTCAATGCGGTACCATGATTCGTTACCCGATGTTTCATAGGGAATCATCTCTTCAATCTTGCGTGAGAGGAATTCTTTTCCTACATAACCGTCGATGTATGTGAGGGTATTCCATCCCATAAGGTTATAGAAACCTTCTGTGCAGTATGCAAGGTCTGAAGTGTCGTCGTATTCGAAAGCGCCGATTGAGATATCAAGAACATTGAGAATCTGTGAAAGTTTTGTTGTTGAGCTTACGATTCTTTCACTGAGGCTCTTGATTGAGGTTGTAAGCATATCGATTTCTCTGATATTTGTCTTTTCAAACCACACATTTCTTGTTGTATCAAGGTTATTAACTTCGCGAACGACTTTTGTCATAGGCTGAGTAACAAGTCTCGCAACGATAAGAACGCCTAAAAGACCGAAAAGAACCGAAACAATAACCGCATATGCCGCTGTTGTCATAAGGGAATCAGAAAATCCGAAAAGTGTTCCTTCGTCAACAACGCTTATAACATACCATCTGTCTGTCGCGAAAGCGGAGTTATTCGGATAAAGCTGAATCTGTTTTACAGAGCCGTAGATTTTTTCATCCTCATCTTCGGTCTGCAAAATTCTGTAAACATCGTTATGAACTTCCTGTCCACCGAGATTGAGTATTCCTGTATTTGCATAGTGTTTCTGAAATCTTTCGTGGCTTGAAGATGCGATTTCGTAATCTCTTATAGAAAGGCTGTCGTCGTTGTGTGCTAAAAGATAAACGACATTATCTATCGAAGATTCGCTGTCTATCTGTAAAATAGAACGTGTGTAGTATCTTTCAATAAATTCTATTCCGATAACTCCGTAAACAGTACCATCCGCTGCGATAAGAGGCTCTGTGTATGTCATCGATTCGATTATGTAGTTTTCTATGAGGAAAGGCATACTCCAGTATCCGCAGTCTTTTCCGTCACCCCTCATGCCCGCCTCTAAAGGCTTGAAGAAGAATCTTGCCTCTTCGGCATCTTTATCGTTGAAGGTAAAATGGTCGGAGAAATAATATGAATTCTGCTTTTTCGCACCTGTTAATTCAACCATTTCTTCTGTTCCCTTGACAATCTGAAGACTGTTTCCGCCGTTAAGGTCACGCCCTTTAAGATAAAGCGATGTATATTCGCCCGTTTCTTCGCCGTTATTGAGAATAACGAAAACGCCTTCTATGGGGTTTTCCATAGCAACAGTTGAAAGTTCTGAGCTTATATCCATAAGGATTTCGTTTCCGAGTTCCTTATCCGTTCTGATTTCATAGGATTCTCTTCCTAATGTGAGAAGTTTCGAACTTACGATACTGTTTATTGTGGGTGTCGAGTTTGTAACTATCTTTCGTTTTTCAACAAGCTCTGTCGTTATATGGTTTGAATGTAATGTCGTTTTTTCATTGAGTATCTGATATGAACTGTCATAAACATAATCAAGCGAACCGCTTGCGAGCATAACGAGCATAAATACGAGAACCTGAGTAAGAATTATCACCATTATAGGCACCATAAGTCTTACAAGGATTGAATGCTCTCTCTTTCTGAAAAGGTTTACTATCCAGTCTTTTGCGTTGGAAAGAAATTCTCCCATAACGATGATACACCCCTTTCTCTGTAAAATGGGCATAGTAAGCCCCTAACATTCCTATTATACATTAAAAAAAGGGCATTGTCTATATTTTACATAGCAAAACGCCCTATTCTGTGGATAGATGTTTTTGTTAAAAATTTGTTTAAAATAAACAAAGGGCAGGGACTCTGTAACGAGTTCCTGCCCGAAAAAACTTACTTTATGGGTGATACGTTCTTATCTTTAAGAACAACGTCGTGTGCGCCACCTTCTGTGATACTTGTAGCAGAAACGAGTGTGAGTTTTGCCTTCTGCTGAAGTTCGGGAATTGTGAGTGCGCCACAGTTACACATTGTTGATTTTACCTTGCTGAGTGTAAGACCAACGTTATCTTTAAGGCTTCCTGCGTAAGGAACATAAGAGTCAACGCCTTCTTCGAATGAAAGTTTCTTCGCTCCGCCGAGGTCGTATCTCTGCCAGTTTCTTGCTCTGTTAGAGCCTTCGCCCCAGTATTCCTTCATATATGTTCCGTTAACATTTACCTTGTTTGTGGGTGATTCGTCGAAACGAGAGAAATATCTTCCGAGCATAACGAAATCAGAACCCATAGCGAGAGCGAGAGTGATGTGGTGGTCATAAACGATACCGCCGTCTGAACAGATAGGAACATAGATTCCTGTTTCTTCATAGTATTCATCTCTTGCCTTTGCAACTTCGATAACCGCTGTTGCCTGTCCTCTTCCTATACCCTTTGTTTCTCTTGTTATACAGATTGAGCCACCGCCGATACCGATTTTAACAAAGTCAGCACCGCAATCAGCGAGGAAACGGAAGCCTTCTCTGTCAACAACGTTACCTGCACCGATTTTTACTGTATCGCCGTATTTTTCTCTTACCCATGTAAGAACTCTCTTCTGCCATTCAGAATATCCTTCTGAAGAGTCGATACAGAGAATGTCAACTCCTGCTTCGATAAGAGCGGGAATTCTTTCTTCGTAGTCTCTTGTGTTGATACCTGCGCCTACAACATATCTCTTCTGGTCGTCAAGAAGTTCATTGGGGTTTGCCTTATGTTCTGCATAGTCTTTTCTGAATACCCAGTACATAAGCTTGCCTTCGTCATCTATAATGGGAAGTGAGTTGAGCTTGTTATCCCAGATGATATCGTTTGCCTGTGAAAGAGTTGTTTCCTTGGGCGCTGAAACGATTTTTTCGATAGGAGTCATAAACTCACTTACTTTTGTGTCTGTTGACATTCTGCTCACTCTGTAATCTCTGCTTGTAACGATACCTACGAGTTTGCCGTTTGCTGTTCCGTCGGTAGTAACCGCAACTGTTGAGTGACCTGTCTTTTCCTTGAGGTCTAAAATATCCTGTAAAGTAGCATCGGGAGCGATATTTGAATCAGAAGGAACAAAACCTGCTTTATAATTCTTTGCTCTTGCTACCATAGCGGCTTCTTCTTCGATTGTCTGTGAACCATAGATGAACGAAATTCCGCCTTCTTTAGCGAGAGCAACAGCCATCTTGTCGTCTGAAACAGACTGCATGATAGCGGATGTCATGGGAATGTTCATCACAATTGCGGGTTCTTCGCCCTTTCTGAATTTTGTTATGGGTGTTTTAAGGCTTACATTAGCAGGGATACACTCTGCCGATGAATAACCGGGAACGAGAAGATACTCGTTGAATGTATGTGACTCGCCTTCATAGAAAAATGCCATAATAAAAATCCCCTTTCAACAGTTTTTAGAGCATATAAATACTGCAAAATTGATTATTAAGATTATATCAAAAGAAAAGCAAATAATCAAGGAAAATATTCTTCATTTTTAAAGGCTTTGTTTGGTTGTTTTGACAATACATTTTTCTTTCGTTAAAATTTTATAAATACTTTATTTTATCTTCGGTTTATGTTATAATTTAATTGAGAAAAAGAACGCTTTGCGAAAGGAGGTATAATATGGCTGTAAAAATATCGGTAAATCAGGCAGGATATGTTGCCGACCTTCCTAAAATAGCATCAGTTTCAGGCTCGGCGAAAAAGTTTCATATATTCCGCTCTGACGGAACAAAACCCGCATTTTCAGGGCTTCTTCTCGGTGCTGTATATGATTCCGCCTCGGGCGACAGGGTTCTCTCGGCGGATTTCTCACAGTTCTGCGAAGAGGGAGAATTCTATATAAAAGTCGGTTCATCGCGTTCACCCGTTTTCACAATATCAAAAGCACCATATAAACCCCTCCTTGAAGATATAAAAAAATCGCTTTACTTCTTCCGTTGTGGTTCTGCACTTCACAGAAACAGGGCGGGAAAATTCGGAAGAAAGCCTTGTCATATCGAGCCTGCAACCTTCTATGACGACAGAGAAAGAACTCTCGATGTTTCGGGCGGATGGCACGACGCAGGCGACTATTCAAGATGTGTTGTTACAGGTTGCGTGGCGCTCGGTCATCTTCTATATGCCTACTCTCTCTTCCCTGAAGTTTTCGGCGATAAGGACGGCATATCGCAGTCGGGAAGAAACTGTCCGCTTATTATCGAAGAATGTCTTTATGAACTCGAATGGCTTCTTAAAATGCAGGATAAGGACGGCGGTGTATATCACAGGGTTTCATCGCTTCATTATGCGGGTCTTGTGATGCCCTCTGATGATAAGGAAACTCAATATATATTCAGAAAAACAGCCTCGGCGACAGCTCTTTTCGCCGCCGTAACAGCCCTCGCCGCAAGAATACTTGAACCTATGGGTATGAGGATAATAAAAAAACTCCGTCCCGCAGCGCTGGCAGCATGGGCATGGCTTCTCAACAACCCCGATTATACCCCCTTTGAAAACGACAAGAATATCGTTTCTCCCGAATACAGCGATGATTTTTTAGATGACGACATTTTCTGGGCGACGGCAGAACTTTATGCCCTGACGGGCGAAAGAAACTTCTCTGAAAGGGCGGAAGAACTTGCAGGGGTTATCGACACAACGGGATTCACAATAGGAAATGTCGGCGGATTCGGTGCACTCGCATATATAAAATCCGACTGTGAAAAAAATCCCGAAATAAAAAGTGTTCTCGAAAATAAACTCACCCACCGCGCCGAAACGATATGCTCATCGGCAAGACACAGCGGATATCGTTCATCACTCTCTCCCGATGAATATTCGTGGTGCAGTAATCTTAAAATACTTACAAATGCAATGACTGTGATTTCAGCAAACATCCTTGAGGGCAGAGACGAATTCTTAACAGAAATCTTAGGGCATATAAATTATATCCTCGGAAATAATCCCCTCTCGCTTTCATATATAACAGGTCAGGGAAGCAACTCTGTAAGAAAGCCTCATTTCAGACCGACCATTGCCGACAACAACACAGAAGCAATTCCCGGAATGGTTGTTACGGGGCCCGATAAAAACAGAAGTGATGAATATTCACAGTGGCTCATCCCCTATGGAACGCCGCCTGCGAAATGTCATCTCGACCTTGAACACAGTCATTCCACAAACGAAACAACTATTTATCTCAACAGTGCGGCAACATTCCTTTTCGGCTATATTTCAGACCTCTGCCGAAGAGATACCAATTCCGCACACAATAAAAAGGAGCGTTGATATAGATGAAAAACAACAAAATCATAAATGCGGTTGCCGAAAGGGTTGTTGAACTCTGCGCGCCTGCCGAAATCTACCTCGCAACATACAAACAGAATTTAAAACAGGAACTCACAGCATTCAAACTCCTCATTGTTGTAAATGATGTAAAGAAGGTTTCTGATGTTGAAGAAAAAATCTATATGGAAACCGACTGCGAAATACCTTTCGACATTATCGTATACAACAAGTCTGTATGGGAAAAACTTATCGACGATTACGGAACCTTTGCACACAAAGTCTACGAAAGCGGTGATAAACTCTATGGGTAGGTCATCATCACACAGATCAGACAGCAAGCGTTACTACGACTGGCTTTATCACGCAAGGCTCGATTATATCGCGGCGAAACATCTTGTAAAAGATAAGAACTGCAACTGCCTTACTGCGTTTCATTGTCAGCAATGTATCGAAAAAGCGCTTAAAGGGTATCTTTTATATAAAAACCGCAGACTTTTTGACGGTCATAACCTGACCTGGCTCTGCAAGCAGGCTATTATGACGGACAGGACTTTTGAAAACTGGCTCGAAAAAAGTTCGGCACTCAACAGATACTACATTGAAAGCCGTTATCCCGCCGACATTCCGATGGAAGTTGACGAGGAAACAAAACTCTCACTTCTCGGTGCGACCGAAGAAATGCTCGAATTCATATGCGATGAAATCAAGTTTGATTTCAATAGTTATCATAAAAGAAAGATATAAAAAATCCCCTCTCAGAAGAGAGGGGATTTTTGTGCGTGAATGCACGGAACTTTTTATGCTTACCTGTTTGTGTTTCAATATGATTTTACGTTACCGAGCCATAGATTTGTTTTCTGAACAAAGTCGGAAACGATACGGGCTGTGCGCCCTTCGCACAAAACCAAAAAGATTGCTTGGATTTTTTTAAAACAAAAAGACTGTGCTTAGTTTTAGGCAAACGACCGCGGAGCCCGCGGTGGCAAATTTAAAACTGCGATAAGCAAAAGATTGCTTGGATTTTTTAAAACAAAAAAGATTGTGCTTTATACAAGGAAGTTTTCCGAAGTTGTACACAGGTACTACGAGGGAAACTGACGCAGTAGAAAGTGCAAGATTTTTCGTTTTAACCCTATTTTTTTGCAGAACATAATGCCTATGCTGTGTGCGCCTATGTTGCAAAGACAGGTTGCTGAGGTGTCGGCGACGAAGATTTTTTTCCAATGGATGATTTTTGTTGCTTCGTCATAGACAATCTGCTGGATGTCATCGGAACATCCCGCAACGGAAATGAAGAGGATATCCTCTGAAATATTCTTTTTTGACCTCAGCGCACTTCTCACGAATTTTCTTGCATAGGATTCGCGGTTTCCTATGTATAATCCTTTTACACGAAGGTCGTCATTATCAATCCTTATTATAGGCTTTATCTTGAAGAATATCAGCATATTCGAAACAAACTGATTGAGTCTTCTGTTGTTTGCAAGATGGAATGTTGACCTTAAAATAAAGCTGCAACTTATCTTTCCTTTTACCTTTTCAAGTTCTTTGATAATGCTTTCGGCATTGGCCATACGGCTTGCAAAATCAGCGGCAGCGAGGGTGAAAAGTCCCATTCCGTGTGATGCGGAACCTGAATCTACGATATGGATATATTCCATTCCCTTTGAGCCGTCAACGGCATTTTTATATGCTATACTGAGTTTTTTTGCGATTGTTATATGAATAACCTGCTTTTGTCCGTTTTCGGATATCTCTTTGAAATATTTACGGTATTCCTCTATATCGGGGGCAGAACTTGAAACAACTTCATCCTGTCTTTCAAGATATTCAACAAGCGCAGAAGAGGTAACCTCGTCGCCGTCTTTGAATCTTGTTCCCTTATAATTGATATAGAAAGGAAGGATTTTTATATTGTATTTTTCGACGAGGCTTTCGGGGAGGTCACAGGTGCCGTCCGCTGAAATAACTATATCATTTACCATAGGTTATACCCCCCCCCGTTCTTCAGTCTGTTCTTTTTCAACAATAAGTTCTTCGGGAAGATTTTTGAGAAGAATCTTACTTAAAACATCGGATTGTATCGGTTTTGTCATAAATCCTCTGAAGCCTTTTTCCATAAACATCTTCTTTACATCCTCTGCAACATTCGCCGTTAGCGCAACAACAGGAATGTATTTAGCATAATCGTTATCGATTTTTCTTATTTCATCTGCTGTTTCTATACCGTCCATTTCGGGCATGAGATGGTCCATAAAAATGATATCATATTTCTTTTTCTTTACCATTTCGACAGCATCTATACCCCTTGTTGCCATTTCGATAGCAATACCATAACGTTTCATAAATCCTCTTGCAACAAGAAGATTTACTTCGTTATCATCAACAACAAGGATTTTTGCCTTGGGCGCTGTAAATGAAATTTCGGGAGTTGTTTTAAGGGTGTTTTCCTTGCCCTTGCCCTCGATAATTCTTGCAAACTGATATGTAGCAAGCGGTTTATAGATAATTCTTATTGTCTCACAGGTCTGTATCCTGTCTGCCCTTTCCAAAAGGACGAATACATTGTGTGTCTTTGAAATCTCATCAAAATATGCCTTGTCTTCAAGATATTCTTCCTGACCGATGAATATATGTGAATAATCTCCTATTCTGACCTCTCTTCTGACATCACGCATATTATCGCAGATATATTTTCTCGCCTTATATCTTTTTACGATGATTTCAAAATTCTTCTTATATACCTTTGCGATGAAATCGGGGATTTTCTTATCCTCTTTTTCGTAATAGAGTATGGTTATATCATTATTTCTTCTGATATCCATAACAGGCTTTGTGTCAGAAACTTTCTGAGGAATGGTAACTCTGAATTCTGTTCCCTCGCCATAGATACTTTTAACCGAAATTATACCGCCCATAAGTTCGACAAGCTGTTTTGTTATGGGAAGACCGAGACCTGTTCCCTCAACGGAATTCGTCTTTTCGATATCGAATCTGTCATAGGCATCGTAAAGCCTTTTCATATCTTCTTTCTTTATGCCTATTCCGCTGTCTTTAACCGATATTATGAGGTTTATTCCATAAGATTCCTTTCTCGACCTTACGGTTAAGAGAACCCCTCCCTCGTTTGTATATTTTATCGCGTTTGTAAGAAGATTTATCATAATCTGTCTTATTCTCGAAGAGTCACCGCGAAGATAATCGGGAATATCGGGGTCACAGTCAACAGCGAATTCGATTTTCTTCTTTCCCTTTCTCGCCGATGCCATATTTATAGCCTCTGAAAGAATATCTGAAAGTCGGTATTCCGTTGTTGCAAGTTGCATTTTGCCCGATTCGATTTTTGAGAAATCAAGTAAATCGTTTATGATGTTCATAAGCGTTTTTCCCGATGAATATATCGTTTCGTTATTATCCCTCGCTGTTTTCGACATTTCTTCCGTTCTTGAAAGTTCACACATTCCCATAATGGAGTTCATAGGGGTTCTTATCTCGTGTGACATATTCGCAAGAAATTCTGATTTGAGTTTATTTGAACGCTCTGCACTCTTTATAAGTTCTTTCTGTTTTTCTTCGGCCCTGTCAATTCTCGCTGCAATAATGAGCGATGTGATTGTAAATGCCCAGTAAATAATCGGAAAACGGACAATCTGCTGTTCGGAATAAGGGTAGCCGAAGAAATGAAGAGGTGTGAACATATAAACCGAAACGGTTATACCAAGCACTATACTGAGTATTCCGCCGTAATAAAGACTTACAAAATGCGACGCTGCTATCGGAGCAAAGAGAAGCCACATTATACTTACCCCGCCGACGCCTCCTTTGAACATAAAGAAGAACATCAGTATATAAATAAAGATTATTACAACCCAGGATAACACACGCGTTGACTTTATCTTCGCAAAAATAATCAGGATAAGAATCATTGCAAGTGCTGTAATTATATTTACAGCAACCATAATCATATTTTTCTGAATGAAGCATACTCCTGCCATAACCAATGCATAGGATGCTATAAGCAGAAAGGTTATATAAAGACCGCTTCGGTTGAAATTCCCCGCTTTTTCATATAGGTGTGCGAGATATTTTTTTACAATACCAAGTTTCGACACAACCGTCATTCCTTTCGTATAATAATTACATAATAGCAATTTACGGAAAGATTATACTACAAAGATTATTACATTTCAACACCATTTTTGACAAATTTTGTGAATTTTTTAAAAAAAGCAAAGAAGTGTGGAAAATAAACCACACTTCTTTTGTTTTCCTATATGATTCTCATTAAGTCATCGCCGTTATTGATGTCATTTTTTCCGATAATTTCAATTTTGCTGAATTCATCATGATTGCAGACTATAACGGGGATTGTCATATTAAAGCCCTCTTTCAAAGCCGATTCCCTGTCGAATGTTATCAAAAGGTCTCCTTTTCTTATCTTCTGTCCGTTTTTAACCTTTGCTTCAAAATATCTTCCTTTGAGTTTTACTGTATCTATTCCGATATGAAGTAAGATTTCAGCGCCGTTGTCGCATAGAATACTTATGGCGTGTCCCGTTTCGGCAACGGTTTCTACTACCCCCGAGGCTACTGCATAAAGATTGTTGTCATAAGGGATAACGGCAACGCCTTTTCCTAAAACCTCAGTTTTAAAAGCCTCATCGGGAACATCCGACAAAGGAATAACCCTGCCCGTTACGGGTGAACAGATTATATCTGAAACGGTTTTATGGTCGCCTTTTTCAAGAAAATCAAGAAGTTCGGATTTTATAACAGAAACCTGAGGACCGTAAATCGCTTGAATTCCGTTTCCGTTTATGATAACCCCTTTAGCACCGCTTTTTGTCAGAAGTTCCTTTTCACAAAGCGACGGATTTTTTACACTGACACGAAGTCTTGTCGCACAGGCGTCTATATCCGAAATATTTTCTATTCCGCCAAGCCCCGAAAGGATAAGCGCCGAAACGCCCGATGATTTCTTCTCCATATCCTTTCTTGTATAGAGTTTTGTTTCTTCGCCCTCTTCTTCTCTTCCCGGTGTTTTAAGACGCAGTTTTTTAATCATAAAATAGAATACGAAATAATATACAACCGCATAGATAAGCCCCGTTATTACTATCCATATCCAGTTTGTTTTTTCGTTGCCCTGTAAAATTCCGAAAAGGGTAAGGTCAATAAGTCCGCCCGAAAAAGTCATACCGACGCCTACATTCAGAATATGCATAAGCATATATGAAAGCCCTGCCAGAACACAGTGAACGGCATACATAACGGGCGCTACAAAGAGGAATGTGAATTCAATAGGCTCTGTTATTCCCGTCAGCATAGACGTCAGCGCGGCTGAAAGAAGAAGTCCTCCGGCAACTTTTCTTTTTTCAGGCTTTGCTGTTCTATACATAGCGAAAGCCGCGGCGGGAAGCCCGAAAATCATAAAGGGGAATTTTCCTGACATAAACCTTGTTGCCGAAACAGAAAAATGTTCTGTCGATTTTGATGCGAGTTCGGCAAAAAAGATATTCTGCGCACCCTTTACAACTTCGCCGTCAATAATCATAGAGCCACCGAGTTCCGTCTGCCAGAAAGGCATATAGAAAACATGATGAAGCCCGAAAGGAATAAGCGCTCTTTCTATTATTCCGTAAATCCATGTTCCGATATATCCCGAGCCGAGAACGAGATTTCCGAGCGCGGCAATGCCTGTCTGAACGGGAGGCCATATAAAGAACATCAGAACTCCGACCAAGAGATAGACAAGGCTTGTTATAATAGGAACAAATCTTGTTCCGCCGAAAAAAGAAAGAACTGTCGGTAATTTTATCTTATAAAATCTGTTATGAAGCGCGGCTGTTCCGAGCCCTACTATTATTCCGCCGAAAACGCCCATCTGTAAGGTTGTTATGCCGAGGGCAGTTGTTGTTGTGTTAAGGGGTAAGGATTCTACTCCGCCGTTTGCCGAAATAAGCGTTGAGATAGAAGCGTTCATTATAAGATATCCGATAGCGCCCGACAAAGCGGCAACATCCTTCTCTTTTTTTGCCATTCCGATAGCAACTCCGACAGCGAATAAAAGCGGAAGATTATCGAAAACAACGCTTCCCGTTTTGCTCATTATATCAAGAAGGGTATAGATAAAGCTCCCCTCATAGATAAAAGCGTCAAGCCCATAGGCCTCTAAAGTACGGGGGTTTGTGAACGAGCTTCCTATTCCCAAAAGAAGTCCCGCAACGGGTAATAGCGCAATGGGAAGCATAAAAGAGCGCCCGACTCTTTGCAGAACTCCGAAAATTCTATCATTCATTTTTAAAATACCTCCAAAGAATTCTATGGATAGTATTTTGCAAAAAATGAAAAATATGCTTAAAACCAAAAATAAAAAACCCTCTCGGAAACGAGAGGGTTTTTGAAATCATAATTAGTTGACGATTGTCTTTTCTGTTTCCTTATCGAAGATGTGAATCTTGTTAGGATCGAGAGCAACCTTGATTGTATCCTGAGGACGAGCTGTTGAACGAGGTGAAACTCTTGCTGTGAGGCTGATACCTTCAACTGAGAGGTAGAGGTATGTTTCAGCACCCATAAGTTCTGTGATTTCAACTTCAGCGTCAATGATACCTGTCTTAGCAGCTGAGATGAACATTTCTTCGTCATGGATGTTTTCGGGACGGATACCGATGATGATTTCCTTATCAACGTATTCTTCGAGAACTTCTTCTCCACCCTTGCTTTCAGGAATTTCAACATAGTATTTCTTTCCTGACTGCTTTCTTTCATTCCAGCCGAATTCAACGTTGTATTTACCGTCAATCTTTCTGAGGTAACCATCGATGAAGTTCATCTGAGGTGAACCCATGAATCCAGCAACGAACTGGTTGCAGGGGTTTTCGTAAAGGTTCTGAGGTGAGTCAACCTGCTGAACGAAACCGTCCTTCATAACTACGATTCTGTCACCCATTGTCATAGCTTCTGTCTGGTCATGAGTTACGTAGATGAATGTTGTTCCGAGTTTCTTATGAAGCTTTGAAATTTCAGTTCTCATCTGAGCACGGAGCTTAGCATCGAGGTTTGAAAGGGGTTCGTCGAGAAGGAATACCTGAGGTTCACGAACGATAGCACGGCCGAGGGCAACACGCTGTCTCTGTCCACCTGAGAGAGCCTTGGGCTTTCTGTCGAGAAGGTGTGAGATGTCGAGAATTCTTGCAGCTTCTTCTACCTTTCTTGTGATTTCGTCCTTAGGAACCTTACGGAGCTTAAGACCGAATGCCATGTTTTCGAAAACTGTCATGTGAGGATAAAGAGCGTAGTTCTGGAAAACCATTGCTATATCTCTGTCACGGGGAGCAATATCGTTTACAAGGCGGTCGCCGATGTAAAGTTCACCCTCTGAGATTTCTTCAAGACCAGCGATCATACGAAGTGTTGTTGATTTACCGCATCCTGAAGGACCAACGAAGATGATGAATTCTCTGTCACGGATTTCGAGGTTGAAGTCCGAAACAGCTACTACTCCGCCGGGGTATTTCTTGTAAATTGAGCGAAGAGAAAGATTTGCCATTTAAAAAACCTCCCAAAAATATTTTGTAAAAATAGTTAGCATTTTTACGACCTTACGGTCTGCGTATATTACGCCTTACAAATATAATACCAAAAAATGCACCCCTATTTCAAGTTGCTTTATACCCAAACTTGCAAAAGTGTGTTTATTTATTTTGACGAAAAAAAACAGGCGAAAAATCGATTTTTAACCGATAGCTAAAATTAAGACTTGATTTTTTCTATTTCTTTGTGCAATATTTCCCTGCACTCCCCAAGGGCGAGATTTTCGTCGAGAAAAAGCCCCCCGATTGACAGCCTTTTAAGGTATATTATGCGGTTTCCGAGGGCTTCGAACATTCGTTTAATCTGATGAAATTTTCCTTCAAAAATTGTTAAATATACCATATTTTCATCGTCGGTAAATTCTATTACAGCAGGCTTGCATTCCTCTCCGCCTGAGATTGTAATACCCGAAAGGAAGGCATTTTCATAGTCTTTTTCAGCCTTTTTTTCAAGTCGGCAGAGATATTTCTTAGCGACATGTTTCGAGGGCGAAAGAATGTCATGTGCAAACTCACCGTCATCGGTTATAAGAACAAAACCTTCGGTATCTTTATCGAGTCTTCCCGCAGGGAAAAGTCCCTTTCTTTTGAGTTCATCGGGAAGAAGGTCTATAACCGTCGGGGCGGTATTATCATCCGTCGAACAGATATACCCCGCGGGTTTATTCATCATTATATAAAGGTATTTTTTATAGGCGATTTCTTTTCCTGAAATGGTAACAACATCGGTTTCGGGGTCTATCTTCATATCGCCCGATTTAGCGATAATTCCGCCGACAGCAACCTTTTTCGCCTTTATTTCCTTTTTTACATCTGCCCTTGAAATCCCTGTCTGATTAGAGATGAATTTATCAAGTCTTTCCATAAAAACTCCTTATAAAAAAGCACCGAAGACTGTTTTGCCTTCGGTGCGAAAAGTTCAATCTATCTGAAAATTAAACTCCGTATTTTGTTGTTACAACGGGGATACCAACGCCCATAGTTGATGTAACTGTGCAAGACTTGAGGTATGTTCCCTTTGCAGCTGCAGGCTTAGCCTTAACGATTGCTTCCATAAGTGTTTCAAAGTTCTGTGTGAGCTTTTCAGCACCGAATGAAGCCTTACCGATGGGGCAGTGAATGATGTTTGTCTTGTCGAGACGGTATTCAATCTTACCAGCTTTAGCTTCTGTGATAGCCTTTTCGATGTCAGGTGAAACTGTACCTGCCTTGGGGTTAGGCATAAGTCCGCGAGGACCGAGAACTCTCGCTGCCTTACCAACAACGCCCATCATATCGGGTGATGCGATACAAACATCGAAATCGAGCCAGTTTTCCTTAACGATCTTGTCAACGAGGTCAGCGCCGCCAACAAATTCAGCACCTGCTGCCTTTGCAACTTCTTCCTTATCTTCCTTGCAGAATACGCAAACGCGAACATTCTTACCTGTTCCGTTAGGAAGAACAACCGCACCTCTTACCTGCTGGTCAGCGTGCTTACCATCAACGCCGAGACGAACATGGATTTCGATTGTTTCATCAAACTTTGCCTTTGCATTCTTGCAAGCTAAATCGAGGGCTTCTGTAGCCTCATACATTTTACTTTTGTCGATTGCTTTTGCGCTGTCGACATATTTCTTACCGTGTTTCATTAAATTATCCTCCTCATAAGTGGTGATAGCGGAATATTCCTCCCACTACATTTTGGGTTTATTAGTCAACAACTTCGATACCCATTGAACGAGCTGTTCCGGCGATCATGCTCATTGCATTTTCGACGTTAGCTGCGTTAAGGTCAGGCATTTTCTGTTCAGCGATCTGCTGAATCTGTGCCTTTGTAATCTTTGCAACCTTATTCTTGTTAGGAACACCTGATGCCTTGTCGATCTTACAAGCTTTCTTGATAAGAACGGCTGCGGGTGGTGTCTTTGTGATGAATGAGAATGAACGGTCTGCGTAAACAGTGATTACAACAGGGATGATAAGTCCGATGTCGTTCTTTGTTCTCTCATTGAATTCCTTTGTAAAAGCCATGATGTTTACACCGTGCTGACCGAGTGCAGGTCCAACAGGTGGTGCAGGGGTTGCTTTACCCGCTGCGATTTGCAGCTTAATGTAGCCAACTACTTTCTGTGCCATGCTTTCGCACCTCCATAAAATGTGGTAAGGCGAGTTGATGAGTCTTAGTATTTCAACTCTCCCACTTGTACGCTGTTCTTGCGTACTCATCAAAGGGGCCTATCCCCTTTAACTTCGTTTGTTAATGATTGATTTCAGTCATCAATTTTCTGAACCTGCATAATGCTGATTGTTGCGGGAGTTTCTCTTCCGAACATAGAAACGATGACTTCTGCTGTCTGATCATCAAGATTGATGCTCTTGACAACACCCACAAAGCCGTCAAGCTGACCGCCTGAAATACGGACACTGTCGCCGATTGTGAAATCGACTTCGAGCTTGTTCTGCTTTGCCTTGTCTTCGGCAGAACCGAATTTTTCAAGGAGTTTGCTGAATTCCTTATCTGTAAGCGGAACGGGCTTTGACCCGGGGCCTACAAACCCTGTAACGCCTCTGATGTTTCTTACTGCTGACCACGCGTTGTTGTCATCATCAAAAATCATCTTTACGAGAACATAACCGGGAAGAACGTTTCTTTCGTGTTCTTTAATCTTATCATCCTTCTTTTCAGAAACTGTTTCTGTGGGAACGATAACATCAAAGACATAATCCTGAAGGTTCTTGTTTTCAACAACTCTCATTATTGTTCTTGCAACATTCTTTTCGTATCCCGAATAGGTGTGGATAACATACCATTTTGCTGTATCTGACATTATTTAACACCCTTTCTTAATACTACTGAACATTTCCGCCGCTGAGAACGATTTTAAGAAGTTCAGCCAGACCTGCGTCAATAAGACCGATGAATAATGCACATACAGCCATTACTGTGAGCACTATGCCTGTGTTGTGTGCGACCTGCTGTTTTGTAGGCCATACAACTTTCTTGAACTCTACTCTGGCTTCTTTGAGCCACTTGACAACCTTATTGCTGTCTTTCTTTTTAGCAGGAGTTTTCTTATCTGCTGTTTTTTTCTTATCAGCCATAACTTAAAAACCCTCCGCTCTTACTTTGTTTCTTTGTGAAGAGTATGCTTGCGGCACTTCTTGCAGTACTTGTTCATTTCAAGTCTGTCAGGGTCGTTCTTCTTGTTCTTCTTTGAACAATAGTTTCTCTCCTTGCATTCTGTGCAAGCCAATGTAATTTTTACTCTCATTTCGGCACCTCCTATAAATCTGAAAGCCTCCCTCGTGAATATAAAGGGGATTTTTAACCCACTACTGAAAAATGGGCGCAAAAAATAAAACCCCTGAAACGAGGTAATAACACTATACCACAACGGACAAGTGCTGTCAATAGAAAAATTCGCATTTCAAAGACATTTTGTGCATTTTTGATATTTTCATACCTTTTCTCTCCCGTCTTTATACCATTTATTATATATAAAGGGCGCAAAAGTGAATAGAAATCATATATCCGCCCATAATAACCGCAGAAACAGACAGGAGGTTTTTATTATGGATTACGGTGTTTATCTGTCGGACGAAGGATTATGTTCCGAAAACGGAAGAGGCGTTACATCATCAGACGCTCTTTTAGCGGGAAGATGCATAGCGGCGGTAGCAAAAAAGATTGTTATTGCACATAACGGAGAGAAATCGGCGGAATGTCTTTCCTTAGCCGTAGCGGCAGGGGCTGCGGAAAGGGGCAGTGATGTATTTTTCGCATCCGCCCTGCCCGAACCCGCTTTCGACCTCGCTATGAAGCTCATCGGCGCTAAAGCGGGGTGTTTTGTTTCGGGCGGAGTTTTTTCAAAGATAAAGTTCTTTTCAGAAAGAGGGCTTCCCCTTTCATCAGAGGATGAACAGAAGATAGAAAAAGTCCTTTCGGGAAAGGAAACAAGGGTTCTTTCGGGATACGGAAAAATCCGCAGTATCGACGGGGTTTCATCGGTTTATTCCGAGAGAATAAAGAACTTTTTGGGCGATATAAAAACAAATGTAAAAATCTACTCTCCCGACAGAGAGGTTATGGCGGCGGCAGAGAGGATTTTTCCGCGTTGCAGAGGTGACGGTGATATAGTTTTCAATATTTCTTCAGACGGCAGAAAGGTTTCGGCATTTTCTCTTTCAACGGGGCATATCTTCTATGAGAAACTGCTTCTTCTCTGTTCAGTAGCGGAATTTAAAGAGAGCAACGACATCTCACTCCCCTTTTCATCGCCCTTTATCATCGACGAGATTGCCTCGGGATACGGCAGAAAAGTAACAAGATATTATGAGAGAACGAAAGATTTTTCCGATAACGATGGCAGAAAAAACGCTCTCTATTGTCGTTTCGGGCGCGATGCCTTGACGCTTATCGCAAAGATTTTAAGATATCTTGAGGATAATGGTCTGACTCTCTCTGAGGCAATAGAAACTCTCCCCCGTTTCGCAACGGTTACAAGATTTGTTCCGAAAGAGAATGCAGATGAGGTCTTTGAAAGGATATGCAGTAAAAAGGCAGGAAAAAACGAGGGTATCGCAAAATGCGAAAACGGCGAAAGAGTTATCATAAAGCCCGTTAAATCGGGGCGCGGATTTACTCTTATCGCGGAAAGTTTCAGAACAGAAATGGCTTCGGAACTGTGTGATTTCTATGAAAAGAAGATAAAAACTCTTTAATACGGCATGAAAGTGTGGGATACAATGCAAAAGCAGGTAAGGACACCGCGATAAACCGAGGTGCCCTTACTCTGTCTGTAAGAATGCCTGTTACCGAGCCCGGAACTTATTTTTAAAAACAAACTACGATACGATATGTTCTCCGCGACCACGCGGTGTTTGACAAATATACTATATTATGATACACTAAAATAGATTAACCTGAACTTTTTGGGGAAGAGTCCCTTTAAACATAAAATACATACACAAAAACAACATAAATCCCGTTATTCCGTGGGGAGAGGCGGTATGCATGAGGCAGAGGCACTCCGTTGACGTTTTACGGAAAAAAGGATTTCCGACTAATGAAAGGCGGTTAAAATTTGGAAAAAAAGAACAATCCCAGACTCAGCGGATTCGGAAAAAAATCAGAAAAATCTTCTGAAAAGGCGGCAAGAAAGCCTGTTCCGCAGAAAGCGGCTAATTTTGCCGAATACGAGGCTATGATGAACGAAAAGAAAAAAGCCGAAAAGAAAAAGCAGAAGGAAAAGAAAAAGCCCGTAATAGAAAAGGCTTCAAAGAAAACTGCAAAGCCCATAAAAAACACAAAGCAGAAACAGAATGCAAAAAAACAGTCAAAGCAGAATACAAAGAAACCCGCTTCTCAGAAACAGAAGGAAACTGCAATTTCTTATGCTGAATACGCTTCAAAGCAGAGAGAGGTTTTAGAAACACTTTACAGAGGCGGAAAGAACACTCCCCTTAAAATCATCCCCATAGGCGGACTCAATGAAATAGGCAAGAACCTTACTGTATTTGAATGCGGAAACGATATGTTCATCGTTGACTGCGGTCTTGCTTTCCCCGATACAGAACTCTATGGCGTTGACATCGTTATCCCCGAATTCACATATATCGAACAGAATATTGACAAGCTCCGCGGTATCGTTATTACTCACGGACACGAAGACCATATAGGCGGTCTTGCTTATCTTCTCAAAAAGGTAAAAGCTCCCGTTTATGCAACAAAACTCACAATAGGTCTTATCGAGGGAAAACTTAAAGAGCATAACCTTTCGGGCGAAGTTACACTCAATGTTTCAAGACCCGGTCAGATAGTTAAAATGGGATGTATGGCGGTTGAATTCATAAGAGTAAACCATTCTATCCCCGACGCCTGCGGATTTGCTATCCATACTCCTGCGGGTGTTGTTGTCCACACGGGCGACTTCAAGGTTGACTACACTCCCATTGAAGGCGGAATCATTGATCTTGCGCGTTTCGGCGAACTCGGAAGCAAGGGCGTTTTAGCGCTTATGTCCGACTCGACAAACTCTGAAAGAGCGGGATATACACAGACGGAAAGAACTGTCGGAAAAGCATTCGACAAGCTCTTTGAAGACGCTGACGGAAAGAGAATCATAATAGCGACATTCTCATCGAATATCCACAGAATTCAGCAGGTTATCAACTGTGCTAAAAAATACGGCAGAAAGGTCGCTGTTTCGGGAAGAAGTATGGTCAATGTTATTTCAACTGCGGTTGAACTCGGTTACCTTGACGCTCCCGACGGAATTATAATAGACATCGACCTTATCAACAGATATTCCCCCGAACAGATAGTAATAGTTACAACGGGAAGTCAGGGCGAACCTATGTCGGCACTTTCAAGAATGGCTATGAATGACCATAAGAAAGTGTCTATTACCCCTATGGATTATATCATAATTTCTGCAACACCAATACCGGGCAACGAAAAACTCGTTACAAAGGTTGTAAACGAACTTATGACATTGGGCGCTACCGTTATTTACGAATCAATGTATGATGTTCACGTTTCGGGGCACGCCTGTCAGGATGAACAGAAGCTCATTATGGCTCTTACAAGACCCAAATTCTTCATCCCCGTCCACGGCGAATACAAGCATCTCAAAAAACACGCCGAAACGGCTGTCGGAATGGGCATTCCCGAGGAAAATATCATAATAGGCTCAAACGGAAATGTTATTGAAACAAACGGCGAGGATATAAAGATAACGGGTCAGGTTGCGGCAGGAAGAGTTCTTGTCGACGGTCTCGGTGTCGGAGATGTAGGGTCAATAGTACTCCGCGACAGAAAGCATCTCGCCGAAGACGGACTTATCATTGCCGTTTCAACAGTCGATTTTGAAAACGGACAGATTCTTTCGGGCCCCGATATCATCTCACGCGGATTTGTATATGTGAGAGAATCGGAAGAACTTATGTCGGAAGCGAGAAATATAGTTGTTTCTGAGCTTGAAGATGCCCTTATGACAGGAAATTCAGACAGAAACGCAATAAAGACAAAAATCAAGGACGCTCTTTCAAGCTATATCTATAAGAAAACAAAGAGAAGTCCTATGATTCTCCCCATTCTTCAGGAACTTTGATTTTAAAGAATTTACTACCTAAAAGGCGGTGATTTATATGAAGGGTAAAAAATGGCTGTTGTTTCAGGTGACAGGTGCGGCGCTTGTTTTCACTGCATTCTGTTCAGCGGCAATTATTATAAAGGACAGCGAAATTTTATCCTGGACAATGCTTTTCGTTACTGCGATTGTGAGTTTTATATTCATTATGCAGTTTGTTATTGCGCAGAAGAATATCCACAAATATATCGCAGAGGTTGACGAACAGATAAACAATACAGAGCGCGAAACTATATACAACTTCCCTGCGCCGACAATTATCGTCGATGAAAACGGAAAGATAGTATGGTTCAACAAGCGCTTTATGGAATATATCTATGAATCGGGTGACCCTTTCGGCGTCAACATTCAGTCGGTTATCCCCGAGCTCGACCTTGAAAAAGCCGCTATGCGAAACGGAACGATAATCGAATGCAAGGAAAAATATTACCGTGTATGCGCATCTGTCAATAAAAAGGACGATATAGAACTCCGTATGCTTTATTTTGAAGATGTTACGGAATATGTTCTTCTTGAAGAAGAATTCAAAAATACAAGACCTGCCGTTATGCTTGTAACACTTGATAACTACGAAGATTTATTACAGAGTATCAAGGAAAGCGACAAGGCGAGAATACTCATTCAGATTGAAAAACTTATGGAAAGTTTCATCGAAGAAAATGCGGGTATTTTAAGAAAAACGGCAGCGGATAAATTCCTTATCATTTTAGAGGAACAGAAAATTTCTTCTGTTATGGAAAACAGATTCAAAATCCTTGACAACGCAAGACAGATTGTTGTTGACGACAAGATGACAGTTACCCTTTCTATCGGTGTCGGCAGGGGCGGAAATCTTATAGAATCAGAGGATTTCGCAAAGCAGGCGCTTGATATGGCGCTCGGCAGAGGCGGTGACCAGGCGGCTGTCAAGACAGAAAACGACTATCAGTTCTTCGGCGGAGTTTCAAAGGGAATTGAAAAGCAGACAAAGGTTAAGACCCGTATGATTGCCAAGGGCATTATGGGTCTTATCGAAGAAAGCACAGCCGTTTATATAATGGGGCATCGTTTCGGTGACCTTGACAGCATAGGCTCGGCAGTAGGACTTGCTGAGGCGGTAAGAAATATGGGCAAGGCGGTAAGCGTTGTTGTCAACGCAGAGGACAACCTTGCTATCCCCCTTATCGACAGAATAAACGAAATGGATGAAAATGCCGAAACACTCTTCATCACTCCCGATGAGGCTGTTTCGGAAATCACACCGACATCACTCCTTATTATAGTTGACACACATAATCAGGATATTGTTGAATCGCCCGAACTTTACAGAAAAGCAAAGCAGGTTGTTGTTATCGACCATCACAGAAAGATGACCAATTACATAGAGAATGCGGTTATCTTCCATCACGAACCCTATGCTTCATCGGCATCGGAAATGGTAACGGAACTTGTTCAGTATTTCGGCGATGCGGGCAAACTCAGTCAGTATTCGGCAGAAGCGCTTTTATCGGGAATTATGCTTGATACAAAGAGCTTTGTTATGAGAACGGGCGTAAGAACATTCGAGGCGGCGGCTTATCTTCGTAAAATGGGCGCGGATACAGTTGCTGTGCGTTCACTTTTCGCAAACTCAATGGAATCATATCACGAAAAGACAAAACTTGTCGCATCGGCAGAAGTCTATGAAAGATGCGCTATTGCAACAAACGAAACACCCATCGAAAACATAAAGGTTGTAGCACCTCAGGCGGCGGATGAACTCTTAGGTATCGCAGGGGTTGACGCGGCATTCGTTATCTATATGAATAACGGAATGGCTTGTTTCTCAGCAAGGTCACTCGGCGCTATGAATGTTCAGATTGTCATGGAAAAACTCGGTGGTGGCGGTCATCAGACAATGGCAGGCGCACAGATTGAGGGAATGAGTCTTTCTGAGGCAAAGGATGCCCTCATAAATGCAATAGACCAGCACAGAAAGGAAATAAGTTAAATGAATATCAGAAAATTTTCGGCATTCTTTCTTTCTGCTGTTATGGTTTTTATGATGACATCATGCAGTAAACAGGAAGCAGGAGAAGAAGAAACCTATAATTTCGGCGGTGCGAAAACACTTTCTGAAACAAGGGAACATTTCACACAGGGAAAGAAAATCACTCAGGATTTCTATCTTACCGTAAACGAATCAAACGGAGATTTTGCAACATACACAGAATTCTACCGCATAGACGAAAAAGAGGTAAGGCTTGTTATCTATGACGGTTATCAGACAAGGTTTATAAGAGACCTTGAACAGTATGTCATCGTTGATGATATAGAACAGACCGCAGCGCTTTATCCCTATGAAAACACCCACGACGATATTATGTATTCGGATATGGATTTCATAATATGGTCAATCGATATGGCACTTTCGGGTGAACTTGTAAGTTCTGATTATTCAGAAGAAACAAAGGATAGTTTCACAGAGGTTTACAGGATAGAAAGTGACGAAAGCCTGATCTTTGAATTCGGTGAAGGAAAACTTATCGGAATGGTTTTTCTCGATAAATCGGGAAATGTAATCGCCGTCTATGAAATAAACTATGCGCAAAAGGGCGGCAAAAAAAGTCTTTTCGATTATAAAGGCTATAAAGTGACAAATATGCGTGTTACAGAAAAAACAGAAGAAACCACTACGGAGGAATAATACAATGAAGGTAATTTTTTTAAAGGACGTTAAGGGAACAGCAAAGGCAGGAGAAGTAAAGGAAGTTGCAGACGGATTTGCAAGAAACTCACTTCTTCCCAAAAAACTCGCGGTTGAGGCTACTGCCGAAAATATGTCCGAACTCAACGGAAAAAAAGCATCGGAACAGCATAAGATTGATGTTGCAAGAGCAGAGGCTATGGAATATGCTGAAAAAATCAAGGGCAAGAAGATAACTCTTAAAGCGAAGGCAGGTCAGGGCGGAAAACTTTTCGGCTCTGTTACAGCATCAAATATTGCGGATGAAATCGCAAAGCAGCTCGGCGTTAAGGTTGACAAGAAAAAGATAAATGTTGCCGATATAAAGGCTTTCGGAACATTCACAGCCGAAGTAAAACTCTATACAGGCATCTCTGCCGATGTTTCGGTTGAGGTTGTGGAGGGTTAAACCGATATGAACTTTGACAGTTTAAGAGATAACGATGCCACAAGAAGTATCGAATATGAACAGACGGTCATAGGGGCAATTCTTCTTAACCCCAATGCTATCGCCGATGCTATGGAAATAGTAAAGGCTGAATATTTTTCAGAGGAAAACCACAGAAAACTCTTTCAGATAATCCTCAATAAATTCTCTCTCGGTGAAAAAGCCGACGCGATGACGGTTTTGAACGATGCCGTTGACGAGGGAGTTTTTCAGACATCCGCAGAGGGAAAGAAATATCTTCTCTCTATTATGAATGAAGTTCCCACAACGGAAAACATAAGGGATTATTGTGAAATTCTTCGCGATAAATACGAAAAGCGTGCGCTTATTGACGCTATGCAGGAAATAGCCGCTGCGGCTATGGAAAGCGGAGAAAAATCATCGGCACTTTTAGACCTTGCCGAACAGAAAATCTATGACATCAGAAAAGGCAAGGAAACAACGGGGCTTGTTAAAATCGAAGACGCGCTTGTTGCCGCTTTTGACAACTTAAAGAAAATCAGCGGTGAGGACAGGGACAAATATCTCGGCGCAAAAATGGGTTTTTCAGACCTTGACAGAGTTCTTACGGGTCTTAACAAATCAGACCTTATCGTCGTTGCGGCGCGTCCCGGTATGGGTAAAACCGCGTTTGCGCTCAATATAGTTACAAACGCCTGTATGAAAAACGATGGAATGAAGGTTGCGGTTTTCTCTCTCGAAATGTCAAACGAACAGCTTGTAATGAGAATGCTTTCTTCTGAATCGAGAGTTCCCAGCCAGAGCCTTAAAACAGGAAATATCTCGGGCGAGGAATGGGAACGACTTTCAATAGGCGCATCTCATCTTGCAAAGATGAATATCTATCTTTCAGACGCGGGCGGACTTACCGTTCCGCAGATGAAAGCAAAACTGAGAAGAATAAAGGGCTTAGGTCTTGTTGTAATAGACTACTTACAGCTTATGGATTCTGCAAAGGTTAAAAACGGAAACCGAGTTGAAGTAGTATCTGAAATCACAAGACAGCTTAAACTTATGGCCAAGGAGCTTGATGTTCCCGTTGTAGTTCTTTCACAGCTCGCGCGCGGACCCGAAAGCAGAACAGACCACAGACCCCTGCTTTCTGACCTTCGTGAATCGGGTTCAATAGAACAGGACGCAGATATAGTTCTTATGCTTTATCGTGACGGATATTATCATCCCGAGGCTGAACAGCAGAACTTGTCTGAATGTATCGTCGCTAAAAACAGACACGGCGAAGTAGGAACAGTAAATCTTGTATGGGATGGTCAGTATACAAGATTTTCGGGAATGGCGAAAGAGTAAAGATTATGATACATAAACCTGAAATACTCGCTCCCGCAGGGAGTTTAGAAAGCGTTTACGCCGCTGTAAGATGCGGCGCCGACGCTGTTTATCTCGGAGGAAAGGAATTTTCTGCAAGAGGAAATGCAACGAATTTCACCGAAGATGAACTTAAAGAGGCGGTTTCTTACTGCCATTTGAACGGAGTTTCTGTTCATCAGGCTATAAACACAATAGCCTTTGACAAGAACTTCTCTGATGTTTTGAAAGTTGCCGTCCGTTCCGCAGAAATCGGAGTGGACGCATTTATTATTCAGGATTTAGGCGTTTTTTCTTTAATAAAAAACGCTCTTCCCTCTATGCCCCTTCATGCCTCGACGCAGATGACAATACATTCCGTTGATGGCGCTAAAAAGGCTATGGATATGGGCTTTTCGAGAGTTGTTTTATCGAGAGAGCTTTCACTTTCGGCGATAGAAGAAATCTGTAAACTGCCTGTTGAGGTTGAAGTTTTTATCCACGGTGCTTTGTGTATGTCCGTTTCGGGACAGTGCTTTATGTCCGCTATGATAGGCGGAAGAAGTGCTAACAGAGGGCTATGCGCACAGAGTTGCAGACTTCCCTTTTCTGCCGATAAATCGGATTATTATGCGCTTTCTTTAAAAGACCTTTCTTATATCCCCGAAATACATTCACTCGTAAATGCAGGGGTAAAATCCTTTAAGATAGAGGGAAGAATGAAACGCCCCGAATATGTTGCATCGGCTGTAAACGCCGTTAAGAATGCACTTTCGGGCGAAAGATATGATATGAGCGTTTTAAAGGCGGTTTTTTCGCGTGGCGGATTTACCGACGGATACTTAAAAGAAACCTTGGGCAGAAATATGTTCGGAATAAGAGAAAAGGAAGATGTCGTTTCTGCGAAAGACTATTTCCCCGAAATCAGAGAACTTTACCGCAGGGACACAGGCAGAAGAAAGATTTCTTTCTCTCTTAAAGCCCGCGAAAATGAAGAAATGAAACTCACAGCTTACTGTGACAAAAAGGAAGTAACTGTTTCGGGTGATGTTCCTAAAAAAGCCGAAAACAAACCCTCTGATGAAAAATTTTTTATAGAAAAACTTTCTAAACTTGGGGGAACCCCCTTTATCCCCGACGAAATAAACTGCGATATCGGTGAAAATATTTTCGTTCCCGCTTCGGCTGTAAACGACATAAGAAGAAAAGCGGTTGAAGAAATTTCACTTCTTTTGACAGAAAACAAAAAGCATATTATTAATAAAGATGTTCTGAAAAACGGCGAAAGATACATTCCCCGTAACGCACCTTACATAAGAGTTTCAGTTAAAAAAGCAAAGCAGATAAGTGGACTTTCAGATAAGGTTAAAGAGATAATTCTTCCCCTTTCTGAATATGAAAAAGTTGACGCTTCGGATAAAATTCTTCTTTCTCTCCCCCGCTTTATCAAAGACGAAAACGAGGTAAGAGAAACTCTTTTAAAAGCAAAAGAAAAGGGATTTTCTCATGCTTACTGCAACAATATCGCTCATCTTGAAACGGCGAAAAATCTCGGGTTTATCTGTCACGCAGGGTTTGGAATGAACATCGCGAATTCATATTCACTCGATATGATAAAGGATATGGGTGCTATGGATGCCGAGCTTTCTTTTGAAATGAAACTCTCGCAGATTTCATCCCTTTCAGGCGATATTAAAAGAGGTATTATAGCCTATGGCAGACTTCCTTTAATGCTTACAAGAAACTGTCCTATAAAATCTCAGGTGGGTTGCAAGAACTGCAAGAAAATACTTACCGACAGAAAGGGCGAAAATTTCCCCGTTTATTGTTATGATGACTATGCAGAAATTCTCAACTGCAACATCCTTTATCTCGGCGATAAAAAGGACGAAATAAAGGGCGTCGATTTTATGACAATGCTTTTTTACGATGAATCCTCAGAAGAGATAAATAAGGCTGTTGACGACTTCTTTAGCGAAAAAAATCCCCCTCGCGATTTCACAAGAGGACTTTATATGAGAGGTGTTTTATAATGAAGATAAAACTTTTGAGAGAGGGTGCAAAAGTTCCCGAAAGAGCGACAGAAGGCTCCGCAGGATATGATTTATGCGCTTGTATCGAAAATGATATAACTCTTAAACCGCGTGAAATAAAAATCATCCCGACAGGTATTTCTGTTATGGCAGAAAAAAACACCGCCGTTATGATTTATGCCCGAAGCGGACTTTCGACAAAACACGGCATCTCACTCGCTAACGGGGTAGGCGTTGTAGACAGCGATTATCGTGGTGAAGTCGGTGTTGCGCTGATAAACAACGGGGCTGAAGATTTCACAGTCGAAAACGGAATGAGAATAGCACAGATGGTTATAACTCCCGTTTTAACGCCCGACCTTATCGTTTCTGACGAACTTTCTGAAACAGAGAGAGGCGAAGGCGGATTTGGCTCGACGGGGGCGAAATAATTTATAATGGAAACACTTATTGAAATAATAGTATGCCTTATAGCAGGCTGCGGAGCAGGACTCGGAACAGGCTTTGCGGGAATGAGTGCTGCAGTTGTTATAACGCCTATGCTTGTTACATTTCTCGGTCTGCCTGCTTACAGTGCAATAGGAATAGCGCTTGCGAGCGATGTTTTAGCAAGTGGAGTCAGTGCATATACATATCACAAAAACAAGAATATCGACATAAAAAACGGAATCGTTATGATGATTGCCGTTCTGATATTTACATTCATAGGAAGCTTTGTTGCAAGTTTTGTTCCCAATGAAGCAATGGGCGGAACATCTGTTTTTATGACAACCGTTATGGGAATAAAATTCATAATAAGCCCTGTAAACACAACAAAAGAAGCGATGAACAGCGTTTCTTCATCAAGAAGATTCATAAGTTCTCTTATATCGGGGATGATTATAGGCTTCATCTGCGGATTTGTCGGCGCGGGTGGCGGAATGATGATGCTTATGATACTCACGATGATTCTTCGGTATGAACTGAAAACCGCTGTCGGAACAAGCGTTTTTGTAATGACCTTTACAGCACTTACAGGGGCTGTCAGCCATTTTGTAATCGACAATAAAATTCCCGATATATCGGTTCTTGTGATGTGTATTGTCTTTACTCTTATTTTTGCAAGAATAGGTTCTGTTATCGCAAATAAAGTAAGCTCGCGTACACTCAATCGTGCAACGGGTGTAATACTCGTTCTTTTAGGCGTTATTGTTATCGGAACAAAGCTTATGACATAAACATAAAGCGGTATATCATAATGCAACCCCCACAGATGTGGGGGTTGTTGTTATCTTTTTACAGCAAATCTTTTTTCTGAAACTGCGATTTCTCTTTTATAGCGAAGGCGGAGTTTATCCGAAATAAGCGCTATGAATTCGCTGTTTGTGGGCTTGCCCTTGCCTGTATTCACTGTATATCCGAAATAGGAATTGAGTGTGTCAACATCGCCTCTGTCCCAAGCGATTTCAATCGCGTGGCGGATTGCTCTTTCAACCCTTGATGATGTTGTGTCAAAACGCTTTGCAACCGTTGGATAAAGGATTTTTGTAACGCTTTCAAGCATCTCTTCATCATAGACGGAAATAACTATCGCCTCACGAAGATAATGATATCCCTTTATGTGTGCGGGAACGCCTATCTGATGAATGATTTCTGTAACTATGACTTCCATATTGATTTCGTCTTTCTGCTGATTTATTTCCTTGCTGACAGAAATCGCCTTTTCAACAAGTGTCTGCACTCCGAAAGGCTTTTTGATTACCTCAGTAGCACCTATTCTCATAAGCTTCTCCTCTTCTTCAATCTGACCATAAGATGTTATAACAATAAATTTAGGCGGAACAATCATATCAGCCTTTACCCTGTTTATAACGCTTTCAGCATTGGCACCCTGCATTTCGGCATCAACTATAACAATATCGGGGCGTTCATCCTTTATCGCTTCTATGGCATCATTTCCGTTTTTCTGCCTTGTTGTAACGATAAAGCCGTTGTTCTTGAGTGCTGTTGCTGAAACGGATTCGCCATTTATTCCGTTTTCACATAAAAGTATTTTTGTTTTCGCTGTCATTCGGGATTACCTCCAAAAAATTACTAATTTTTTCCATATTTTTATGATATCACAAGATTATCCCGAAATCAAGGTTTATTTATCGCATTTTTCGACAAAAACGCCGAATTTACGCGTATCTGCGCACTTAACAATTTCGCTCTGAATGACGGACAGAAGGGGTATTCCTATAATCATTCCCCATATTCCGAAAAGATTTCCGCCGACAATTATGGCAAAAAGTGTCCAGAAAGGTTTAAGGCCGACGGAAGTTCCCACAACCCTCGGATAGATAAGTTGGGCTTCAATCTGTTGCAGAATGAGGATAAAAACAACAAACCAGACGGCGCTCATAGGGTCGGCAAAAAGAAGAATCAATGCCGAGGGGATTGTTCCCATAACGGGGCCGAAAACGGGGATTATATTTGTAAACCCTATTATCGAGCTTATCAGCAGAGGATATGGAAAACCTATAACAGCCATTCCGATAAAGCAGAGTATCCCCATAATGAATGAATCTGTAAGCTGACCGCTTATAAATCCCGAAAAGGTTTTAACGGATGTAGAATAGAGTTCCGCGCCCTTTTTATATATCCTTTCGGGAAGAAAAGACATCGCGAGTTTTTTTGCTCCCTCTTTGAAAGAATTTTTTCCCAGAACAAAATAGAAAGAAACCGCAAAGCCTATTACGGTATCGGCGAAGACCTTTGCAATTCCGCCCAAGGTATCAGAAAAAGCAGAAAATGCTTTCGGGATATACTCCCTTATCTTTTCGGCAGAAGGAAGAATTTTTTCTATGAAACTTAAAAACGGAAGTTCTTTCAATGTTTCCGAAAAACGCTTATAGTAGGAATCGAAATCAGAAAAAAACTGACGGATACTTTCGATAAGGCTCGGGATTACAAAATAGAGTGCCAAAGAAAAAATGCCTATAAATGCAATATAAACTATCAGCGAAGAAATTATCCATGCAATTTTTTCGGGGATTTTATCCGCACGCCAGAATTTCATAACCTTTATTGCAAACGAGTTTATGAGAAAAGCAAAGCCTATGCCTATTATGACGGGTCGCAGTGAGAGAAGAAGCGTTTTTAAAAGCAGGAAGACATCATCATATCTCCAGAAGCAGAAGATTATAAGTATTACAAGAAAAGCAGTTATAACAATATTTTTTACAGTTTTCGCCGACACATAAATCCCTCCTCTCATATATTCTAATATGTGCATTATAAGGGGATTTATGCCGACGGAGAGCCTCCGCGGGCAGATTCGCGTGACCGCGGAGGACATATTTGCAAAGAGTGTTTCGCACTCTGCGGAGTGCGACCTTCTTTTTCTCCCGTGAAAAAGAAGGCAAAACACGGCTCCTTGGCGGAGAGCCTACGCTTGCTTATGGCAAGCGTGCCTTGATATTCATTCGCAGCAGCAAATAGTCCGTTGCCGATATTAAGGCTGAAAAATAACTTTTCATCGCACGCACGAACTTTATTTATACGCTCATTAGTTTTATGCGTTACCGAGCGGTAGAGTTGTTTTCTTGAAAAAGTCGGAAACAATCTGGGCTGTGCGCCCTTCGCACAAAACAAAAAGACCCGACTTAGTTCTAGGCAAACGAGCGAGCGCGGAGCCCGTGCAGGCACCGCGTGACCGCGGAGGACATAAAAAAGAGCACTCTTAAGAGTGCTCTTTTGCTTTTTCTTAAAAATGAAGAGACTGTGCTTTTCCCGAAATCAAGCGTAAAAACAAAAAGATCACCCGTATTTCAAGGAAACACGACGACGCTGTACTGGTGTACTGCGAGGAGTATTGACAAAGAAAGACGGGTGAGATTTCTTGTTTTTACTTTGTGAGGTTCCAGATGTCGCGTGCATAGTCTTCTACTGCTCTGTCTGCTGAGAAGATTCCTGCGCCTGCTATGTTGTTGAGAGACATCTTGTTCCAAGCTGTTGTATCCTTATACTTTTCTGATGAGAACGCCTGTGCTCTCTGGTAATCAGCAAAGTCTGCGAGAACCATATAAGGATCCTTATATCTGAGGCTGTTTGCAACTTCTTCGAATGTGCAGCCATTGATGCCACGATACATTCTTTCGATAGCCGCTCTGATGATATAGTTATCGTTGTAGTAGTTTTCAGGGTTATAGCCTGAAGCCTTCTTCTGAAGAACCTCATCTTTAAGCATACCGAATGTTATGATGTTATCAGGGCCTACTGCGTCACCGATTTCGATGTTAGCGCCGTCGAATGTTCCGAGTGTTACAGCACCGTTAAGCATAAGCTTCATATTACCTGTTCCCGAAGCTTCTGTTCCTGCGAGAGAAATCTGTTCTGAAATATCACTTGCAGGCATAAGGATTTCTGAAAGTGTAACCTTATAGTCTTCGAGGAAGTAAACAGCGAGTTTATCCTTGATCTTATCGTTCTTTCTGATTTCTTCAGAAATAGCCCAGATCATCTTGATAATCTGCTTAGCGAGATAATATCCGGGTGCTGCCTTAGCTGCGAAGATATATGTCTTGGGTGTGAAATCCATATCGGGATTTTCAAGAAGCGCATTATACTGTGCGATGATGTTAAGAGCGTTAAGGTGCTGACGCTTGTATTCATGAAGACGCTTTACCTGAACATCGAAGATGCTGTCTGTATTAAGAACAACGCCTGAATGCTGTTTGATGTATTTTGCAAAGTTTTCCTTATTCTGCTTTTTAACCTTAGCGAGTTTAGAAAGAACCTGTGTATCGTTTTCAAACACGCAGAATTTCTTGAGTTCAGAAGCGTCTTTAAGGAACTTATCGCCGATTGTTTCAGTAAGAAGCTTTGTAAGGCCGGGGTTTGACTGATAAAGCCATCTTCTGTAAGCGATACCGTTTGTAACATTCTTGAACTTATGAGGTGTATCTATGTATTCATTATTGAAAACTTCGTGCTTGATGATTTCAGAATGGAGCTTTGATACGCCGTTTACGCTGTGTGAAGCGTCAAGACAGAGGTTAGCCATATGAATCTGGTTGTTCTGAATGATAGACATTCTTGAAACTCTGCCTGCGTCGCCTGTTCTTTCCATAAGAGCAGAGCAGTATCTCTGGTTGATTTCGCAGATGATTGAGTAGATACGGGGAATAACTTCCTTAACGAGATTCTGATCCCATTTTTCGAGAGCTTCCGCCATAACTGTATGGTTTGTATATGCGAATGTGTTTCTGACGATATGCCATGCCTTGTTCCAGCTATAACCGCAATCGTCGAGAAGAATTCTCATGAGTTCGGGGATAGCGAGAGTGGGGTGTGTATCGTTGATATGTATAGCAACCTTTTCGTGAAGGTTATCGAGTGTTCCGTAAACGCTCATATGATGGTTTACAATGTCACCAACAGAAGCGGCGCAGAGGAAATACTGCTGACGGAGACGGAGTGATTTTCCTTCTAAATGGTTATCGTTGGGGTAAAGAACCTTTGAGATAGCCTGAGCCATACTGTTCTGACCGAGAGCCTTTGCATAATCACCCTGATTGAACATAGCCATATCGAATGAGGGAGATTTAGCCTGCCAGAGTCTTAAAACAGAAACTGCTTCTGAATCATAACCTGAAACATACATATCATAAGGAACAGCGAGAACTGTTGAGTAATCAACATGTGAAACATGGTGATACTGATTATCCCAGTATTCGTTGAGCTTTCCGTCAAAATGGATTTCAACTGCCTTGTCGAGCTTGGGAACAAGCCATACCTGACCGCCGGGGAGCCAGTTATCAGGAAGTTCTGTCTGCCAGCCGTTTTCAATCTTCTGACGGAAGATACCGTATTCATAACAGATTGAATAACCCATACCTGCATAGCCCTGTGTTGCAAGACCATCGAGATAACAGGCTGCGAGTCTGCCGAGACCGCCGTTTCCGAGACCTGCGTCGGGTTCGTATTCATAGATATTGTCGAGCTTGATGCCGTATTCTTTGAGAACATCACGGACTTCGTTCTGAATACCGAGGTTATAGAGTGATGTCTTTAAAGAACGGCCCATAAGAAATTCCATCGAGAGATAGTAAATCTGTTTTTTACCTTCTGAATGGACCTTGTTCATAAACTTTCTGCGTTTTCTGCGAAGGTGTGAAACAACAACCGATGCGAGTGCTTCATACACCTGTTTATCAGAGGCTTCGTTGGGTTCGAGGTTATAATCCATCTGAACCTTCTGTAAAAACTCCTCCTTGAGCTGTTTTTTAGTAATTTCTGCCATTATGTTAACCACCTATCATATATATATAAATATTTATGCAACAAACATTATACACCAAACCCCCGATTTTTTCAATAAGAAAACGATACCAACAGCAGAAAATCGGGAATATAGCACATTTTTTTCAGATTTTTTACCATTTCATAGTCAAATAGACTTAAAATCACACTTTTTTTCTTATCCTGAATAAAGTTGAAATACCCACAACGCCGAGTGCTACCGCCGCGGCTATTCCGAATGAACGGAGTAAATTCTCGAAAAAGAGGGCGGAATTATTCGTTGTGAAATAAAGCATCGTGTCGTAGATAAGTTTTCCGGGGACAAGTGGAATAAGCCCTGTTACAAGATAGACTGTAACGGGGGTTTTATTTACCCTCGCAAATATTTCGCAGTAAAGGGTCATAACAGCCGCCGCGAAAAGATAAGCGACGGTTTCGGGCTCTGGCACAAAATATTCCGCAAAGATAAAAGCGCTATGCGAAACAACACCCGCAAGGCATGAGAAAAAGAGATTTTTCCCCTTTATTCCGAAAATGACCGCGAAAGCAAGTGATGAAATGATAACCGACAGAAAATCAAGAAGAATTATCATATAAGCGCCCCCTTTGCAAAGAAAACAACGGCAACGCCTATGGCTATCCCCGAGGCTGTGAGTATAGCCTCTGAAAGACCCGAAATTCCCGAAAGATAATCCTCTGACATAAAATCACGCATACAGTTTGTAAGCGCTATTCCGGGGACTAATGTTATCAGCGCGCCCGTCATCGCAATATCGGAATGTGAACAGAATCCGAAAAGCGAAGAAAGCGAGGTTATAACCGCTATTAAAGCGGCAGCGATTATACTTGTGAAAAAGTTATTGAAGCGTTGTTTTTCGAGGAAAAAGAGAATTATTCTTGTTATCGCCGCCGAGAAAAGCGCTGTTAACATATCGCCGATACTTCCGCCCAAAGAAAGCGAATAAGAAAGCCCTACTGCCGCAAAAGCGATAGTTTCTGCTAAAAGCCCCGAACCCTTTTTCTTTTTTATCTCTTCAAGCTCTTTCCTTGCAAGAGAAATATCGGGCTTTGTTTCACATATCTTTCTTGAAAGCGCGTTTAAAAGTTCGAGACGATGAAGATTTGTATCCTTTCCTTTTATGCGCATTGTTTTGGTGAGCGGTTCACCGTCTTTTTCAGAAACTGTTGCAACGATATTCACATGTGTTGCCGAAACGGAGCAGGAATCGTATCCATAGGATTTAAGGATAAGTTCCATCGTTTCTTCAACCCTTCGTATTTCAGCGCCGCAGTATAAAAGCTCGGCACCCATATCAACAGCGAACGAAAGCGTTGTTCCTTTCATAATAATCCTCCGTATTTAAAAAGACAACAAAGGCTTTTCAATGTCCCTTTGTTGTCTTCTTGTCTTAAAATTATTCAGCCTTTATCTTGTCTGATGAGATGATAACGGATACTGTTCCGAACGGGAAGCAGATAGGCATAGTAAACATTGAGCCCTTAGTAGAAAGTTCTATGCTTTCCTTTGAAATCTGGGGTTCAAGCTGAAGTTCAATCTGCTTGTTGTTTGACATATTTACTGTGAAAAGTCCGTTATGTAAGTTTAAAAATTCTGCAACAGATTCTCTTGCGAGTTCATCGAAACTGTCGATTTCTTCGTGTGAATATCTCTTTGCGAATTCAACCATAGCCGCTTCGGTACCTTCAATAGCTGTAAATACTTCTCCCTTTCCGTTTACCATCTGATAGGAGATTTTTTCTGCCTTATAAGATGTTGTTGCTTCGGGAGCCAAGGGAATGAAATCATCGCCTATGAAACGGATGATATTCTTGAAAACGAGTGATGTGTATTCTGTGAAGAATTCAACATCTGAATCGAATGTGTTGAAGATATAGAAATTGCGGATGATTGTGTCGATTTTACGATTCTGGTCATCTGTGAAATCTCTTTCTTCGATAAGGTTGTTTTCCTTATATTTAGCGAGAGCATTTGCAAACTGTTCGTTTGTGAGGTAACCCTTGTCAACAAGCGCCTGACCGATAACGAGATGAGCCTGCTTCTGATTTGAGAGAAGAGTTTCTACCTGTGATTCTGTCATATAGCCCTTTTCAACGGCAATGTCACCGAATCTCTTGTCCATTCTCTGCTGTTCTGCGTGAACTTCGTCAACCTGTGCGGCTGTCATATATCCTGCGTTGATAGCGAGAACGCCGAGCTTTGCGCGGGCGAATTTCTGCATTTCGAGAGCTTCTATAAGTTGCTGTTTTGTAACGAGTTTTTCGTTAAAAAGATAGTTTCCGAAAAATTGTGTAAACATGGTGGGTTACTTCCTTTCGGCGATTTTTTCGATGATTTTTGTTACATCGTCAAAGTTTACGGGCTTCTGTAAGAATTCATAAGCGCCTGCTGCAATGGCGATCTTGAGGTTATCCTGTGTACCTACTGATGAGGCCATAACAACCTTTGCAGATGAGTCATATGCGAGAATATCAATGAGCGCTTCAACGCCGCTCTTTTCAGGCATAACTATATCCATAAAAACAACATCGGGCTTGTTTGCCTTATAGACATCAACAGCCTCGTTGCCGTTTACTGCTTCAAAAACAGTTGTAATTCCGAGTGATGCAAGATGGTCTTTCATCTTTTTTCTGACAAGAACAGAGTCATCGCTGATCTGAACTTTAATATCCTTGATTTCCATAATATCTCTCCTCACTTTCAAAGTGTCAAATATACATCTTTATTTTATATTATAATTATATAGATTTCAATAGATTTTAAAAATATTCAACAAAAACACTTAATACCCCTATCCTTTTTTGTTCAAAAAATACAACAGTTTTGAGAAAATGTTTGTTTTTGCGATAAAGATATGTTGCAAAAAGCTATGAAATATGGTAAACTCATTTTGTATAACATCAAAAGGAGAAAATTTTTATGGCAAACTGGGTAAACAGTTCGGTTTTTTATCACATCTATCCGTTAGGATTCTGCGGTGCGCCGATGCTTAATGCTGGCGGTGAACCCGTTAACAGAATAAAGAAGATTTCAGAATGGATTCCTCATATAAAAGAAGGGAATTTCAATGCTTTATATTTAGGCCCTGTTTTTGAAAGTTCCGTTCATGGTTATGATACAAAGGACTACCGCGTTATCGACAGACGACTCGGAACAAACGCCGATTTCAAGGCACTTTGTGAAGAGCTCCACGAAAACGGTATAAAGATAGTTTTAGACGGCGTTTTCAACCATGTAGGACGCGATTTCTTCGCTTTCAAGGATTTACAGGAAAACGAATACACATCACAGTATAAAGACTGGTTTTATGTCAATTTTTCGGGAACAAGCCCCTATAACGACCCGTTTTCATATGAGGGCTGGCAGGGACACTATAACCTCGTAAAGCTCAACATCTCAAATCCTGAGGTTGCTGATTATATTTTAAAGAGCGTTGAAATGTGGATGGATGAATTCGGTATCGACGGTCTTCGACTTGACGCTGCTGACTGCGTTGACATCGAATTCTTCAAGAAACTCCGCAGTTTCACAAAATCAAAGAACCCTGATTTCTGGCTTATGGGCGAAATCATCCACGGCGATTATACACGCTGGGCAAACAATGATGTTTTAGACAGCGTTACAAACTATGAATGTCAGAAGGGTATCTATTCATCACACAACGACAAGAACTATTATGAAATCTCATACTCGCTCAACAGACAGTTCGGAAACGGCGGAATTTATAAGAATTTAACCCTTTACAGCTTTGTTGACAACCACGATGTAAACAGACTTGCATCGTTCTTAAAACGCCCCGAATATCTCAAAAACTGCTATACTCTTATGTATACTATGCCCGGTGTCCCTTCGGTTTATTACGGAAGTGAATGGGGCATAAAGGGAGAGAGAACATCCGCATCTGACGCTGTTCTTCGCCCATCTTTAGACCTTGACAACATCCCCGATGCTGATATGGATCTTTTTAATCACATAAAGGAACTCGGAAGACTTCACGCAGAGCTCTTGCCCGTTCAGGTCGGTGATTATGAAAATATTCTTATAAGAAACGAACAGCTTGTATTCAAGAGAAGTTGTGCTTCGGGCGCTGTTTATGTTGCTCTTAACCTTTCTGACCATAACGCAGAAGTAGGTTTCAATATAACAGGTGCCTGCCTTGTTGACAGACTCGCAGGCGACAAGCAGTATATTCCTCAGAACAACTATATTTCTATCAATATGCCTCCTTTCTCATCTATGATTTTAGAAGAAGGAAACGCGGCGAAAGTTGCTCCTCAGGTTGAAGAACAGGGCATTTTAATCGGAAGAATGTATAAGCATTTCAAGGGCAACACATACATAGTTCTCGCTATCGGAAAAAATTCCGAAACAATGGAAGATGTTGTTATCTATCAGGAACCCGCAGGCGAAAAGAAGGTATGGGTGCGTCCGCTTTCAATGTTCTCCGAAGAGATAGAAAGAGACGGCAGAAAATTCAAGAGATTCACACTTATCGACTGATAAAAGGAGAGAAGAAAAATGTCTGAAAAGATAAAGCCATATCGCAGCACATTCCATTTCCCCGAATGCAGAAGAAAAATGAAAATCTGCAAAGCAGCAACTTTTTTCCCGATTGCCGTTGTTGCTTTAAGCGCCGTTGTCGGAACGATTATAATTCTCGCAAAGGGCGGAATTTCGATAGTAAACGACGAAGCAAACTATCTTTTCGGAACTCTCATAATGTGGTCGATAATAACCGCTATCCCCTCGGCGTGTATCATTGCAGGGTATAAAATTCCCTGCTTCCCTGCGGGGCTTGCATTCGCCCTGATGGCAGCATTCATCGAAAATACCGCGCTTATGATAACCTCGTTTTTAGGAGTTATGTCCTGCGTTATCGCATTTTTCTATATATGCGAAATGGATGACCTTAAAAATACCTATGGTTATCCGAGTTTCAGAGAGGATTGTGAATTCGAATATCTTCGGACTACAACACCGATAATCGAACAGGAAAAAGAAAGACTCGGCGGAACAGAAGAAGAAACAGAAGAAGTTTCTGAAGAAACAGAAGAAACTTCCGAAGAAAAAGAAGAAGAAGAATAAAAAAGAGTACCGTGTATAAAACACGGTACTCTTTTTTTATATCCTGCATTTCGATAAAATGAAAGACGGACTAAAAAGTCCGTCTTTTTATTTTTATTTATGCTTCTTTCTTTTTCCTTCCTCTTGTCTGCCAGAGAATCCAAAGAGGACAAACAACAAACATTGTTGAGTAAACACCTGAGATCATACCGAAGA
>JAFXHL010000019.1 GCA_017536405.1 Oscillospiraceae bacterium
ACCATACTTCCAAACTATCAATCGCATCCACCCACGCTTGCATTTCGCCGTCTAAAGCAAGTCGAGCATACTCAAGCGGCTCATCTATCGCCAAAGCATTCAGCGAATTTTGTGAACAAAGAGTGGTTCTTAATCCATCCTCAGCCTTATTACAGTCAATCCGTAATATGTAATTTTCAAATGTGGTTACATCAATACTGTTCGTTTGAGGGTTATAGTCTGCATATATCAATCTCATTTTATCAATCCTTTCTTGGAAATGTATTATAAGCATTCCATCCAGTCCCAACTGCCATTTTTATAATTCGTTATAAGTTGTTACCAGATTTTCTTTCCCTTGTTTTTTCCCTTATGAGGGTTTGTAAACAAGGGTAGAACGATATAACACGATACAAGATGTGACGGAGAGGACACCCACGAAAACTTTAGTGTTTTCAAGGGTTTTCCGAGATTTCTATAACAAGATATAACAGTTATTAAATCCCTTAAAACACCTCAAGTGAGAATTCAAATTCATGCGTGCTTTCAATCTCTCAGTAAGACTGAAAGCTTCGCGTGCTTTAATCTTCATCATAATAGCATTGCTTTTTATCCATCCGTGCCATTCCAGCAAGTTTGTTGATATCAGGCTTTTCATCAAGAACTTTATACACAGGACATCCTCTAATACATGCTCCCAATTCAAATATTCTTTCACATTCACAACATTGCATATAAATATAATAAGTATAGTGTTTTTCCTCGCATAATTCTTTGAAAAAATGTTCAAATGAACAATCTGAAAAATATAACTTAAGATTTTTGTTCTTATACATCTCATACATTTGTTCATATACTATACGCAAATATTCATGGGGTTTGGTTTTTGCAACCTCCATTATATCTTTTAACTTTTTACAATGTTCACACACCTTGCCCATAAAAATCTCCTTTTTTATACATATCAATTACGAAACTTCAAATAATCACGTGCTTTCAATCTCTCAGTAAGACTGAAATTTTACGGTCTATTTCTTATAGGTGATTATCATTGTTTTAGACAACTTTTTCCCGACCAAGTAAATCACCCACCCTAGAAATCTCTTTAAAGGTGTCATAGGTATGCCTGGTGCATATCTCATACCTTTATACTTAGGCCAAAAATTATTATCTTCCGTTGGATACTCTTTCTCTCCTTTGTTACCAACATACATAGCCTGAAATAGATTAAACGGAATCAGCACTCCAATACCTGGAACATGCATTTTTCCGGATTTTACATCTAGATAAAACTTCTTTGTGAGATTAGTTGTCTTTTCCAAATCTTTTTCTGTAGGTTTATAATCATTCCAACTAAGCGCTGTTATAGGTAATTGATAGCATTTGTTAAATCCCCACCCTGGCAGTGTTGCTGCTAAAGCTTTTGTTGTACTATCAGCTGATACTCCACCGGTTGTACTAATGATAAGCGCTTTCTTTGTAAAATATCTTGGTCGATGCAACATAAATGCCATATGGTCGGTAAAATTTTTCAATATTCCCGGCAAATGCCCCTGAAAGCACGGAACCGAAAAGATAACTGCATCGCTTTCTTCTATCATATCCATGATCGGCTGCATTTTTTTATTATGCGGACAGACTACATGTCCTTTACGAAAGCAATTACTACATCCCGTACAAAACGGAAGGTCAATATCTGATAAATGTATTTCATCGAACATAATAGTCTTATCAAAATTGTATAAAATCTCTCTTACTATCTCCGTCAATCGCCACGTATTTCCCTTGTGTGGACCACCATTTATAATTAGTATTCTCATATCTTTCTCCTATCATTTGCAAAGACAAATTCAAATTTTTTTCGTTTTATCATATCATGATAAATTATTCAACTAATTTTTAGGAAAAACATTTCTTCCATCATTAGCAAATATTCTAAGAGCAAAATCACCGTTATCATCTCTAAACACTATTTCAGATATACCAATCCTTGAAGGGTCATCAGAATCAACTAAAACATAATAAAACTCTAAATTATAACTTTTTCCTTCATCAGTCATTATGTTATGAATATATATGTAGATAGACTTATATTCGTAGTGATCTTCTCTGAATTTCGCACTGCTTTTACCACTTCTCACTTCATCATGTGAAGTTGATATACCTTCATAAAAATCAAACAGCATTTCTATCTGTTTTTCTGCATTCGGTTTTGACATAGTTGCTTCCGATAGCAACGTTTTAAATCCCTCAACATCATTTTCGTCAAGACATCTCAATACCTCAAGCCCAGTCTCTTCAGCAAACGAATAGTCGTCTGCTCCCGGTTCGGCAGGGTTATAACTATCCTTTGTTTTATCAAGCAAAGGATAGCTACATGATGACAACAAAATGCAAAACAATATAAGTATAATAAATTTGATAAACTTCATAATCAAGTTCTCCTTTTCTCTGCCGATAAACATTACAACACCTCCGTCTTATTTTTCTATATTATATCCTACACTATAAATTTAGTCAATTACGATTATGCAAATCGTAATTGACTTTTTGTTTTTCTTATACAAGAGAACAAAACTGCAAAATATCGAGAGAAATTATGATAAGAAAGATAAATAAGGATACAAAAACCCTCTCACAATAAAGAAACGCTATTGTCCATACTTTTACCCACGCGTTATGTTATAATAGTATTATGGCAGTAATATCAACCATCTTGAAAACCACTGCCATATATGTTATCATTTTTCTATACAGATAAGGAGGAGACTTTATGATAGGTGCTGTTATCGGAGATATTGTCGGCTCGCGTTTTGAGTGGCATAACCACAGGTCAAAGGATTTTGAATTTTTTACGGAAAAATGCTTTTTCACAGACGATTCGGTTATGACGATAGCCGTTGCCGATGCGATTATGAAAGCAGACGGAGATTTAAGCGTTCTTTCGGATTATGCAGTAAAGTCGATGCGTGAAATAGGTCAGCCTTATAAAGATTGTGGATATGGCGGGTCTTTTTTCAGGTGGATGTATAGCGACGACCCCAAACCCTATAACAGTTTTGGGAACGGCTCTGCTATGAGGGTGAGTGCTTGTGGATTTGTAGCAAAAAGCATAGAAGAAGCAAAGGCACTTTCAAAAGCCGT
The DNA here is from genome assembly GCA_017536405.1 of Oscillospiraceae bacterium. Lineage (GTDB taxonomy): Bacteria > Bacillota > Clostridia > Oscillospirales > Ruminococcaceae > RGIG4131. The sequence goes on from JAFXHL010000019.1 coordinate 3,124, forward strand.
AACAGAAGTAACACATAATCATCCCGAGGGGATAAAGGGTGCCGAAGCGACGACTGTTGCGATTTTCCTCGCGAAAACGGGACACTCTTTGGAAGAAATCAGGGAGCATATAAACGCAAACTATTATCCTATGGATTTCACTCTCGATGAGATAAGAGATACATATGAATTCAACGAAACCTGTCAGAATACTGTTCCTCAGGCTTTAAAGGCATTTTTCGAGTCAACGGATTTTGAGGACGCAATCAGAAACGCAATCTCGATAGGTGGCGACAGCGACACATTAGCAGCAATCACGGGTGGAATCGCCGAAGCCTATTACGGCATCCCCGATGAGATAAAAAGAGATGTACCGCAGTATTTCAAAGACTCCCCCGAACTAATGGATGTAGTAAATGCGTTTTATGCGAAGTATATGAGGATATAGGAGGAATATTACTACAATGAAGATACACTATTTTCAAAGATATCATGGAAAAGAAAACATGGCTACAGCCAACACAATGTTGCTTTTATCCCGATTATATTCTTATTCACCGGATAAATTTTTTAAATTTTTGAAATCAGAATATTTTGATAATTTATTTAAACCGGAATTGTATTTTACTTTACAAGAAAATAATCCGGATAGCATACCTGATGCAACCATTACACAAGAAGGCTTTAAAATTGTTGTTGAGACTAAATTGACAGATTGGTTTTATTCGGAGCAACTCATGAGGCATTTAAACTCATTTGGTAATGAGAAAAACAAGGTTATGATTACGCTTTCTTCAGAACTGATGTCAGAAGAAAAACGATTGGATTTTGAAAAGCAACTCAAAAAATACAATTCAACTCAGAAATATCCGGTAATTCATATCAATACAACATTTGAAAAAATGGCTAATGCTATCAGCGAAGTTATTGATGACAGAGATTATGAAATGCGTGATATACTCGATGATTATCGGGATTACTGTTATAACGATAATTTGATTTCAGGTGCTGATTCATGGAAACAGTTGCGTATGCAACTTGCAGGAACAACATTTGATTTCAATATCGGCAATAATGTTTATTATGACAATGCTGATCGTGGATTCAAACCCCATGATTATCTCGGACTTTATAAGCAGAAGAGCGTACGTGCTATCGGGAAAATCTCTGCAAGAATTACAGCTGTTGAAACAGAAACGGGCATGACATATGTATCCGAATTCGGAGAATTGACAGAAGAACGTAAGCAGATGATTGAAAAGGCAATAAAGGATGCTGAATCTTATGGATATGATCTTAGAACGGTAGAGCATAGATATTTCTTTGTAGAGCAGTTCTATGAAACTGATTTTAAAAAGATAACACCTGGCGGTTCAATGGGCACCAAATTTTTTGATTTATCTGAAATTTTAAATATTCCGGAAATCAATAAAATGCCTGATACTGAGAAAATTGCAGAATTGCTTAAAGATAAGACCTGGAATTAAGTTCAGGAGGATAGATAAAAACCCCCTCTCTTTTACGAGAGGGGTTATTTTATGCCAGAAATCATCCCGACTTACCAGGCATTATCATACAAATCCAGTGCTTTCTCTAAATCTTCCTTTACTGTATCGACAAGTTCTTGCGGAGAAATAATTGTAACATAAGGCGCATACTGCAACGCCCAGTAACGCATAGCTTCGGCATTTGCAGTAACGCTTGCGATAACGGAGTCTTTCGTTTCATCAGAGAATTTAACGCCGTTTCCGAACCAGTCGATAAGTTCGTTTGCCATATCGGGATGCGTTTTCATAACGATCCGTTTACTTTCACCCGAAAACATATAGATATGTTCTGCCATATGTTTCGGAAGATTGATTCCGTTTTCAAACCCCCTGACCTTTTTCGCAGGTTTTACGGATATATCAGTCATCCTGATATTTCTGATATGGTCAAGACGATAATGCGAAACATTATCATATCGGTCAACATTCGCTATAAGATAATATCTTCCGTTTGAAGCAACCATCTGATAGGGGTTTATGGTATACTCTATCGGTTCACCGCTTCTGCGCTTTTTCAGATGCAGTTTCTTATCCGTTCCGTAAATACCATAATTGAAAACAACCTGTTTTTTCTTTTCGATAGCCTCGTCAAGAATTTCTATGGTATAGAAAATTTCCTTATTCTTCGGCTGATCAACAGGAAGATTGTATACATGACGCATTCTTGATTTAAAATATCTGTTGGATAATCCTTCGATTTTTTCAATAAGTCTTTTACACTGATTATAGGGAATATGCTTTGAAAAAAGAATACTGTCGATAAGCAGACGGAGTTCTGCGTCTGAAAAATCCCTTACTAAATACCAGTCTGTGTATATAGTTTCTTCCTCACCGTTTTTGTTGCGACGGACACTCTCCGAAAATTCAAGATTATATCCGAAATCAATTAAATCCATAAGATTTCGTTTGATTGCTTTTCTGTCGGCATCCATGTCATATTCTTTTTTAAGAATACCAACGATATCCTTCTGGCTGAGTCTGTGGTCAGCATCGCTGTAACGCCTCAGGATATCGAGGATATTCATAATCAATAATTTCTTGGGTTGTTTTGTATACATAAAATCCACCTCATCAGCCATTATACCACACAGTTATGTATTTTTCTACACCCTGTGCGACTTTTATGGTACATTATCGGGTGGATTTTATGTTTTCTGATTTTAAAGATACTCATCAGATGAAAACTTCGGTAATGGTTACGCTTTCACGCAAAGCCCTTATATCCGAATGAAGAAGAGTTTCCTTTTCGATAAGCATATCAGTTGCTTTTTCGAGGAATTCTTTATTCTTGATAAGGGTATCCCTTGCCTTGAATAAATATCTTTCGAGTTCAGAATGAATAATCGCTTCAACGCGTGAATTGAGATTCTGGGACATAGAGGCTGAGAAACGGGTTTCGACATCCATAAATTCAAATCCGTTTGTGCAACTTTCGCTGACTGCTGTTCTGATCTGGTCTGCCGCCATTGACAGATCCGACTGACAACCACTTGCGCGTGTGTCTGCATAATACATTTCCACAGCCGCTTTCCCTGCGAGAGATACAAGAATTTCAAAAGGTCTGCGGTCAAGTTCCCTGCATTTGCGAACAAAGCCACCCTTTGAATGTCCCTCTCTCGAACGGATAGATGCAATACCTATACTTCCCGGACAAAGCACCTCGCACATAACAAGATGTCCTGCCTCGTGAATTGCAACTTTGCGTGTGGTATCTTCAGAAGTCTTTACAAAATTGTCGGGTGCGTCATATTTCATACGAAGAACTGTATCTACTATATCTTTGGTTGAGATACTGTTTTTTCTTGAATAAGCCGCAAGAATTGCTGCCTCGTTGAGAACAGTTTCAAGTTCTGCGCAGGAAGTATGCTGAATCATCATAGCAATATCCTCGATATTGATGTCGTCAGAAACTTTCTTGCCTTTAAGATAATGCTTTATGATTTTATAGGAATCGTCAGATGTGGGTAAGGGGATAAAAATCTTTCTGTCAAAGCGTCCCGAACGGGTGAGCGATTCGGGCAACTTTCTCACATTGTTTGCTGTTCCGATAACGAATACTTCGCTTTCTTTGACATTATCAATGCCCGACTGTATAGCGACATATTCTTCTGCATCGCAAAGCTTTTCGTCCTCGTTTGCGAATTTGTCCATATCATCAAGGAATACAATGGCAGGGGTGTTTTCTTTCGCTTTCTCAAATGTTTCTGTGATTTCTTTCATAAAGTCATCTGTGCCCTTGTTTCTGCGGACTGTATATGTTTTAAGACCGCTTTCCTCGATAAAGCATTTCGCCATAAGGCTCTTGCCGAGCCCCGGTTCTCCGTGTAAAAGAATACCGTGGGGAAGTTTGGCACCGAGATTTTCATATATCTCTTTGTTCTTGAGCATATCGCAGATCTGCATAAGTTCCTTCTTGATTGTTTCGTAACCGATAATGTTATCAAATTTACTCATAGCCTGTCTCCTTTACATTACATTTGGTTGTGTGGTTTTTCTCTACACCTATAATATACCACGACCGATGGGACATTTTAGTCGCATAGGATTGTGGTATTATGTTATAGGGTGGAAGGCTTCTGTGAGACCAATATATCACACGATGAAATTCTTGAAGGACATTTCAAGGAGGAATTTTTCCACACCGTTTATAAAGCATAGAGGAATGTCTTTTCATATATTTTCTTTATGCTATAATATAAGTTGAAAGATGATTATATTTATGGAGGTAAGTCTTATGAAAGAGAAAAGAAAAGAGCTCAGCGCTATGGCAAGAAGAATTCTTATGTTCGAGATGTTTTCTACCTGCGAGATGATTGACAACGCAGTCATAAATCAGTATTTCCCCTATATCGATACAGACAAAAGACAGTTTGAGTTCACAGATTCAAGTATACGCAAGAAAATTCAGAGGGATATAGAATTTCTTGTTGCGGCAGGGGTTGTTTCGTATAAATTGGTGAACGATGAGGACGGAAAATATTATCATTCGGGTGAGGGAAGATTAAGAGTTGCCGACAGTGAAGAACTCAAAAGACGACACATAAGCGAAACTCAGATGAAAAAGTTTATTACTTTAAGTAAGTTTGCAGAACTTCTTATGACCGGCATAGAAATTGATATATCGGGCGATGAGAGTGACGAGGAAGAAAACCTCGACTCTTGTTTACTCGATTATAAATACAATCTTGAAAATGCGTTTTATGACAGACCCCTCACAGATTATGAGGTATACAGATACAACGACCCTTATGTTGCCGAGTATGTAAAAATCAGTGGCATAACAGATTTTAAGGAACTGAAAGAAGATTTCAGGATTTTTGAAACTATCGGTTATCTTGAATATTCACGCGAAAAAGGACGCTTTGTTTCAAACTTCAACTGCGGATACCCCGAAAGACAGGATTTCGGTGTAAGACGAGGAGAAGACGGAAAATTCTATATAGAGGAGGTTGATTTCTGGGCATGACCTATGTTATTTCAGACATTCACGGTTGTTATGATAAATATAAAAACATCCTCAGTAAAATAAACTTTTCTGAGGATGACACCCTTTATATTTTAGGTGATATTGTTGACAGAGGCCATGACGGAATAAAAACTCTCCTTGATGTAGCGGAAAGGGGAAATGTCGTCTTTTTAAAGGGCAATCACGATTACCTCGCCTATGTGCTTTTAATGAAACTCCCTGATTTTCTTTCTGAGAATAACTCTTCGGAGGAACTTGATGAAATGTACAGACTATGGATTTCAGACGGTGGAGAACCTACTATCGAGGAATTTTTATTTCTTTCAGAAAGCGAAAGGGATATCGTTCTCTATGCACTGAAAAAGTCAAAGATTTCAGAGGTTATAAATGTCGGCGGAAAAACATTTCTCCTTTCGCATACAGTTCCGTCATTCGATAAATCGGATGACTATGACAACTGGACGCCCGATGATTATGTCTATGGCGAACCCGATTATGAGAAAATCTATTTTGAAGATAAATACATAGTAACGGGCCATACCCCGACGGGATTTATCGATAAGAATTCTCTGGGGAAGATATGGAAAGGCAATAACCATATTGCTATCGACTGTGGCGCTGTGTTCGGAAATCCCTTGGGTTGCCTCTGCCTTGACACTATGGAGGAATTTTATTCGGATTAAAAATGTCTTTCTGTAAATATCGTTGTGTTATTATAATATAACAGAAGTTTAAATGATGATTTATGAGGAGGATGTATATTATGCGTAAATTCAGATTTTATTCGGACGGAAACCTTGAAATCGTAAGCATACCGATAGTCAGCAGAGAAAAGAACAAGAATTTAAGAATATGGGTTGACTATCAGCGAGGCGGAAGACATTCACTTCACGACGGAAAGTTCATAAACAGAGGATATTACATCTTCTTCTCGGTTGAGGAAATCGAATCCTGTGCACTGGGACTTACATCAGATTCTCATAACATAAAAGTCTTCATAGGAGGGGTTGAAAGAAAGTCAAAACACTGGGATATGGAATTCGCAGAACTCGCAGAAAAAATCGCACCGATAATCATTGAAAACAAATTTTCTGATATGGACCTTGATTTAGAAAACATGACAATCCATAAAAGATACGGAAACGAAGAACGATTCGGAATGTGGTCAGAATATTTCAAAATAGAAACTCCACAGAAAGAGTGGTTGAAAAAACTGAAACCAGCCTCATAAAAGAGGCTGGTTTTCGGTGAAAAGTATTTACATAATAGTCAGATAGTGATACAATAATTATATACCATTTTTTAAACAAACCAACATTTTATAAAAAGCGAGGAGTAGTTATTATGAGACAAATCAGTTCAAAATTTATAGAAGATTTAAAAGATGAATACTTATCTTATTTTTTAAATCAGGTAAAAACAAATCATCATAATTTATGCCTTGAAATTCGAAGTGGATATATAAATATCTATTATAGAGGCGGAAATCTTTTGAGAATCAAGAAAAAAAGGAATGGATACGAATTTCATTTTGATTCAAAATATTGCTCGAATAAAAAAGATACATCAAATTATAATCATTTCTGTTCGTTAAATTCCAATTCTGCACAAGATTATATTGAAAATTTTAACCTTATGATGGCAGAAATGGATAGTTGGCTTGAAGAACATCCTAAAGCTGAACGCGAATTTCAGCACAAATTGCTTGTTAACAACCCCTCTATTATTGATATTGAATATGTACCACCAAAATCGAAAACAAAAAGAATGCGATTGGATATGTTGATGATACATGGAGATAAACTGATTATTGTTGAAAACAAATTTGGCACAAAATCAATATCAGGCAAAGCCGGTTTAAAAGAACATTATAAGGATATGTGTGCATTGCTTAACGATTCCCAGTTGATTGATGTTTTATTAAAGTCGGTTGAAAACATTGCAAAAACAAAATACGAATTAGGTCTTCTTCAATCACCTATCCCCAAAATAGACGAATCAAAAATAGAAATTTTATTTTTACTTGCAGATTATAATGAGAAGAGTAAAACCTTGAATAAAGAATTGAATTCAATAGAAAATATTACACATCCAATTAAATTATTGAAAATGAGTAGTAGTAATTATAATATAGATATGAGCAAAGCACAGTATGTCGAAAAAAATAATTAATAATTCTGAGGTACCTCTATGCAAACCAGAATAATCCGTGGGAAAAATCAGATAGGTGGGAACATTATCGAAATTTCCACCGAAAAGACAAAAATCCTGCTTGACGCAGGTCTTGAACTTGACGATGAAAAGAATAAGGAACTCCCCGATGTTCCCGGACTTTTCGACTATGCAGGTTATGACGCAGTTTTCGTGTCGCACTATCACGGTGACCATGTCGGTCTTGTCTACGATATACATAAGGATATCCCCGTTTATATCGGCGAAAAAAGCCATAATATCCTTAAATTCTCAAACGAATTTCTGAACAGAAAACAACTAAATCCCAAAGGCTTTTTATATCATAAAAAAGACATTGTAATAGGCGATATAACTGTAACCCCGTTTCTTTGTGACCATTCTGCGTTTGATAGTTATATGCTTCTTTGCAGGTCGGGCGATGAGAGTGTTCTGTATACGGGCGATTTTCGTTCAAACGGAAGAAAGCCTTTTGATATGCTTCTTAATGCACTTCCCAAAAAAGTTGACAGACTGATATGCGAGGGCACGACTTTTTCAAGAGAGGGGTATGTTGCCGAAAAGGAAACCACTCTCGAAGACAGGGCAGAAAAGGTCTTTAAAGAACATAAAGGCCCCGTTTTTATACTTCAATCCTCAATGAATATCGACAGACTTGTCACTATGTATCGTGCATCAAAAAAAGCAAAGCGTGTATTTTTAGAAGACGCTTATCTTGCCAATATTGCAGAAACTGCAGGGGAGAGAATTCCCAACCCGAAGTTTTATGATGTATATGCTTTTCCGATAGTTCAGAATCACTTTGAATATATCGAAAAATACGAAAATAAAATCGGCAAAAAAAGAATATCAGAGAATCATTTTTCTATGTGCGTCAGAACCTCTATGATTTCTTATTTAAGAGACCTGTCAAAAAAGATGTCCTTTGAAGACGGGGTTCTTATCTACTCCTTCTGGAGTGGGTATAAAGAAACCGAAACTATGAAAGAGTTTTTGTCGGAATGTGAGAACTTAGGGCTTAAAATCGAAACTATCCATACAAGCGGACACGCCGATGAACAGGCAGTAAAAACTCTCATTGAAACTGTTCACCCAAAAGTCATAACCCCCGTTCATACAGAAAACGCAGAGAAGTTTAAGGAACTCGCACCAGGTATTCCGATAGAAATATAAGAATAAAGATAAAACACTTGACAAATCGTAAAAAAAGGTGTAGAATACTAACAATTCAAAGCAATCTTTTTTGGTTACTTTGAGGAACTACACCCCTGTAAATTCATAGGGGTCTAAAACCTTGCGCTTAGCGTAAGCGGCATACCTTTTGAACTACACCCCTGTAAATTCAAAGGGGTCTAAAACAAGTTCTTCCTTATTTGGCAGACGATGTAGAACTACACCCCTGTAAATTCGTAGGGGTCTAAAACTTTTCGTACTCGATAGCACGATCCATAAGGAACTACACCCCTGTAAATTCATAGGGGTCTAAAACACTGATAAGAATAAATTCTTCATTATTCTTGAACTACACCCCTGTAAATTCATAGGGGTCTGAAACTCATATAAGAATCTACTTTCTTTTCGTCTGTTTTACACCCCTGTAAATTCATAGGGGCAAATGAAAAACAAAAAACAAAAAGCCGTGTTAAAAAACACGGCTTTTTTATTTTTTTAAAAAATTTTTCAAAAAAACTTAATTTAACGATTTCAGAACAGTATATGTAAGTAGAAGAGCAAAGAAAAAATAATTTTTGAAAAAATTTTCAAAAAAACTTAATTTAACGATTTCAGGATCGTATATGTAAGTAGAAAGCAAAATGAAAGGAGAAATCTGATATGACAAACAACACAAAACAGTCAATCACAAAGGAGGATGTATTTATGAATAACAATTTATTGGTATTGACCCGTGAAGAAGAAGCGATTGCAAGATCTCTCGAACTGACTGAACTCGGAGAAAAGTTACAGAATCAGTTAGAGGAAGAAATATCCGATTTCGCCTTTCTTGAGGAAGAAAAAGCAACAATCGGAAATCCTGAAAAATTAGGCGAAGTGATAAAAACTGTCGTTTGGGAAGAAGTTATCAACCAGATCGCTTCTAAAGCAGGCGAAGATTTTATCAAAGAAAATAATGGGCTTAACCTTGATTTAAGTGAAACTGCCCATATTCAGACAAGTGAAAACTTTAAAAATGGTATAATCGCAACTCATAACTATATCAGCAGGGAACAGTTAGAAAAAAATTATGACAGATATAAAAATAAGCCCCATAGTGAATTCCGTGAGGAGTATGTAAATCCGGGTATGGATGCAACATTGGAAAGAGCAGGAAAGTTGAAAAATCAGGGTATAGATACTGTTACAGATATCTATACCGGCAGACAGATTCCGACTGAAACCAAGCTGGAAAACGGTAAAAACAATCCTGAGGCTGCCCAGAGGGAACATGTTTCTTCTTCTGCGAAAATCTATGGCAACGCTTCGTTACAGATGGCAAATGATAACGAACAGTTGGCAGATATAATAAACAGCCCTGAAAATTTACAGGGGTATACAACGGCGAAAAGAAATAACAGAAAAAGCGATAAGTCCGCAGATGAGATGGATGAATGCGATAAGACAAAGCATTGGGAAAAGGCAGATAAACGCTCAAAAGAGTTTATCGAACAGAAAGAAAGAGAAGGAGAAGAACGACTCAGACAAGAAGGAATGAAAACCCGTAAAGAAGAAACTTTTCGTATCGGTGGAAAAACTCTTCGTGCGGTTGTTATGCAACTTCTTGCTGAACTTATAAAAGAAGTAATTTCCAAGCTTGTAAAATGGCTCAAATCTGCCGGAAAGAAACTTGAAACTCTTTTAGCCAGTTTAAAGGAAGCGATTGTATCTTTTGTGGGAAAACTGAAGGTTCATCTTATGAATGCTGCTGATTGTGCAGTTACAACTATCGCAACAGCATTATTCGGACCTGTTGTAAATACCATAAAAAAGATCTTCATTCTTTTCAAGCAGGGTTACAGATCTCTGAAGGAAGCCGTTATGTACATAAAAAGACCTGAAAACAGGGGCAAACCGATAGGAATACTGACTCTTGAAGTTGGTAAAATTGTAACAGCAGGGTTCACTGCTATAGGTGGGATCGTTCTTGGCGAAGTAATCGAAAAAGGATTGATGGCAATACCCGGTGCGGGTGTGGTTTTCGCCTTTGAGATTCCTTTGTTGGGAAGCCTTGCGAATATCCTCGGAATGTTCCTGGGTGCGCTTGTTGCCGGTATAATCGGAGCGATTGCCGTCAATATGATTGATAAGGCTATTGCAAAGAAGAAAAAGGCAGAGCTTACATCTGAAATGGTCGGCAAGAATAATGAAATCCTTTCAACACAAAATGAAATTTTTGAAGTTGAAAGAGAACAGATGATAATAGCAGGAAAAAATATGGTTTCAGGTATGGCCAGAAGACATTCTGAGGTATCGGATATTATCAGAAGATCTGCAAGCGAACTTTTTAATGCGGATAGTAATTATGATAACAAGGAAAACTTCAGAAAAATCTGCGAATTATCAGCAGAATGCAACAGCAGGCTGACTGTTATAAAAAATTTCTGATATTTATTAAGGAGGAAGTATTATGTCAAAATTCAAGAAAATAATTAAAGTTTCAGGAAACATCGCACATGCATTATGGGAAAACAGATATCAGAATACCAACCTTGCTTTACGCAGTAATGAAGAAGAGTGTACTCAGATATCGGGCGATGGAATCACAAGCCAGCAATTAGAACTTGCTATGAACAAAATCAAGGAATTGAAGAAAAAGATTCCCGAAAAAGTTGAGTTTGAAAGATTCAAAACCAGTGGCGGATTTTTCGGGCTTGGCAACCACAGAATAACCGGAGACGAAGGCAATGTTTTCGGTCTGAGTGTGCAGTCGCAATTTGTGTCTGTCAATGATCGTATGATAGAACTTGCAAATCTCATGCAGACTTTATTTTCTATAATAAATGTTCTTGATGAAGATTTGCTTAACGGGCTTTTTGTTTCGACAGAAATGGCTAAAAAAGCAGGTATGGACGCTTTGAAGGCGCAGGAAGAAATAACCGAAACTATCAACTGGCTCATATCTGCTTATGAGAAGATAACATCCACTATGGAGGCGCTTGAAAACACGCAAACAGAATTATCGTTTTTACAGACCAGGATGGATAGCATAGGACATCTTGATGATATTGACGATATGTGGATAGATTTCGAGAAAATCAAGAGCAAACTTTCTCGTGTGGTATCAATTACTGACAGTTGCGTTAAGGATGTAGAAAAACTGAATGAATTCAAGGAAAATCTCAGCAGGATAAAGCATATCTATGATGTGGACGAGCTCTGGGTTGATTTTCAGGATGTAAAGACTGATATCTCAGATATCAGAAATGATGTTTCGGAACTTGTTCGGAAAACAGAAGATGGAAGTCGCCATATCATAAGGATAGAGGATGAATTGAATTCTCACAGACAGTCCATTCAGAAAACGGCTGAATTTGCTGACGAATTAAGACAGCAGAGTCATCTGAAAGATATTGACACAACCTGGGATAAGTGTCTTTCGAATGAAGAAAACATACAGAATGTCAAGGAAGGTATATGTCATCAAGACGAAGAGATTGATGGCTTAAAATCAGAATTGGCAAAGCTGAAAAGCAGTATCAATGAAAATAATAAGTTGTTTTCAAAGAAACTGACATTGGCATATGTTTTCACCGGAGCATCTGCCGTTATGGCGATGATTGAAATGATTTTACTTATGTTGAGGTGATTGCGGATTATAGAGATAAATAAAATATAAGAGAGGGGTTGTATATGCACATATCAAAACAAAAAACGGAAGTTCTGTAAAAAGAGACTTCCGTTTTTGTTTTTCTCACCCCATAATCCTTATAAGATTTTCCCATTCTTTTTCGTTATGGGTGTAAAAATCGCTCATCGAACGATTTATGCTGCTGCTCATCTTCTTAGTGATTTCTTCCTTTTCCTTTGAAGAAAATGAGTCGAGTTCACGACGACTTCCGTCATCGCAGATAATAACCGATGGTAATGCTTTGATTTCTTTCATAAAAAAATCACTCCTTATACTAAAGATATGTGAGGGCAAGAGGTTTAGTCCCTTTTTAAAAGACGAAAAACCTTTGCTGTATCTTAAAGTATATAAAAAAATAAAATAAATTATTTTTTCGACTTTTTTACAGAAATAAATCTTTTTTTATTTTTTATATATTTTTATATATTGGAGAAAGTCTGCACTATTGAATTAACTCCGACAGTTTGATATAATTAACTCGGTGAATAAAATGGGACATTGTCTGTCACATTGAGAAAAACAGGGCATTGCTCGCTTTGTGTCCTGTATTTTTTTGTGGGGAATGATACAATGTTTTTAAAGGGGGTCGGAAAATGGACCAGATCAGAATAGGAGAATTTTTAAAAGAACTCCGTAAAGAAAAAGGTCTTACACAAGAACAACTTGCCGAACAGTTCAATGTGTCAAGAAGATCTGTATCAAGATGGGAAACGGGAAGCAATCTTCCTGATCTCAGCATTCTTGTTGAACTGGCAGAATTTTATGATGTTGATATCAAAGAAATTATTGATGGAGCGAGGAAAAGCGAGATGATGAATGAAGAAGTAAAAGAGGTTGCTTTTAAGATGGCAGACTATGCTGTCGAACAAAAGAGCAGGTTTTTAATCTGGATCAGACGGATAAGCCTTGTGGGCGTAGTTCTTATGGCTGTTATTCTGGGGTTACAGACCTTTAATTACGAAGCGGGAACAGGAACATTTTTATGCTATGTGTTTTCTGTTCTGGCATTTGTTGTTATGGTGATACTGTCGCTTTATACAAACGGGTTGCTTGAAGAAGATGCCAAACGAAAGAAATTTGTAAAAGGCTGTAAGATATTCATACTTATTGTCGGAATACTGGTATTATCATTTATAATGAAGTTCGGGTTTGTTTTAACAATGATTTTCTTTATGGAAAACACACCATATGAAACCCGTGTCGGTATAGAAAATTATGATAAAGCGAAGATATCAGAACAATATCGCAGTGATCTCAGCGAATTATTTGTATTCCCCGAAGATACGAAAGATATGATTGAGCCGACATTTGTATCAAGTTTTAAGACGGGATTTTTTGATACAGACGGATATATGATTTTACAGGCAAGATATGATAAAGAAGATTACGACGCCGAAGTAAAGAGGCTTTCTTCAATAGAATGTACGGTAGATGATATAACGATAGGAATAAAATATGATGAAGAAAGTTATGCGTTGCCTGCGTATGTTGCGATAGACGGCTTTGATTATGAGTATGAATACGCACTGCTTGATGAGAAAAACCATACAATAACATATATTATCCTCAGTTATCCCGAATATGTTGACCTGAGTGAATATGAGGAATATCTGAAACTTGACGCAGATGAATACAAGATAGAAGATACATTGAATCAGTTTTCTATTTATGAGCGTTACTATAAAGACGGTGTTTATATAGAATATTCAGATGAAAATTAAACTTTGAGATATAACAAAAATCCGTAGAAGAGTCTTTTTCTTCTACGGATTTATTTTTGTTATGAAAGTTCGAATGCTTTTTGTAACCACAGGTTGAAATGTAAATCATCCTCGGGGTCATAATTTTCGGGGATAAGTACGGGGTAATCGGTGATATATTCCGTGATATAAGCCTCGCCCTTACCGCCTACAAGAGTGATTTTACAGTCATTTCTTGCATCTATAAAAGCATATCCGTGTTCGGGGATTTCCATAGTCTGAACGTGTGTTCCGTTATCGATTATTACATACTTTGCCTCTTCAGAATATATGGTGATATCGAAAATTGATTTTTCGTGAGCAGGTTTTATGTCGATAGTGTTCCCCTCACAGCTTACAAGTGAAGAAATACCGATATCAAGCATTTCCGTTTCACAGATATAGCCCTCTTCATAGTCGTCATATTCCATATTTTCGGGAGCGTATTTTTTAAGTCCCTTATAAGCGCTGAAATCATATATCGCATAGATTGAATATGTTTCACCGTCGGTTGAATAAACGATTGCGTTGTCATATATATGATGGATTCCGTCACCGAGGTTTGAATGTTCACTTACGGGAGTAAGGCTTACACAAAGGAAGATAACAAACGAAACTGCGATGATATGAAGTGCCCCAGCGACATTGGGGAGCGGTTTACTCTTATCTTTTCTTAAAAGGAAATTAACCGAGAAATATCCGCATATATCAGAAATAAATGCACTCATACCGAATATCACAACAGCGAACAATGCAGAGAAAACATAGCAGAGAGAAAGCCCCAAAGCAGAAAAGGCGATCGTTATTATCGGCATTATTATAGGAAGACAGAGCGCTGTCGAAAGAAGTTCGAAATGATAGTTTTCCGTTTCGGGTTTTATTGTGATTAAAAGTTCGTTTATCATTAAAAGAATTCCGCTGAAAATAAAGAGATAACTTGCATCGGGGACAAGGAATGTCATAACAATTCCTATAAAAATATGGATGTATGAAAATGCCCTTCTTATGTCGCCCTTTTCGGTTTTAAAGAGTTTGCAGAAAAGATGTGAAGTAAGTGTTGTAACACCGAGAGTCAGAATCATAATCCCCACAACGATAGCTGTGTTTGAAGAGAAAACTCTTCCTATCATATGAAAAACTATCGTTCCTGCCATAGCGGCAATAGTCTGGAAAAGATAGTAGCAACCAAAAGAAAGCCCCGCTGAAAGAACAATTCCTATAATAATTATAAGAAACGCCTTTAAAGTTTTTATAAGATTTTTCTTTTTACTTACTATTCCGATTATGATATTTGAAAGAAGAAGTAAAATCCCAATTACTGCGAGAACTACCGAAAACGCGTGGTTATAGACAACGTCGCCTATATTGAGATATGAAAAGAAGATTGCGTTTTCTTTCGCTTCATAGAGTGAGTCGAGGTCGTAATTCGCGAGTTTGTCGATAAGATTATTAACAATCTGCGCTTGTTGTGAAAGGCAGGACTCACGGATATTTTCGGGACTGTCATTCGGTGTATGATAATTTTCGCCCTCACCGATGTTTGCTATATTAACGCCCTGATAATATGGTTTGAGGTTAGAAAAGTCCGTTCCGTTAGGCATCATATCATAAATCATTGTAGCCGTAGAACAGGTGAAAAGATTCTCGTTTACTTCTGCGAAAAGTTTTACTGTGTTGTAATTATCAGCAGAAGTTTCAAACATTATCTGCGTTCCCGAAGTTCCTCTTGCTTCAAGATTTATAGCGAAATTTATGCGAGAAAGAAGATTATCAAAACCTTTAAATTCACCCATAAATGCCTTTGAGCCTAAAAGACCGTATTCTTCACCGTTTACAAAACAGAATACAAGGTCGTTTTCTATTGTATAGCCTTTTTCCATCTTATCCATATAATAACGGATTGCTTCAAGCATTGTAGCGCAGGCGCAGGCGTCATCAGCAGCGCCGGGGCCCGTATTCGCAGAGTCGAAATGCGCCATTGTCATAACGGCCTGATTTGTTTTATTTTGCGAATTCGCAGGAATATGTACTATTATGTTATCGAGATAAAAACTCTGATACCTTGTTTTTGAAAGGTCGTTATCGTCGGTAACAAAACTCTGTATAAGGTAGGCAGGCTTTTCTGTGGTATCGGAATTTACTATGCCTAAAGCTTCAAGTTCTGATATAATGTATTCCTGAACCTTTTTGTTTTCCTCATCGTGAACTATCGAGTGAGTTCTGTCGGCACATATATTTTCAATGTGGGAATAGATATTGTCGTGGTTGAAATCAGATTTTACGGGGAGTTCTTCTGAGTCAACAAGCGACAATACAAACGAAATGCAGACAAGAAGCGAAAAAACTATGGGAAATATTTTTTTCATTTTAGTTCTCCTTTTTATTTATATTATTTATATAAACCTATGATAGTATATAAATGGAATTTGGTCAAGCAAATCACAAGGATTTTTATATTTGTTTTTCTTGCGTGTCAATTGTCATTCAGATAAGTTTATGATATAATATCTTTAAAATTATTATCGCAGGTGAATTTAATGATAAATCCATTCGGTAAAAAATCATCTCCTGTATATTGTATATTAAATATAACAACATACGGGATTTATTGTACATACATTCACCCATATAAAATGATATTATATAATTAAGGGATATTTTTCGCTTGCTATTATAAAATATGGAGGACAAAACAATGATGGAATTTGAAAAGATTATCGGCTACAAAGCGGTCAAAAACGAACTTATCAAAGTCTGCGATATGGTTCATAACAAAGAGGTTTATGAAAATCTCGGCGCAAAACTTCCTCATGGGGTTCTGATTTATGGCGGGTCGGGGTTCGGGAAGACTTTTATGTCAGAGTGTCTTATCAGAGAAACGGGCCTTGAATCCTATAAAGTAAAACGCAGTATGGGAACAGATGAAATTACAGGAATTTTCAGTCAGGCAAAAGAAAATGCCCCTTCTGTCGTTTTCCTTGATGATATAGATAAACTCGCAAACGAAATATATATCGAAGAAATTGATGAGCTATATAATTCCAATGTTCTGATTATAGCAACAGCAACCGATTCCGACAAACTCCCCGATTATCTTAATGGCTACTTTGATAAAAGGATCGAAATATGTCGCCTTACAGAAAAAGATGCTTGTGAAATTATTGAATATTATCTTGAAAGCAAGAAGATTTCTTCTGATGTCAACAGAGAAGATGTAATTAAAATGATCAGTAATACTTCCTGCAAAGAGATTGAAACAATTTTCAATGAAGCATCAATCAACGCAGCATTTGCAAGACACGATTCTATCTCAATAGAAGATCTGATAAAAGCAGTGCTTTGTGTTCAGCATAATTCAACTGAGAGTTTCACAGAAATGCCCGAAGAAGAGTTGAGAAAAATCGCATTACACGAAGCAGGACACCTTGTTGTCAGCGAAGTGTTATACCCAGAGAGTATAGGTCTTGCTTCTTTAAGACGTGGGTTTACCCGTCGCTGTAAGGATATAATGGACAATGAGTATTACATTCTGGTTTCTCTTGCAGGAAAAGCAGCAATCGAACTTTATTATTCGGGAAAATGTGCCGATGGGTGTAGCTCTGATCTTAATAAGGCATTCAGAGAAATAAGGAATATGATTTCTGAAAACGGTGCATCAGGGCTTGGAATGCTTGATGTTGCGGCAAGCCGTTTCCCCGAAATTTCTGAAAATCTGAATGCAAGAAACGAGGCTGTTGTTCACGCAGAACTCGAACGCTATATGTTTAAAGCAAGGGATATTCTTATTAAAAACAGAGAGTTCCTTGAAAAAACAGCAGAACTTCTTTCAGAAAAAGAAATACTTCTGTATTCGGATATAAAAGCGTTGAGGGAAAGGGTACAGTAAACTGTCCTTAAGATACTAAATCATTATGTATAATAAAGCAGGAGGTGCTATTATGAAAATATCATATTGTGATAAATGCCCCTATAAACTCGGACTTATAAAAATGCTTATAAACCCCTGTCCTAAATGCAAAATGACAAACTATTCTACATATAAGGAATTTATAAAGCAGATGGATAAAGGAGAGAAACATGAAGATTGAAACAGAAGAACTAAAAGCCCTGATTCCATCTGAAGATTTCAGAAAGCAGCGCTTTTCTATCACAGAGAACTGCCTCTTGAAAGATATGAGGCGAAGATTAATACAGAAAAAACTGTTGCGGGAGTCCGTGATAATTTTCTGATTGAAGTGAGCAACTTATATAAAGGCAAATCCGCTCTTGACAGCCTGTATTATTGGGGAACGGAATACAGAAAAATCAAGAGAGGGCATTCTGAATGATTAAAAAATTGAAGAATAAAAATGAACAAGTCCGTTAAAAACGGACTTGTTCATTTAAAAGAGAGGGGCGTTGTCGTTTACACCTCTACAAAATCGGGAACAATATATCTTCCGCTGAAGAAGTTTATATATTCTTTTTTGCCGTTCTGAACTCTTATCGGAATGCAGGGAAGATTATCTTTCGCAAAGATAACACCACTGCAATCATATCTTTCATCTTTATAGCCTGTAAAGACTGTGTTGTTTTCTATAAAGATGTTAAACTCCTTTATATTCAGAAAATCGTGGAGAAGTTCTGTTGCAAAAAGAAGAAAGCCCTTTAAAATGTTGCTGTTTTCTTCCTTTACAGAGCCGTGGCCTCTTGTCTTGTTTCTTATGATGTCGATTATCTGACATAATCCGCATAAATCAAGCTCATCACAAGATGTCGGCATAAGGTTGAAATATGTCATCGCAAATGAAAATATGGGCATTAACTGCA
This sequence comes from Oscillospiraceae bacterium, assembly GCA_017536405.1. Taxonomy (GTDB): domain Bacteria; phylum Bacillota; class Clostridia; order Oscillospirales; family Ruminococcaceae; genus RGIG4131. The sequence continues at coordinate 21,697 of JAFXHL010000019.1, forward strand.
AGGGGATTTCTATTGTCTTTCTGAGATTTGTTTCGCTTTCGGGAGAGAGCAAAAGTATCATTCCCGCAAGGTCTTCAAAATTTGATTTAACCTCATAACTTTCAGCGTCGCCACCATATTTCATATGATAATATATCGAAACCGTTCTCAATATAAAATCGATATAGTCAAAAGATGCCATTATTCTTTTAACATCAGAAGGCTCAAAGACCATATTCTTGAATATGCTGTAAAGATATTCGTTATCGGGGTTTATTTCAGGCGTCAAGCCGACGCTTATAAGGGGCGAACAAATTCTCGGCTCGGGCCCGTTAAGATAGTTAGCAAACATTCTGCTGAACCAGATGCTTTTCATTCGGGTAGTTTTTAATTTGTCGATAGTCATAATGTTCATCAGAATCTGTTCTTCATCAGGGGGAGGAGTATCATCGGGGAATGCTTTTAAATATTCGTTATATTCCGCTACTTCTCTGTCCAGTTCTTCCTGCATTTCAGGAGAGAGCGCTTCGTTCTTTGCTATCTCTTTTGCACCATCACCGATTTCCTTTAAGATATGGCGTATCTCCTTGTTTTCCTCGGGAGTTCCTATTTCTCTCGCAAGTGGTATTTTTGCGTTTGAAAGACTTAAAAGATTGAGAACTTTATAAGAGGGGAAAGAAACGATGCTTATATCCTTTGCAAGACCGAAATCAAAATCCTTTTCGCTGATTTTTGTCTTTGCGTTTACAAGACCTATTGTAAGAAAAGCATATTTTGAAGAAGATTTACGGAAATCACGATAGGTTTCCTTTACAAAAGCCTCTGTATCGGAAATCTTGTTGCAATCCGCAACGACGATGTAGTTTATAAGTTTTTCCATATCATACTGATATGAGGGAATGTCTTTCAGTAACGGGTCGAGTTCGTTTGTCTTGTCAAGGAAAATCATTCTGTCTTTCAAAAAATTACCCGTAGAAAACGAGCTTATCATATAATCGGTTAAATTTCTTACAACGATAGTTTTTGCGTCAAGAAAAGCGGCGGCAAAGTTATCGTATTCGGCAGCAGCAGCCTTGAAAAATCCGAGTTTGTATTTACGGATTTCATTCTTTTTACTTAAATCGTAAGAGGATTTTATTATATCCGCAAGGATTATTATATAAACGACTGCGTTTGTAAATCCTGCGAAAAAGAGATAATCTTCATTCAGCGCATCAATATATCCCATCATAAAAGCAAATGGAATAAGGAGCAGAAGCATAGTTATAAAACAGAATCTTTCTGCTTTTATACGACTGTTTTTCTTATAAAGATCAAGTTCTGTATTGAGTTGTTTTTTATGAATCTTATACTCACTTGCTAAAAACAATCTTATCAGCATAAGTATATCCGCAAGGATGATAACTGCAAAACAAACGAACATAAACCAGCCGAATTTACCTGCATAGGAAATATCGGATTTTGAAAAATCTTCGGGGAAACGGAATATATCCATAGTTACTACATAACACGCCCTGAAATGCAATAAGTCCATTATAAGCTTTGCTGTAAAACTTGTGATAAGAAGTGTTTTCCAGCCCTCAAACCTTGGTAATGAAAATTTCTTCATATGCTAATCCTCCTTTCTGTAGACTCTGTTGTTTCTGCAGGTAGGAACAATTCTGTATTTACAGTTCTGATATATCTGTCCGTTAAGCGGATTTATATATTCTGCCTTATCACCAAAGATATGTGAACTGTAAAAATAAATATCGTTTTCAACAACAACTGCTGATTTTACATTTGTATCGGGGATTTTTTCGGCAGTAAGGTCAACATCGCCGAATTGTTCACAAAGAACCTCACAGCAGACTTCTGTTATGTATGCACAGACAAACGCAAGGTTATATACAAGTTCTTCAGAAACAGAATATGTCATAGTTCCGTGACCTAAATAACGGTTTCTCAGTGTAGAAACGCAACTGAAAACTCTTGTTTCGTTAACGGTTCCTTTTGAACCCGAACAGCAGAGAGTGTCTATAAAAATAACTGCTTCTTTCAGCTTTTCGTCCGTTACCTTTCTGTTGGGAGTGCATCTTCTTGTGATTTCAATCATCGTTCCGATAGCGAGTTGTTCTACTGCTTTTTTATCGTGCTTTACATTCTTTGAAAGCGCACATAAAGATGTTAAATGAACGCAGAGTTCTGCTGTTTGTATAAGTTCATAGAACATATCAAGAAGCGAATATTCAGATATAAGTTCCTTTAACTGACTGTATATAACTTTGTAAAGTGTGTTTTCGGTATTTCTTCCCGAATATATAGGTGAAAACAAAGCCTTGATATGTTCGGCACATTTCTGATTGTATCCGTCACTGCTGTTGATAACAGTCTGAAGTGCGCCGTAATAATCCTTTATGAGAATAACGCACTTTTCGGCAATTCTGTTTTCAAATCTTATATGATAAGAACTCTTGTTTTCAATCTGACACTGAAGATAAACAACAAACCCTTTTGATATAAAAGCGTCTGAAATTTTTTCGAGAAGTTCTGCTGAGTTTGCACCATATTCTTCAATGTCTTTTCTGATATGAATAAGAACATTCTTGTTTTTTACTTCGGGGAGGGATTTTCTGCATAAAAGATAGTTGTCAAGGTCTGAAACAAGGGTGTTCCCCGAAAATCCGTATCCCGCGCCTGAAAAGAGATGTAAAATGTCCGACTTCGCTCTTTTCAGTTCTTTTTTATGAAGATATGCCCTTAAAGAAAGTTCGGTAAGGTCGATATCGATAACGATTTTTTCCGTTCTTTCAAAAAATGAGGGAAGAACACGCATTTTTTTCGTTCTGTTTTTTATTACGATAATCGCAATTATCGCCACAACAGATTCGAGTAATGCCGAAAGGCAAAGGCTGTCCTCAATATCGGGATGACGGTTTGTAGCGAAATCGAAGAAAACGATAAACGCCGATGTAACGGGAAGAAGATTTATTCTTCGAAGTTTTGCGAATTCTTCGTAACAAGAGATTTTTCTTCTTGTAAGACCCTTATCAAAATAAATCTGAATGAAAACAAATCTTATGAAAAAGAGTATCAGGGCTGAAATAAGGTTGCGTTCATCCGCTTCTTTAAGCATAACCGATAAAACCGCAAAAGCGATACCGATTGTAGAAACAAAAGCGATTATTTCGGATATGATAACATTCATTTTCGAGGCGAGAATTTCACCGGTTTTCTGCCTTGTAATCATAACTAAGAATATGATTAAGGAATACCAGAAAGCCTTGCTCGAATTAAAGAGATTTACAAAGCCTTTTGATGGGTTGAGTATAAACCCTATGGTGTTGAGAATAAGCCATACACCGCCCACAAGAACGATATATGAAAAATAACTTCTTATAAAATCATTGATAAGATCGGTAATTTTTCCGTTTAACAGTTTAACAGCTTTTTTCATTACTTTTTACACCTTTTCCAGATTAACCATATAACGAAAGCCATAACAACAGAAACGCCCATAATACCAAGAACGCCTGCCCACCAGAGAGCAGTTCCTTCGGATTCTTTACCGAACATCGAAACTATTGTTGCGGAGTTTACGAATGTTTCTGCAAAAACAAAGAAAGCACCGATAATTGTATAAAGGAACAATCTGTCTGAACTTTTTTCGCTGTGGTATTTTTCAACCATATCGGTTACTGCCAAAAGTCCGTTTTTTGTTTCGTCATAGAATTCGTTTATCTGATAAATTTCTTTAAGATATTTATAGACATCGTTCTGATGAGAAATATGGCTTACTGCGGGGAATGTATTTTTCATAAAAAACACATTCATATCTTCCGAACATTTTCTCATTTCTCTTAAATTGTCTTTCTGCTTTCTGCCTTTCATTACGGCAGAAAGTTTTCCTATGCGTTCCGAATATTCAATCAGACTGTAATGCTGTTGAAGAACGAGAACATATAAAAGACAGTAGTTTTCCATTCGCTCAAGGGCGAGTCTGCGGTGAAAATCGAGATTTTTTTCGGTGTCGTCGATTAAAACATACTGACCGATACCCTCTTTTTTCGCATACCACCATACATTTCCGAATGGTCTTAATGCGTTTTTATCGATATCTTCAACACGCGAATAGTTTTTGTTGTATCCGCTTGTCATTCTGAATATGTAGTCCATACGGTCATCATCGGAGTCTGCCGAAAAGAGAGAATAATTGCATAAAAGCGCCTTATCGGGAATAGGCTCATGCGTTTCTTTCTTGTATCTTTCGGGAATAAAATGAAGGCCACCGAGATTTTTAAGAATGTTATATATCCATAACCCCTGATGGAATTCGGAAAATTCAGAGTATTCTATAAACGCTTTTCCGTTTTCGAGAATTACTGCTTTTTCTAAAGTTTTATTCTCTGTTTCAAACCCTGATGCCTTTGCGAGTTCTTCTATATCATTCTTATCGGTTATGATTTTTTTACTTCCCGTTTCTGATGTGAATTCAAACTTTCTTCTTTCGGTCTTTTGCCAGAGAAATGAATTTTTATAGATAGCAAGTTCTTTAAAAGAGTTCTGAAATTCATAGAGTGTGTCGGTATTCTCTGTTATCGATTCATCGGGAGATACTTCATACCAGAATACACCTAACCCGTTTCTGTGAAGATAAACCCCTGCTTTTTTAATATCTGCCTTATGGGATTTATCCTTGCTTATAAGCGAGGGAAGAATATCATTTTTCACTGCGATATGTCTTCCTATACCCGAGGGGTTGTCCTTATTATAAAGTTCGTTTATGTTTTTATAAAAATCATTCTGAGGAGATTTTTTGTTTTCTTCTGAACCTACCCTTGATTTTATCATATCAACTGCGTTATCAAACATTTTTTCGTCCTTACATTCAAATCCGAAAGGAACAAAATATCTGAGCATTATTCTATCAACTTTTACAGCCATTTTAAAAAGCCTCCTTTAAACAGACAACTAAATTATAACAGAGATTAAATTTTTAAACAATAGTTTCTTTAACTATTGATAATTTTTCTTACAGATGATAAAATATTTCTATATCCTTACATTATCGGGAGGAAGAATGAAGTATTTTGAATTATGGCTCGATGAATCGGGCGATTTTGAAAAAGATTATGAAAAGGTCAAAAAGGGATATAACTGCTCGTTTGTGGGCGGTATATTATGCGAAAAGGGAACTGTGACAGGGAACAGCATAAACTCCCTCATAAAAGGCGACTTCTTTCATTGTTGCGAAACAAAGGATAAATCAGAACAGTTTGATATTTTCAGCAGAATATCAGAACTTAGCTGTAACTTTGTGATTTTCAGCAACACAGAATGTATCTATACAGTTGACAACAACCTTACATATCAGAATATCATCTGCGAGGGAATAGTAAAACTTCTTAAATATCTCAAAGGAAAATACAGTGAAATCCACCTTGATATCCTTATCGCGAACAGGGTTGATACAACGCTGGGGCTTAACCCCTCTTTATCGGTTGTTCCGACAGATACATATATCCGCGCTATCGAATCAAAACTCATAATGGCGGGGATAAAAAACAGTATCGATGAAAAATCGAGGACTTTACAGACAGCCTCGGCGCGTAAGGATAAACGCCTTATGCTCGCTGATATTGTCTGCAATACAATATTGACCAGAAACGCAAAATGCTTTTCAAAAGAACAATCCGATTTTATAAACGGAATTTATACAGACAAAGAAAAGACGATTGTGTTCAATGTTTTCGAAAATTCAACCGAAGAAATCTTCTATGCGCTTATGTGTCAGGGAAGAATAGGCGAGGCTGTTACTGCGCTTTGTCAGAGTGAAAACACAGCGCTTGTAGGGAAACTTATGGAGATTGTAAAAGAAAACATTCTCAGTATGCACAGAAACGACATCGAACTTCAGTTCAAATTCATAGCGCTTACCGTTGAATATTTTATAAGGGTAACACGCGAATATGAACGCTGTATATCCTTTATAAACAATATCGATATATATTTTCTCAGCATACTCAAAATATCGGGCGAACAATGGAGCGATTCTCTGTACAGAAAACTTCATCTCGACCTTACATTCTATCTTTTCACACTCTATACATATCGTGGGGATACGGTAAATTCAAAACGATGCGAAGAAGAATGCGATAGTATCTTTGAAAAAAACAGTAACGACTGGGATACAATACTCTACTCTGCAAACTATGAACTGAGAAAAATATCAAATCTTATAAACTGCTTTGAATATGACAGGGCAGAAGCCGATGCTGATAAACTCATATCAAAGGCGAAAGAGATGAAATCGCTTCTTGAAATCATCTCTCCCGATGAAAAGATAAACCTTAATATTCTCGCAAAGGCTTATGGTTGCAGAGCACAGATATATTCCGAAAAGATAAAGACAGACCCGTCTTATTATACCCTTGCAACAAGTGATTCTGACAACGCAATAAACGAGTTTGAAAACGAGCCCGATAAACAAAGACAGTATTTTTACAGAGTGATGATAGAAGCGCGTTATAAAAATTATAACGAAGCGCTGAAATTTCTTTATATGCAGTGTGATGTAACCGACGGCGATATGAAAACACTCGCTAAAACTGTCTGCGAAAAAGGCGGATTCCCGCTTTACAGTTATCTTTTCTTAATGAGTTATGCGAAAAAGGGGAACTGTGATTTTTCAGATGATATGTATCGTCTGATAACGGCTTTATATGATTTCAGAAAGCATATCGAAGAACCCGTCAATAACGAACACCCTTACGAAGTTTCCGTTCTGTGTCTTGCAAGATATGAATCGCTTTCAAAAAGCAGAAATTCTGCCATAAAGAATTTCAACAGAGTTATAGAAGCTTGTTTTGACCATAACGATTATTTCCAGTGGTTGATAGCACTCTGTGCCTCTGCCGAAAAATACAGCCTTTCAGAAGATAAGTCAGATAAAAGACAGATGTGTCAGATTTATAAAAAACTTTCCGAATGTGGTGACCTTCCCGAAGGAATAAGAAAAATCATAGATAACTTTGATACAGAAAAAACAGAAAAGGATTATTTCGTTTCGTTTTCTCACAAGACAATATAAAATAAAAATGACTTTGCTTTTAAGCAAAGTCATTTTTTTGTTACATAATATCTTCTGCTTCAATAGTTATGAGTGTTTCATCGGATATATCTTCTCTGGTTAATTGTCTATTCATATTTTTTAATATTGTCGCTTGATGGCTTCAATCACACTTGTCATATGATACTTAATGAGAAACACCTGATTGGAATACATCGGATACTCACTCTTTGCTTTCTGAAGCAATGGATACACAACACTTTCTGTTTCTTTGATATATTCAACTAATTTCTCTTTCGAGAAGCCTGCTGCCATTCCTGAAACATTGTTACAACGGTCCAACAATTTAACCATCGTAGCAATCGGATTCTGAGAGATAAGTTGATAATACTGTTCTTTATCAATACTACTATCTTTTGTCAAAAGCGATACTGCTTCTTTTGTAAGGTCATTTACGGGTAAGTCATCAACTGCAACACCACAGTCCTCACATACATCGTGAAGTAATGCAGCCGAAACAATATTGTCATCATCTAATCCCAATGCTAATGCGTGACACGCAATCAATAATGGGTGATATATGTAGGGAACTTTGTCTTTTCCTTTTCTTACTTGTCCTTTATGGAGTTCTCTCGCATAAGGTAATACTTTGGATGTCTGATATAAGTTCTTTACACTCGCATAGGTTTTCACATAGGTATACATTCTTTCTTCATTAAACAATCGGTCTGATAAGGAATCTTTAAAATCAAGCAACACTCTTTCTTCCGTTTTTCCGGTCAGTAACCAATCCAAGCTCACCTGATAAAGCGAAGCAATGTCAACTAATTTATCAATTTCAGGAGTGGTTTCTCCACGCTCCCACAAACTAACTGCCTGAAAAGAAACATTTAGTTTCTCTGCTACATCACTCTGCGTAAATCCTTTATCTTTTCTTGCCTTTACTAAGCGTTCTGAAAATATCATTTGTATGTCCTCCTGTGCAACCTCTCTTTGGTACAAGATAAGTTTAAATCATTCCCTTAACTAATAACAGCATACACACCTTGAATTGAATCTTTTTAATTCAAGCAACACTTGAATTACCGTTTTATATATCAGCATTTGCTCTCGCAACAAGAGTTTTTCCCGTTTAAGCCTTACTCTCTTCATTTACTATATTGCTTATCCATATTCTGCGTTTTACAAGGGTATAGCCGATTACTATCTTTATGATGTCGAGTGCCTGAATTATCGCGTAGATAAGAAATACATCAAGTGGTGTATATTCACAAAGAATAACGGCAACGGGAACGCATATAACCCATGAATAAACGCTGTCGAAAAGGAATGTTATCAGAGTTTTTCCTCCCGAACGGAGTGTGAAATAAAGAGCATTCAAAAACCCCTGAACAGGGAAGAAACAAGCCGTTATTATTATAAAGAACTGTCCGTAACTGCGTATTTCTTCCGTGGTGTCATAGAATTTCGGGAAGATGCCCGAAAGAAGAATAAGTATAGCAGTAAGAAGAACACATATCCCACAAGAAAATTTCATAAGCGAGAAAGCATCCTTTTCGGCCTTTTCGTATTCCATAGCACCGAGCGTCTGCCCTGTGAGTATTCCGACGGCAGAGCCTAAAGAAACAAAAACTACATTCAAAAGATTACATAATGCGTTTGATATATTAAGACCTGCTATTATATCAAGCCCTCTTACCGAGTAGCACTGTGTGAGTGCAGCAAGTCCTCCTGCCCATAAAAGTTCGTTTGAGAATATGGGTAATCCTTTTATAAGAATTTTTCCTGCAAGGTCACGGGGCACCTTGATAGTTCTGAAAACTTTCTGAAGAAAGGTATGTTTTTTCTTTCGTGCGTGTGCCCATATGATAACGACTGCGAATTCAACAAATCTTGCGAGAACTGTTGCGATAGCGGCACCCTTTACACCAAGCGCGGGAGCACCGAATTTTCCGTAGATGAGAATATAGTTGAAAACAACATCGACTATTACCGAGGCAATTCCACCAACCATAGGCTTAACGCTGTCGCCCGTTTCACGAAGCGTTGTCGCATAGACCTGAATAAGCGCAAAGGGTAGCATCTGAACGAGCATAATGGTAAGGTATTCTTTCGCGTAATAGAGCGTTAGTTCTTTATCTATATCACCGCTTTCGCCACGAAGATAAAGGTTTATAAGTTCCTCACCGAAAAGAGCGAAAATCGTCATTCCTATAACGGAACAAACGACTGCGATTATCATTTTCATACGAAAACTGTTCTTTATTCCCTCTGTGTTCCCCTGACCGAAAAACTGTGCCCCGAAAATTCCGGGGCCCGAAAGTCCACCGAAAATCGCAAGGCTGAAAACGAATATAAGCTGACCTGCTATCGAAACGGCAGTCATCGCTTCCGTTCCGAGTTTGCCTACCATTACATTGTCGATAAGGCTTACCATATTTGTAATTCCGTTCTGAATCATCATCGGAACGGCGAGCATAAACGCTCTTTTATAGATTTCTCTGCTTTTCATTTTTTCTTCTCCGTTAAATATTTTCCGACAAGTATTATAGCATACAGATAAACTTTTAGCAAGGGAGGGAAATATTGATTTCTGCCTTTCAAAGTGGTATACTGAAAAAAAGTATTGTCAGGGGGAATTTTTATGCCACTTGAAATAGTAAGAAACGATATAACCAAAATGACCGTTGATGCCATTGTCAATGCCGCGAACTCATCTTTACTCGGTGGTGGCGGTGTGGATGGCTGTATTCATCGTGCCGCAGGAAAAGGGTTACTTAATGAATGCAGAACTCTCGGTGGATGTGAAACGGGGGATGCTAAAATCACGGGAGCGTATAATCTCCCTTGCAAATATGTCATCCATACAGTAGGGCCTGTCTATAAAGACGGAAAACATAATGAAGAAGCCCTGCTTGAATCCTGCTATAAAACATCTTTAAAACTTGCTAAAGAAAATAATTGCGAAACAGTTGCTTTTCCGCTTATTTCTTCGGGTATATATGGGTATCCTAAGGATGAGGCTTTAAAGGTTGCCATTGATGTTATAAGCGATTTTCTGCTTCATAACGATATGACAGTATATATCGTGATTTTCGATAAAGAGGCTTATAGAATAAGCGAAAAACTGTTTTCCGATATTTCTGAATATATAGACGATAACTATGTTGAAAAGCATATGGATTATCGTTTTGAAAGCAGACGGATGGCGGCGATGATGTTCGAAGAAGAAAGAAAAGGGATATGCCGGAGTGAAATGCTCTTTTCTGAGGATTTGCTTGAAGATAAACTCCGTCAGATCGACGAGAGTTTTTCGCAGATGCTTCTTCGTAAGATTGACGAAAAGGGTATAACGGATGCGGAATGTTATAAGAAAGCCAATATCGACCGTAAACTTTTTTCAAAAATCAGAAGCGATGTAAGTTATAAACCGAGCAAACCGACAGTAATCGCTTTTGCGATATCTTTAGAACTTTCTCTCGAAGAAACCGAGGATATGCTCAAAAAAGCAGGTTTTGCGCTGTCGCACAGCAATAAGTTTGATATCATCATTGAGTATTTTATAAGTAAAGGAAACTATAATATTTTTGAAATCAACGAGGCACTTTTTGCCTTTGACCAGAGTTTACTCGGAGCGTGAAAATAATCTGACAGGAGGAATAATATTATGAGCGATTTTATAATTAAAAATGGAGTTTTGGAAAAATACACAGGAAACGAACCCAAAGCAGTTATCCCCGATTCTGTTACAGAGATTCGTGCGTGCGCGTTCGAAGGTTGCGAATCTTTAAAAGAGATAACAATTCCTGATTCTGTTACAGAGATTGGTGAGTATGCGTTCTATGAATGTAAATCTTTAAAAGAAATAATAATCCCTGATTCTGTTACGCAGATTGGTGAGGATGCGTTCAGAGGTTGCGAATCTTTAGAAAAGATAACAATCCCTGATTCTGTTACAGAGATTGGTGGAGGTGCGTTCTATGAATGTAAATCTTTACAAGAGATAACAATCCCTGATTC
>JAFXHL010000020.1 GCA_017536405.1 Oscillospiraceae bacterium
AGGCCAAGCAGATGGCAATATGGAAGGCAATTCTTTTAACGATAATAGGTCTTGCGCTTATAATACTCGGCAGTAATGTTACTGTTGACGCGGCAACGGCAATCGCTAAGGCTTTTGGTGTGAGTGAAAGATTCATAGGTCTCACAATAGTTGCCCTCGGAACATCACTCCCCGAGCTTTTCACATCGGTTTCTGCCGCAAGAAAACACAATGCCGACATAGCAATAGGAAACATCGTAGGAAGCAACATATTCAACATTCTTTTTGTTGTAGGTATTTCTTCTATCATCATTCCTGTTCCTTTTGCAAGCAACTTTATCTTCGATACAATCGTTGCAATAGTAGCGGCGGCGCTTCTTCTCGTATGTTGTCTTAAAACAAAATCCCTCAAACGATGGGCAGGTATTTTAATGCTTATCTGTTATGCTGCATACTTCATTATGATTCTTTAAGTGCGTGACCGCACGGGACAATTCGTTTCGAAGTTTATTAAGAATAATAAAAAAATGGCTCGGTAACGGAAAAATTCGTTATCGGGCTTTTTTGTGCGTGACCGCACGGGACAATTCGTTTCATAGTTTATCTGAAAATAACAACCCCTCTCCTGCGTTGGAGAGGGGTTGATTTTACTGTTCTTCAAGTGCTTTTATGACTTCATCGCGATAAGGGATAGACCCCACGGCACCCGGTCTTGTGACCGCTATTGATGACGCTTTGGCGCTCATTTTAAGTATATCGGGGATTCCCATTCCGCTCATGAGCCCTGCTAAGAAATACCCTGTGAAAGTATCTCCTGCCGCTGTTGTGTCAACCGCTTTAACCTTGAATATCGGCTGTGAATAGCGGTTATTCTTATCGGCATAAACCGCGCCGTCTTTTCCTAAGGTAAGAACAATCTGTGCATCGGGATAAAGCTCTAAAAGTTTATCTAATATTTCTTCGGGGTCTGAAAAACCTGTAACCTGTCCGCCCTCGATTTCGTTAAGAAGAAAAACGCTTATCTTTTTAAGGTCACAAGCGGAAAGTTTTTCATCATAGGGCGAGGGGTTAAGGGCAATCTTCATTCCCTTTTCATAAGCCTTGTCGATGATATAGGGAAGCATATTTACTTCGTTCTGTAAAAGAAGAATATCCCCTTTTTCAAAATGTGATAAAACATCATCGACAAATTCTTTTGTAAGACACTGATTTGCACCACCATAAAGAAGAATACAGTTCTGCGCATTCTCGTCAACCTGAATTATGGTATGCCCTGTCTTTTCGTCGATCTTTTTTATATAGTCGGAATTAACTCCGTATTCCTTACAAGCGTCTAAAAACATTTCGCCGTCTTCGCCTATCATTCCGCTGTGATAAACGGTAGCACCTGCCTTTGCGAGCGCCATAGACTGATTTATACCCTTTCCGCCGAGAAAGATATTCATATCAGAAGTAGTGAGTGTTTCGCCCGGCTGAACGATATGATTGACGCTGTAAACATGGTCGATATTCATCGAACCTATTGTCAATGCTTTCATATAAACCTCCGTTATCCGAATGTCCCGCCCGCAAATTTCGGGCAGGACACGGATTTTTTATGACAGATTAACCTGCGTTTTCCGCAGTAACGAGTTTAACTTCAACAGGGATAGAAGCGGGAACTTCTTCGCCGTTCATAAGCTTTATCGCTGTGTCAACCGCAGTTGCACCGATAAGGTCGGGTTGCTGTGCGATAGTAGCACTCATCTTGCCGTCCTTTATAGATGCGATAGCGTCGTCTGTTGCGTCGAAACCTACAACTATAATCTTCTTTCTTGATGCGGAAATCGCTTCCATAGCACCGAGTGCCATTTCATCGTTAGCGGCGAAAACAGCCTTTATATCTCCGTTTGCCTGAAGCATATTTTCCATAACTGTCATACCCTTTGTTCTGTCGAAATCAGCAGGCTGACTTGCTACTACATCGAGTTTAGCGTCTGCTATATTGTGGAAACCTGTTCCTCTGTCGATAGCGGCTGATGCACCGCTTGTTCCCTGAAGTTCTGCAACCTTTGCGCCTTCGCCTACTTTATCAACGATAAACTGTGTTGCGAGTTCAGCACCGAGAACATTATCCGATGCAATCTGACAGTCGATTTCAACGCCGTTTACAACACGGTCTGCTGAAATAACCTTGACGCCCTTGTTTACAGCGTCCTGAACGACAGAAGAAACTGTATCCGAGTTAACGGGGTTAACGATAAGAACGCTTACTTTCTTTGCGATAAGGTCTTCAATGTCACTGACCTGCTTTGCGGCGTCATCTCCTGCGTCAACAACTATGAGCTGAACGCCTGCTTCGTCTGCCGCAGCTTTAGCACCCTCAACGAGAGTTACGAAGAACGGGTTATTCTGTGTTGAAACTGAAAGACCGATTGAGCCGTTGCCCTGATAATCAGAAACAACTCCGTTATCTTCACCGTCTATGGTTATAAGTGCACATCCTGAGAATGAAAGCATCATAAGTGCACTCAACATAATTGTCAATAATCTTTTAATGGATTTCATCAAATTACCTCCTATGCCAAAATCGAATTATCTCTTGCGGTCTGATAATACAGCAACGAGAATTACAATAGCCTTGATAACATCCTGATAGTATGTTGATACTTCGAGAAGGTTCATACCGTTATTGAGAACTGCTATGATAAGAACGCCTGCGATTGTTCCTGTGATCTTACCGCGTCCGCCGCTCATTGATGTTCCACCGAGGGCAACCGCCGCTATGGCATCGAGTTCATAACCGTCGCCGAGAGTCGGCTGTGCTGAGTCAAGACGAGAGATAAGGATAAGACCTGTGAGTGCTGCCATAAAGCCTGAGATAGCATAAACGATAATCTTTGTGAGTGTTATATTTACACCAACGAGTTTAGCACACTTTGCGTTGCTTCCTGTTGCATAGATTTTTCTTCCGAATGTTGTTTTATTGAGGATGAAGAAGAATACAACAAGTGCGAAGATGAGAAGTATTGCGGGGATAGGAATGTTGCAGAAGTTACCTTTACCGATAAGTTTGAATGCAAACTGATTTCCTCTGTCGCCTATGCTCTTTGCGATGTTTGAAATAGGCTTACCGTCTGTTAAGATAAGTGCAAGACCTCTGTATGCTGTCATTGTGATAAGTGTTGCTATGAAGGGCTGAAGTCTTCCCTTTGTAACCAAAAGTCCGCTTACAACGCCAAGGATTACGCCTGAAATGAGTGCGATAATCATAGCGAGGATTGCAGGACAGCCTTCCATTATGAGTTTAGCACAGATAACTGCGCTGAGAGCGAGTGTCGAACCAACCGAAAGGTCGATACCATCCGAAAGGATAACGCAGGTCATACCGAATGCTATAAGTCCGTTGAAGGTTGCCTGACGGAGAAGGTTTAAGAAGTTACCCGCTGTTCTGAATTCGGGGCTTATGATACTGATAACTGCGACTAAAAGAATAAGTGCTATAAAAGCGCCATATTCACTTATATATGATACCCAGCTCTTTTTATTAAGAGCAACATTTTCTTTGTTTCCCATTACAAAGTACCTCCTGTGGCTAATGTCATTACTTTTTCCTGATCCGCTTCGTTAGCGTCTATAATTCCTGTTACCTTTCCTTCGTGAACAACCATTATTCTGTCGCTCATTCCGAGAACTTCGGGAAGTTCCGAAGAAACAAGAATAATCGCAACGCCCTTTGCGGCAAGGTCATTGATAACGCTGTAAATTTCCTTTTTGGCACCTATATCAACGCCTCTTGTGGGTTCGTCGAGAATAAGTATCTTGGGGTCGGTATAAACCCATTTGGCAAATACAACCTTCTGCTGATTACCGCCCGAAAGATTGTTGCATTCGTGCTGTGGGCCGAAGCATTTTATTCTGAATTCGTCAATTCCCTTCTTGACGATTTCTTCAACCTTTGCTTTTCTTACAACGCCCTTATCAGAAACTTTATCGAGATTAGCGAGAACTATATTTTCAGAAATGCTCTTTTCAAGCAAAAGTCCTTCTGTCTTTCTGTCCTCTGTGATAAAGCCTATGCCTGCCTTTATAGCGTCCTGTGCGGACTTTATCTTCATTTCGTTTCCTTCAATGAAAATCTTTCCGCTGTCAAAAGGAAGGTTTCCGAAAATGGCCTGCATGATTTCTGTTCTGCCTGCACCCATAAGTCCCGAAACGCCGAGAACTTCTCCTGCTTTAACGCTGAAAGTTACATCCTTGAATTTCTTTTCCTTTGTAAGTCCTTCAACACGGAGCTTTTCTTCGCCGATTTCGACACCCTCACGTTTAGGATAACGCTCGCCGATTTCTCTTCCTATCATCATCTTTACGATATCATCCATTGTGATATCCTTTATAAATTTTGTATCGACATAAGTTCCGTCACGGAGGATTGTTATTCTGTCGCAGAGTTCGAAAATTTCTTCCATTCGGTGTGATATATAAACTATCGAAACACCCTTTTCACGAAGGCTCTTTATCAGTTTGAAAAGACCTTCGGTTTCGCTCTGTGTGAGTGCTGCTGTGGGTTCGTCCATAATAAGAACCTTTGCGTCAACCATAAGCGCCTTACAGATTTCAACCATCTGCTGCTGACCGACTGAAAGGTCTGACATAACTGCGTTTATCGGGATGTCAACGCCCATTCTGTCCATAACCTCTTTTGCCTTTTCACGCATAGCCTTTCTGTCGCATATTCCGAACTTCTTTGTGATTTCTTTTCCCATAAAGAGATTTTCTTCAACGGTAAGGTCGAAAAGAACATTGAGCTCCTGATAGATAAAGACAATGCCTGCCTTTTCTGCTTCCTGAGGAGATTTATACAAAACCTCCTTGCCGTCGACAAGAACCGTTCCCGAATCTCTTGTGTAAACACCTGTGAGGATTTTCATAAGGGTTGATTTTCCTGCACCGTTTTCACCCATAAGCGCATGGACTTCGCCGTCTTTAAGGAGAAAACCTGCATCCTTCAGAACCTGATTCGAGCCGAAGGACTTATTTATCCCTTTCATTTCAATATTCATATTTTCACTACTCCTTAACTATGAAAATATACAGCCCGATTGCAGAATTATATTTGCATAGGGCGTTGTTTCGCCTGTTCTTATGACTGCCTTGCAGTCTTTGGTTTTTTCTTTGAGCTCTGTGTGTGAAACAAACTCAAATTCTATTTCCTGTCCCTCAAAAAGTTCTTCGATTTCTTTTAAAACTTTTGGATTTTTGTCCTTTATTTCCTCTGCTAAAATAACCTTTTCGATTTTCATATCCTCTGAAACGACTTTTAAAGTCTGCATAAATGTCGGAACACCGAACATCAGCGCAAGGTCAATTCTCTCCGTTTCATCGGGGATAGGTAATCCGCAATCGCCGACAGCAATACAATCGGTATGCCCCATATACGAGAGAACGCGCGATATATCGCTGTTTAAAATGCCATTTTTCTTCATCTGAAGACACCTCCTGACAGGATTAGTCATAATCCTACATATTATGTATATAGTAACATATATTTTTAACATTGTAAAATGATTTTGTATGATTTAACTAAAAGTTTACAATTGTTAACTGACTCAGGGTAAAAAAATTCCCCTCTCCGACATAGAGAGGGGATTATCATTATCATCTTATAGTCGCAAAGCAAAAAACTTAAAATCCGTTCTTGTCGAAGGGTTTTTTATTATTATAAAAATAAACGCACCTATAAGAAGAAGTATTATTCCTATGATGATAAATGCCATGGGCGAAAGTTTTTTATTTTCCTTATGCATATTAAATGTTCCTTTTATTCTCTTTTTCAAAGAATTCTATCAGTTCTTCCCATAAATCAAATGACTCAACCAATTTTACATCGCTCACAAAATCAAGTGATGATAATTCTATGCTTTTTTCTTCGGTGATTTTTCCCTCAGATATCTTATAGATACGATTTTCTGAATCAACATAATACTGCGTTGATTTTTCCTTGTTTTCGTATAACGAGAGTTTCCAGTCGGTAAGCGTGAGTTTTCCCATAAAAACAGGGGTTTCATCAGATAATCCGAAACTGTATACATCGACTTTCTTTTGTGGATAGTTGCTCTTAACCCCATCAACGCAGGCTATAATTTCGGGAACTTTGTCGTTATCAAAATCATATGGAGCAAGATAATAACAATCAAGATGTCCATAAACATTATCAATAACCCTGTTCATATACTCTTCTTCAGAAGCAGTAACAGTTTTTCCGATATATTCTGCATTCGGAAAAGCCGACTTTATTTCTTCCTTGACAACTACCGCCTCGCTGATAAAATACTCAACATCTTTTCCCTGTTCAAATTTTTCAAGGCTTGAAACAACGGGAGTGTCGTGGTTAATCGTTGTATTGTAGGGTATCTTTACGGTGCAGATATAAGGCTTTATTTCACCGCTGTCATAGTCGATATTAGAGGCTGTCATTCGGACAACCGATATATTTTTGTTGTCATCTTCTGTATATCCGTCGGTATAGTTTACAATAACACCCGTTTTATTCTGCGAAAACCGATACTCAGGATTTTCTTCAAAATAACTCATTACAAGAAAGGCACATTCTATACTGTCGCAATCAATTATAAGTTCGTTTCTGTAATAAACTTCTGCACCTTCGTGTCCGTTTTCTGCAAGATATTTCTGAAGTTTATCACAATCCTCTCCGTAATTTCTGAGGTATTCTTCTTCCGCAGTTTTTACAGCATTCTTTGTATTTATATTATCAATCAGTTTTCCGCCGAAAATAATCGCAAGAAAAATAACGAGAAATGCAATAAGAACTATTACTATCGTTTTTATTCTGTTTTTATTTTCCTTTTTCATAAATTTTCTCCTATTACTGTATGTTTATCAATATTGCAGTCGTCAAAATAAAAAACACAATCGGGCAGGGTTTTCTGAAGTTCTTTTAAGGTTTCATCATCAAAATCATTACTGTTCATATTCAGATTAACAATTCTGAGTGAACTGAAATTTTTAAAATCCTCTGCATCATCCAACAAAATCCCGCCATTAAAAACAAATCTATGTATTTTGGGCAAATCAAACTCTGAAAGTTCTGAAATTTTCACTCCCTTAAAAAACCTTATTTGTCTTACATAAAAACCTGTATCATCACGATATAACATCACATCAACATCAGCCCTAGGCAGTCCACCTTCGTGAATCAGAACTGCAGCCTCATCAAATTTTTCTGACAATTCAGAATTTTCAGGATTATTGATTATATCTTTTATAACAAACATAGTTTCCATAGCGTTTTCGGTTGATTCCATACTGCAACTGATAACCAATGTATCTGACTCATCTTCTTTATTATCTCCGTAATAAACACTGCATTTGCTGACATCGGTTGCTTCCAACACAGAATATTTCAATCGGGTTTTCGGAGAAGAAAAATAAAGTATCGCATTTAAAGATAAAGTCGCAACCAAAACTATCAGACAGATTTTAACTATTTTTTTCATAAATTTCTCCCTTTACCATTCATCATCGGCTTCGAAATCTTTATAGTAGTCTACGAAATCACTGATTATCTCATCTCTCGGGCGAACATATATACTTTCCACGCCCTTAAGACTTTCAATCCATTCGGCGTCAATCATACAGCCTACATCCATATTGATTTTGTATTTTGCTTTTTCAATCAGAGAGGCATCTTCTTCGTTTCCGAGACAATACAGATATCCGCATAAAAGACGGATGTATTCCGAACTTCCTGATTGAAAATCCTTTATTTCGTTTTCGATAAGATTGATTATTTCTTCCTTTGAAATATTATCAAAATCAAACCCGTATTCTTTAATAACTTTCTCGGCTCTCTGTCCGTTTGTCATTCAAAACACCTCTTTCTTATGTTGTATTATTCATCCTCAAAAGGATTGAAAATTTTTCGCCAGAAATAAAACGCTAAAATGCAGAATATTATCGTTAAAACAAAATTTATTATCAGAAGTTCCGCCGTTATATTCCCCAGAGCGTGAAAAAGAATAGCTAACGGAAGAGTAAGCAAAGATTTATTGTTTTTTATTCCGTAAAAAATAATTATTGTAAGCGCTACCGAAAACAGAATTCCGCCGACAGCCGTTAAAAGATTAAAGAAGAAAATATCGGGGGAAACATTACTTTCTCCTATAAGAAGAAGGCAGGCTATACCTCCTCCGAAAGCCTCATAGGCAGAATGCCCTATGCCATAAGAAACTGCGTCTTTTCTGCTGTCGCATTTAAGAACAAATTTTAAAATAAGAAATTTGCTACCCTCTTCAAGAATTCCGAAAAGAAGCGCTTGTTGAAGATAATAGTGAAAAGGAACTGTATAGGAAAATCCCGAACGGATAGCACCACCCAGCATAAAAACGGGAAAGCAGACAAGCAGTGCTACTATGGCAGGATAAATTTTAGCACCCGTCTTTTTTCGCCATATAATAAGGGCGATTATGGGAATTGCTATTCTTACAAGCCCTGCTAAAAGACAACTTATATCCGTCATATTTTACCCCTTTGCCCTTTCGTAAATTGTCTTTATTCCGCACCACATAAGATAGAGTGCGACAATAACAGAACCTATTAAATCTATGTAGTAGGAAATCTCTGATTGTGGCATAAGTGCTACCGATAAAAGCGCAACCGTAACGCAGGTGTCGACAAGGCTTTTCGCTCTGTAAAGTCTTGCCTGAACGAGTATTATTGCGTTAGGTTCTTTTTTATTCAAAGATGTGTATTTTATCCAGAAAATCGTGTTTGCGATAACGCCTAAAAATGCGATTATGAGTCCTGTTATAACATTTCCCTTTTCTGTGTTTTCAGAAAAAAGCGCGAGACCTATCATAAAAGTTCCGCCGATACACATCATAGCGCCGACGAATATATTTGACATTCTTTCAAGTCTTTTTCTTCTGTCGGAATTTTCATCTTCATCGGCTGTCATCATATAAACGATAAAGGCAACTATAATCCCCATAAGTTCGGCTGTTCTTCTTATGAAGTCTGCTATCTGCGTTGAACTTCTTCCGAAAATAAGACCTATTCCTAAAATGATAGGTCCAGGGGCAGACATCAGAACAGACATTAAAAGAGTTCTTTTGCCCGATTTTTTACTACTCATAAAACACCTCCGAAAAGAAATGTGAGGGGGATTATCGTTATCATCGAAGAAACAGGACAGACAAATGTATCCACTCCGTTTTTGCAGTAAAGTTCCGCTGTCGCTGAAACAACGCCTGTTATGAGAGGAATTATCACATAGCCTATGGGCGAAATCCCTCCCCTTGAAATAAGAACGACAAGAACGCTTAAAACGGCGCAGACAAACATAGCGGATGTTCCCTCGATGCTCTTTTTGCCATCGGTATGTTTTGCGTTTATTTTATGTTTTCCGAATTTCTTTCCGATAAGCGCTGCGAAGGCGTCGCCTATTCCCCATGCCAAGATACTTGCGAGCGCTATATAGCGGTCAGAGAAAATTCCGACGCATACAGAAATAACTATCGCAAACATAGAGAAAACGAGAAGAAGGCTTGATTTAAGTTCGCCCTTTTTTCTCTCCGTTACAAATTCGGAATATTTTTTGAATCTCTCAAAAAAGAAGAGAACGGGAAAAACAATGACAGCGAAGATAACTGCCGAGAGTGCTGAAATCCACCAGCTTTCAAATGCATAGAGGTAAACGGGAAAAGAGCCTATTAAAATAAAATGCAGGATTTTTCTGAATATCTCATCGGGGATTTTTATGAAAACTCTCGATATAAGCGCTATCGAAGCGAAAATCACATAATAAAGGCAGACTATACCGAAACTGCTGAAAAATTCCTGCATCTTAAAAGACTCCTTTCAAAAATTTATATACCCATTCCGTAGGTGAATGCGTGAACTGTTAAAAACGAGAGGATGAATGTTCCTGCCGAGAAAAGTCCCTGACAGAGAATAAAATAAATCACCCTTACTATCGGAAAACGCTTTACCTCTTCTTTTTTATAGGCAATTACAGAGAGGGCAATTCCGATTATCGCAGTCGCGAGTTCGACAAAAGACACTATGAACGCAAGGACAAAAGTTGCGTTATAAAGAAATTCAAAAAGTTCCTTATTGAATTCTTCCGCCCAGAAAACAGACAATGCGGGAACAGCCGTTGCGAGAACGCTGTAAGGCAGAATAAACATTATCCCCATAAGAAAATATGTTACCGCGTTTTTGCTCATTTTAAAACACCTTCCTTGAAATTTTATTATATCACTTTTTTATGAGGATGACAACCGCGTGCGGAGAGCCTCCGCAGGCATATCGTTACGAACTTTTCTCGGAAAATAAGTTTACCGCTCGGTAACCGCGTGACCACGGAGGACATATCGTTTCGGAGATTGTTATAGAATTAAATTTGTTGCTCGGTGACGATAGAAATCTGTTGTCGGGATTTATTTTCACGGAGCCCGTGCAGGCATATCGTTTCGGGGATTGTTATGGGTAAAAAAATCCCCACACCGCATGGTGTGGGGATTGGGGTTACATCGGTGTGCCGTCGATTATGTAACATAAGATTTTTGTTTTCATTTTGTTTTCCTCCTTAGGTTAGTAGGTGTGAGTATCGAGAAGTGTTCCGTCAGCGTCATATATAAATCTTACTTCATTTCCGTTTGGATCATATGCGATTATATCATAACCATCAAGTTTTTCTTCTGAATTATAATGACTGCTTTTTTTGCGCTTACCATCTATGCCGTATTCATTTATCCATCGTTCCTTAAGTGTTCCGTCTCCGTTATAAAAAATTTCTTCAACTAAATTTCCTTTGGAATCATATTCATATATGTAATATTCATAAAGCACCCCGTTTGAATTATAAAAAAATCCTCTCATATGGTCGCCTTTGGAATTATACTCAATGATAGCATACCTTCCGTCATCATAATCAAATCTCTTTGTCCTCGCTACTTTCGGGGCGGTTGTTGTTGCAACTGTTGTAGTTTCAGGAGCAGTTGTTTCCGCAACTATCGTTGTAACCTCGGGAGTTGTAGTTGTTTCGGGGGTTGTCGTCTCCTCAGGAGTAGTCGTCACCCCCGCTGTTGTCTCCTCAGGCTTTTTCATCTCATCGAGTTTTTTCTTGATTTTATCATCGCCTGTCTCCATAAAACCTTTTTCGAGGGTTTCTATTGCCTTTTCTTCATCGCCCATTCCGATATAAGCAGAAGCAAGCCCCATATAAGCGTCAACGTTCTTAGGCTCTATGTCTATTACCGCCTGAAATTCCGCAACAGCCTTGTCGTATTCAAGGTCGAGCAAAAATTTCTGACCGAGAGAGAGTTTTTCTGTCGCAATCTTTTCTGTGTCGCTCCCCTTACCCGTCAGCGCTATGGCGGTCACAACTCCTAACAGAAGAATGAGTGCCGAAACTATCGAGATTATGATTATTTTTGATTTTTTCTGCATAAAAATGTCCCCTTTAATATAAATAGGTATCTTACAGCACAATCATATCACATTTTAAAATGCATTTGTTGAAAACCTGACGAAATGCAGGATTTCTGCCCTGAAATGCATCGCGATACCTTTTATCCCATCAAATCGGTTGTTTGTCAGAAAATCAACACAAGCACATTTTTCTGATGTAGAATATAGAAAACGAACAGAAAGGAGCGATGGGGATGATAAGTTGGGATGTCAATGATATTGAAGGTATGAAATCAGACATCAGAAAAAAGCGCAACGAAATGGAAAATATCCGCGATACAATCGTTAACGAGCGCAGTAGTCTTTCTTCTGCATGGAGAGGCGATTCGGGAGAAGTTGCAGATATGAGGCTTGAAGCAGATATAAGAATGCTCAATGCTCTTTCTGATGAAATGACAAAACATATAGCAATTCTCGATTATGCCATCGAGCAATATACAAATTGCGAAAACAGCGTTCTGAATAAAGTAAGAAACGGAGTTTCTTAATTTACAACAGATTTTAGCGGTGAAGGTGCTTTCGGTGGCGGAAGCAGATAAGGGGTGATTAAATGCGCGAACAGATAATGTCTGATTTACAGGTTATGGCCAATGCCGAAACCAGACTCGGCGAGGTATCTGAAAAAATCAGGAATATACAATCTCAATACAAGAATCTTTCTCAGGGAGATATCTCTACCTGGAAAGGAACGGCAAGTTCAAGAATGTTTACCAGAATAAGTCTGACATCAAGAGCACTCAGTGTTGCTTCCGACACACTTGCCAGAGAGAAGACACTTATAGAAACATCAAGAAAGAATTTTGAAAAAGCAGAAAATATTGCTTCGCAGGCTGTTGGTAAGGTTGCTGAAAAAGCCCTTTCAACCGCAAATATGTTCAAGAATTAAAGGAGGGGTGATTTTCTTATGATAACGATGGATGTTTTGAAATGCAGAATGGTCGCCACTTCTATCAGACAGGTTGCTGAGGATATTGTTGAAGAAACTCTGACAATAAACCGTGCCGCAGATGTGGTCGGAAGCGGATGGGTATCAACAGCGTCTACCGAATACTGTGAAAAACTGAAAAATATTGTGAAAAGAATGCGTGATGCTGCCATCGAACTCGACGGAGTTTCAAAGAAAATAAACGGCTATGTCGATGATATGATTGAAGCCGACAAAGAAGCGGCGGCAATTATAGGCGGAGGTTCTTCGGGAGGTTCACCATCATCTTCATCGCCTTCAGGAAGCGGAGTTATCGACAGATACAAGGCCAAGGACTATTCATCAATAGGTTGTGGCGGAACATCGGGATATTTAGGAGACGGCGGATATTATTATCAGGACGACGCCTCGGGCGGAGACCCTGCCGTTGCACCCTTCAATGACAACTCAGGCTGGGTATCCTGCACATTCTCGACTATGTATCGTCTTCACAAAAAGGGGCTTGGTTATCCCTTCGCAACAGTAGGAAACACAAGCGGAGGACAATGGTTTGACAACTACGCAGGTGCTCCCGAAAACAGATATACAGGCGTTGATGGATTCAGACAGATGATTGCGGAATATATGGCGTCAGACCAGACAGAGCCGTTAAGGAATGTTGTTGTTTCTTTCGATTCGGGGCAGTATGGTCATGTAATGCTTATAGACGGCATACATAAAAATGGCGAAATAACTTTCTATGACAATTCATGGGGCGCAGGGTTTGAAACAAAACTTTATGCAAACGACCTTTCTTTAGAGTCCGCCATGGCAGCGGTTGACAACGCTCCCGTTCACGGTATGCAGGTTGAAGAATTCCTTAAACATTATGGATATATGCATATGAACGGCGCAGTTATAATAGGAAATAATTAAAATTTTTATCAATAAGGAGATGTTTTTTTATGGCACAATTTGAAATCAGACCAATGGAAATGGAACAGACAGCAAGAGAAATCGACGCTAAAATCAACGAATGGCAGAATTCTGTAAACAGACTTTATCAGTATGCTTCAGAACTCGACGCTATGTGGGAAGGCGACGCAAACGAGGCTTTCAACAAGACATTCAGTGCTGACAGACCGAAATACAACAACCTTGCAAACCTTATGTCTGAATACAAGACAGCAATCTTAAAGGCTGTTCAGGACTACAGAGAAGCCGAAGCTATGAACAGAAAGACACTCTCAAACGGTTAATCCCCATAATACGATAAACGAAAGGACAGAGAATTATGAGTAATTTAGTAATCAAAGTTTCTACAGAAGAAATAAATAATAAAGCAGCACAGCTCGAAAAAGAAAAGGGCGAAATGGAAACTCTTATGAACGATATGAGAGCAAAGGTAAACTCTCTCGCTGATTTCTGGAAGAGCCAGTCGGGAACAAACTATGTTGACAAATATCAGAATGTTACAAGAGAAATCATAGCTTCTCTTGACAATCTTTCAAGACATATCCAGAATTTAAGAGCATCAGCAGGAGTATATACCGAAAAGAACGATATTACAACAAGCGATGTAAACAAGCTTTCAACAACAAAGATGTTCAATAACTGATTTTTTATAGAGGTCGGTTTATCTGAAAAAAGGTCAGCCGACCTTGTTTATCATAATGTAAAGGAGAAAAAATATGCTTTACAAAATGAATATGGAAGAGATGGATTCCGCTGTCAGTCTGATGAATAAAGTAGTATCCGATTGTGATGATACACACAGCAAGGCTGTTGAAGTCGTCAGAACATTCAGATATGATGGCGTTATCAATAACAACGCGAGATTACAGCAGTTTTTTGATGAAACCGTGGAACATCTGCGCGAATTCACAAAATGCAAGAATGAATTGGAAGAACTCAGAGAGGTTCTCAATGTTTGTATCAGAGAAACCAGGGAAACAGACAAACGCGTTGAAAGCTATATGGGCAATATTCCCGAAGAAGATATCGAAGAAGCAGGAAATACTATCCTTCCGCAGTATACGGCAAATTTGCCGGAGGGAACGGGAACATCGGGAATAGAAACCAGTTGGGGTTATCAGCAGGTAGGTGTTAACAGCGGAACTGTTGCGGAATTCAATACTGAAGCGCTCGATGTTTCCTGTACATTTACAACATTATACCAATTACATAAAAAAGGTCTTGGATTCCCTTTTAACGGCAAATACGGAACTGATGGCACAAACTGGTTTAATCTTTATGCAGGAAATAGCGAAGATAAATATGCGGGAGCTTCAGGTTTAAGAAACCTTATCGATGAATATAAAGCATCCGAACAGACAGCAGATCTTGAGAATATTGTTGTTTCTTTCAGTGGTGGTTGGGAAAATCACGGACACGTATTGCTCATCGACCATGTATCCAAAGATGGAATAATAACTTTCAAGGATCAGTCGGGTCCTGACGGTAGCCCGCTTATTGCTGATTACTTTTCAACAACTTCTGCAATGGAAGCTATCAATAATGATGTGAAATGCCCATGGCAATCTCTTAGTATAGATGATTTCGAGAAAAAATATAAAGATGTCGGACTCACAATGAACGGCGCTATCTTAATCGGAACTCCTCAGTAATAAAATTTATGATAATTTTTCTAACCTTCCATCAATATAAAAAGACGCTCTCTTTAAAAAGGGAGCGTCTTTTATTTTTTCAGAATTTTCACATTTCTATCATCTCTTGAATTTTTTCTCACTTTATGATTTAATAAGAGAAAGAGGTGATAATATGCAGATGCGCCACGAATACAAACACGAAATAAACTATGCCGATATGCTTACGGTAAGGCAACGCGCGAGGGCGGTTTTAAGGCCCGATGAAAGTGTAGAGGGCGGAAGATATATTGTAAGAAGCCTTTATTTTGACAGCATTTCAGATAAAGCACTGAATGAAAAACTCAACGGTATGGCGAAGCGTGAAAAGTTCCGCATAAGATATTATAACGGCGATACCTCAAAAATAAATCTTGAAAAGAAATCAAAGGTAAACGACCTCGGAACAAAGCAGAGTTGCCCTTTAACTTCTGAGGAAGTTGAAAAAATCCTCTCGGGTGACTACTCTTTCATGGCGGAAAATGATAAGCGTCCTCTTCTTTCAGAGCTTTATTTCAAAATGCGTTACGAAGGGCTTATGCCGAAAGTAATAGTCGATTATGAGAGAGAGGCGTTTACTTTCCCCGCAGGAAATGTAAGGGTAACGCTTGATTATCATATAAGAGAAACACATGATGTGAGTGGATTTTTAAATCCAGACTGCCTTACAGTTCCTGTAATAACGCCCGTGATACTCGAAGTAAAATGGGATAATTTTTTACCCGATATAGTAAAAGGCGTTGTGGGGCTTTCGGACAGAAGAACAACATCATTCTCAAAATATTCAGCATCAAGAATCTACGGATAAGGAGTTTTTATAATGACATTCAGAGATATTTTCAAATCAAGTTTTTTAGACAGCATAACAAGTGTAAGTATCACAGATATGATAATAGCATTAGTCCTCGCATTCGCACTCGGAATGTTTATATTCTTAGTTTATAAAAAGACTTTTTCGGGAGTAATGTATTCATCGAGTTTTGGTGTAACACTAATAGCGCTCACCATGATTACAACGGTTGTTATCCTCGCTGTAACAAGTAATGTTGTTCTTTCTCTCGGTATGGTCGGTGCGCTTTCAATAGTAAGATTCCGTGCGGCGATAAAAGAGCCTCTTGATATCGCGTTTCTTTTCTGGTCTATTGCAGTAGGCATTGTTCTCGCTGCGGGAATGATTCCCCTCGCTTTGATAGGAAGCGTTGTTATAGGAATAATTCTTCTTTTATTCGTAAACAGAAAATCACATACTCATCCTTACATAGTAGTTATAAGATGCGACGGAAAAGACGCTGAAAAGAAAGCTACCGAATTTATAAAGGAAAAAACCGAAAGAACCATAATAAGAAGCAAGACCGTTGAAAAGGATGAAATCGAAGTAAACATCGAAATCAGACTTAAAGACGACAACACAGATTTCATAAACGAACTCGCAGAAAAAGAGGGAGTGAGAAGTGCTGTTCTTGTAAGCTATAACGGAGAATATATGAATTAGGAGAAAATTAAAAAGTATGTCGACAAATAAAAACATAGAAAAAATAGGTATATTTGCTATTATTCTTTCTCTTGTTTCTGTTTTTCTTCTTTTAGGATTTACAACGAAAAAAGAAGCCCATATGCAGTATGAGGACCTTATTTTCGACACCTCGAAAATCCATCACATCGACATTGTTTTAGATGATAAGGAAGAATTTTTGGATAGTTGTCTTTCTGAAAAATATACATCCTGTTCGGTTGTTATAGACGGAAAGGCGATGGGTAATGTCGCTATAAGAGGAAAGGGAAATACCTCGCTCACATCCGTTCACGCGATGGACAGCGACAGATACAGTTTCAAGATAGAATTTGACCATTATGAAGAGGGCAAGAACTATTTTGGTCTTGATAAACTTGTTCTCAATAATGTCATTCAGGATAATACATATATGAAAGACTATCTCACCTATGAAATGATGAGAGAAGCAGG
>JAFXHL010000021.1 GCA_017536405.1 Oscillospiraceae bacterium
ACGTGCGTGATAGCGCGGTGACATGTCGGATTTATAGGTGCGTTCGTCTTCTTCGTCCATAATTATAAGCCCGATATCTTTAAGAGGCGCGAAAACAGCACTTCTCGTTCCGATAACTATTTTAGCATCGCCGTTCTGTATTCTCTTGTATTCATTCATTCTCTGCGAGAGAGAAAGATTGCTGTGGAGTACTGCAACCGTGTCTCCGAAAAGCGACTGAAAGCGGTTTACTGTCTGTGGTGTGAGTGAAATCTGAGGGATAAGAAGAATTATGTTCTTCCCCTTTGAAAGAGTATGTTCTATAAGTTTTATAAAAACAGATGTCTTTCCGCTTCCCGTTACACCGAAAAGAAGCGCTCCCGAAGGTTTATTCTCATCAATTTTTGATGAAATTTCTGAAAACGCATTCTGTTGTTCATCCGAAAGAATAATATCCTTGGGGTTTTCTGTTGCAACAGCATCACTCGGGAGAATAACCTCATATTCATACTCTGTAAGAATACCCTTTTTTAGCATATTCTTTACAGTCGTTTCAGAGATATTACAGAGATAGCAGAGTTCTTTTGCTGATGCACATTCGTTTTCAGAAAGGACTTCGGCAACTTTTTTCTGTTTCGGAGTAAGTTCTGACTTTATTTCGCCTGAAAGATATTCTTCGGAAAGGCGGAATGTCACAAGGGTATTATCCTTGATTCTGCGTTTTACCCTGTCAAGTTCAATGATAATATCCTTATCAATGAGGGAATTCACGATATTCTTTTTGGATGGGTTTGATGAGGTATCGAGAAGAAGGTCAAACTCCTTCTGATTTTTGGAAGATTTAAGTGATGAAAGAAGATTATTTTCTTCTTCGGTAAGTATTATGTCATCGGGGATATTTTCTGAGAGTTGGTATTTTCTTTCAAAATTGACACTCATAGCAGAAGGGATAAGGCATTTGAGAGCGTCGAAATAGGTGCATAAAGTTGTTTCTTTAAGCCACAGAAGAAGGCAGAGCATTTCTTCTGACAAAAGAGGAGTTTCATCTATAACCGAAGCTATCGGTTTCAGTTTTGAAAGTTCACCTTCTCTTACATCAACAACAAGTGCAACGCGCTTTCTGTTTCCGTTTCCGAAAGGAACAAGCACTCTTTTTCCCTTGATATCATCGCCTTTTATATCAGACGGAAGTTTATAGCTGTAAAGTTTATCATAGCCATAAACTGTTCCGCTTATAGCAATGTCAAGTATCAATCCGACACTCACCCTTGTTTTCCCCCGATTAAATTATTCTTCCTTTGATTTCTGAAGTGAAGGGTCTTCAACAAATCTGCATTTACCTGATGCAAATTCTGCAACTGAAACCTTAACGGGTGAAATGAATTCTGTTGTCTGCTGTCTTACACCCTTTTCGTCTGCATCCTTGGGCTTTGCGAGCATTTCATCTGATATTTCTCTCGCTCTTTTCGCTACTGCTACTACGAGTGAGTAGTAACTTTCGTCCTTTGTGATAAGCTGTGATATTGCTGGTCTAAGCATTATTGAGCACCTCTCTGATAGTATTTTTTTGTCTTTTTAATGTGCATCTTTCTGCACGGATTATCGCTTTTAAGTCATCAATGGCTGTTTCAAGTTCGCCGTTGATGAAGGTGTAGTCATAGTTTTCTGCCATTTCGATTTCGCCACTTGCTTTTGAAACACGCTTTTCTATGACTTCTTCTGTTTCTGTTCCTCTTTTATGTAATCTTCTTCTGAGTTCGTTTATGGAAGGTGGAAGAATGAAAACAAGGAGTGCTTCAGGGAAGTTTTTCTTGACTATCATAGCACCCTGTACTTCGATTTCAAGGATTACATCCTTTCCTTCGCTGAGTTTTTCTTCAACGAATTTGCGGGGAGTTCCGTAATAATTATCACAGAACTGCGCGTATTCGAGCATTCCGTTATTATCGGCAAGATTTTTGAATTCATCGACTGTCATAAAGTGATAGTTTACGCCATCAACCTCGCCGGGTCTGGGGCTTCTTGTTGTCGCTGAAACGGAATAGCAGAATTTATCATCTTTTAAGATTTCTGAAAGAATAGTTCCCTTACCGCATCCCGCGGGCGCAGAAACTACTATTAACATTCCTCTGTCAGTTGCCATCTTCATCCTCCTCATTGAATCTTCCCGCAAGTGATTCGGGCTGAACGGAAGAAAGGATGATATGTTCGCTTTCCATTATAACAACGGCTCTTGTCTTTCTGCCGTATGTAGCGTCGATTAAAGTTCCCTTCTCCTTAGCTTCCTGAATGACACGCTTTATGGGCGCTGATTCGGGTGAAACTATTGCAACGAGTTTTTCAGAAGAAATCATATTTCCGAAGCCTATGCTTATAAGTTTCAAAACAATTCCTCCTATTCGATATTCTGTATCTGTTCTCTGATTTTTTCGATTTCGGATTTTACATCGACAACGATTTTTGTTATCGCGATATCCTGTGCTTTTGAGCCGATTGTATTGGATTCTCTGTTCATTTCCTGAACGAGAAAATCGAGTTTTCTTCCGACAGGTTCATCTGTTTCTAAAAGTTCTCTGAACTGTGAGATATGACTGCGGAGTCTTACTGTTTCTTCATCGACAGCGACCTTTTCTGAGAAGATAGCGGCTTCTGTTAAGATACGCTGTTCATCTATATTATTATCAGAAAGGACATCTTTGAGTTTCTGATAAAGACGATTGCGATAATTTTCTGTTGTTGTGGGTGAGATTTTTTCAACCTCTTCAACCTTTGAGAGAATGAAATCAAGTCTTGATGAAAGGTCTTCCTTCATCTTTTCACCCTCTGTTTCACGCATAGCGACAAACTTTGCGACAGCCTCTTCTGCGACGGGTTTTATATTGTTCCATACGCTTTCTTCGTCTTCAATGATTTTCTTTACAATGAAAACCTCAGGAAATCTTGAAACATGAGAAAGAGTTATATCATCTGTAAGCCCCAAAGACTGATTTGCTTCACGGAGCGCATTGATGTAGCCATTTGCAACATCAAGGTTTATTGAAATTTCTTCGCTCTTGCTTCCGCTGTTATAAATAGAAACAGAAACCTCAATCTTGCCTCTTGAAATGCTACCGTTCATAAATGTTTTGAGCTTTTCTTCAAGATAGCCATACATTCTTGGGAGTCTTGCCGAGAAATCGTAATATCTGTTGTTGACAGACTTGATTTCGACGAGTATATCTGTTCCGTCAACTGTTGCCTGTCCTCTGCCGTAACCGGTCATACTTTTTATCACTAAAAACAACCTCGCAATCCTATATTTTCCGATAAAATCTCTATCATATAATTATATCACAACACTATTATAAAAGCAAGGGTTTTAAACAAAAACCGCGTGGTCGCGGAGAACATATCGTATCATAGTTTGTAGTATAAATCACTTTACAGCTCGGTAACGCAAAAGACTGTATCAAACAAAAACAACATCGGAAGGTTTTATCTTCCGATGCTGTGATATTTCAATTAAACGGGATGAACCTTGTTTGCAGCGTCGCCGTGAACACCGTCGATACCGTATTTCTTGTTTCTTCTCTTTTCGAAGAATTTAGGTGCAACCTGTGGGAACATAGCGTAGCTGAGAACATCTTCTTCCTGCTGAACCCATTCTGCACATTCATCGCGGAGCTTTTCAAGTTCGGGAGCGATATTGTCAGCGGGGCGACATGTGATAGGTTCTTCGCCCTTGAGAATCTGATTACGGAATTCATCGCTGATTTCAACAGGAGTTTTACCGTATTCACCCTTAACGAGAGCCTTGAATTCCTTAGTAACAGTCTTGTATCTTTCGCCGTTGATAACGTTGAATACAGCCTGTGTTCCTACGATCTGTGATGTAGGTGTTACGAGAGGAGGATATCCTGAATCCTTACGTACACGAGGAACTTCGTTGAGAACTTCTGTGAGCTTGTCTTCCTTGCCTGCCTGCTTGAGCTGTGAGAGAAGGTTTGAAAGCATTCCGCCGGGAACCTGATAAATAAGAGCGTTAGCGTCAGTAGCGAGCATTTTAGGATCGAGAAGACCGCTCTTAATGTATTTTTCACGGAGACCCATAAAGTAATCTCTGATTTCGTTGAGAAGGATAAGGTCAAGACCTGTATCGTATTCTGTTCCTGCGAAAGCGGCAACGATAGATTCTGTGGGTGCGTGTGATGTGCCGAGAGCGAGAGGTGACATTGCTGTGTCAACGATATCACAACCTGCTTCAACAGCCTTTATTGTACACATTGATGCAAGACCTGATGTGTAGTGTGTATGAAGCTGGATAGGAATCTTTACTGTTGCTTTAAGGTCCTTAACAAGCTGTTCTGTTGCGTAAGGAGTAAGAAGAGCAGCCATATCCTTGATACAGATTGAATCTGCACCTGCTGATTCGATTTCCTTTGCATAGTTGCAGTAATATTCGTTTGTGAAAACTTCACCTGTTGTATAGGAAATAGCAACCTGTGCGTGTGCGCCTTCCTTCTTTGCAGCCTTGATAGCTATATCGAGGTTTCTGATGTCGTTAAGAGCATCGAAAATACGGATGATATCAATTCCGTTTGCAACTGCTTTCTGAACAAAATATTCGAGAACATCGTCTGCATAATGACGATAGCCTAACATATTCTGTCCTCTGAAAAGCATCTGGAGTTTTGTATCAGGCATAAGTTTTCTTATGATACGGAGTCTGTCCCATGGGTCTTCGTCGAGGAAACGAAGGCATGAGTCAAATGTTGCACCGCCCCATACTTCGCATGAATGGAAACCGACTTTATTCATCTTAGGAAGAATGGGAATCATATCTTCGATAGGCATACGTGTTGCAATCAGTGACTGATGAGCATCACGAAGGACTGTTTCGGTAATCTGTAATTTAGCCATTTTCGTTCCGCCTTTCTGTTACTGAATAACAACAAGAACGTCGTTTGAGTTTACTGTGTCGCCCTTGTTTACATTGATAGCGGCAACCTTACCTGTTGCTGTAGCAGGAATATCGTTTTCCATCTTCATAGCTTCGAGGATGAGAAGAACCTGTCCTTCTGATACTTCGTCGCCAACCTTAACCTTGATGTCAAGGATTGTTCCGGGCATAGGAGCAGCTACTTTTGTTCCTTCAACATTAGCTGCAGGAGCTGCTGCAGGTGCAGGAGCGGCTGCGGGTGCTGCTGCGGGAGCGGGAGCTGCGGCAACAGGTGCTGCTGCTACGGGTGCACCTCCGCCGATTTCTTCAACTGCTACATCGTATGCTTTTCCGTTTACAGTAATATTAAATCTTTTCATATCTTTTTACCACCTATTCTGTTATTTTACAAAGGCATATTGCTATGCTTCTTGGAAAGTCTTGTAACTCTCTTGCCTGAAAGAACATCAAGAGCAGAAACGATTGTTGTTCTGAGTTCTGCTGTTTCGATAACTTCATCGATAGCGTTCTTTTCAGCGGCAATGATTGCAGATGCTTCGTTTTCTGCGTATTCATCAGCAAGCTGTTTTCTCTTGGCATTGACATCAGTTGCACCCTTGAGCTTATCGTGTGAAAGGAATTCAACTGCTGTTTCGGGAACCATAGGAGTTATAACTGCATCAGGGAGTGCCAAAATCATATCTGAATTTGAGCTTCTGCCTGAAAGTGCTACGAATACAGGGCCATAAGCCTTTCCTGTGATAACAGAAACCTTTACTGTTGTTGCTTCTGCATAAGCAGATGAAAGCATTGCCATATTTCTTACACTGCCTGCGATTTCAGCGGCAGATGTGCATTCAAAGCCTTCGCTGTCGATAAGTGTTACAACGGGGATTGAATAAGCATCACAGGTTCTTACAAATCTTGCGAGTTTTGAACAGTCATCAGCTGTGAGTCTTGCATCTGTCTTGTTTGTTGCAACAAAACCTACTGTTGCGCCCTGAACAGAGCCTAAAGCTGTGTATGAAGCTGTTCCGAAATCCTTTGAAAGTTCGATAACGCTACCAGCGTCAGCGATTGATGCTACTGCCTTTTCTGCTTCCTTTGAGTATGCAGATGTGGGTTCATCAAATTCGAACATAGGAACTGCTGAAAGGTTGTTTGCAGGAAGAAGTGAAACGAGTCTTCTTGCTTCTTCTACTGCTGATTTATCATCATCACATATAAGCGCTGCTGTTCCTGACTTTGCGGCACTTTCTGCTGTTCCTGCTTCCTTATCGAAAGGAGGTGTTACAAAAAGTTCAGCATCCTTTGACATTACAACGAAATCTGCTGAACAAGCTACCATTGCGGCACTGCCTGCGCATGTTCCTGCGATTACTGAAATCTGAGGAACAACACCTGAGATGTTGCTTGTCCATTTAAGCATTTCACCGTAGGCTGTGAGTGCTTCAACACCGCCATCGATAAATGCACCGTTTGAATCGTGGATTCCTACAACGGGTGCGCCTGTTTTAGCGGCAAGTTTATAAACCTTTGCGATTTTCGCTGAATGAACAGTTCCTACCGCACCGCCCTTTATATCTTTATCCTGAGAAAATGCGTAGACGGGGTTTCCTTCTACAAATCCGTATGCTGTGACAACGCCTGATATATCGTCTTTTTCTCTTGTGAGAGAGCCGATTTCTGTAAACACGCCGTCATCGAAAAGATATGTAAGTCTTTTTCTTGCAACGGAATTCTCATTGGCTTTTCTGAGTTCTGCAAGTTTTGCGCTCTGGGAATTCATAAATATTATCCTCCTCGATAAAAAATATATCAATGTATATTATATCACAAATGGAAATTTTCTGCAATAGTTATTTGAACTTGTATTTGTAAATTATTTTTTACAACCTTCACACCCCGACATTACCGATTCTATTGAAGAAAGAACGCCTTCATCATCACAGAGATGAAGTTTCTTTGCCGCATCTTTAATCTTCGCGGCAAAACGGGCTTTGTTTATCCCTAAGAATGAGACTTTGAAAAGCGCTGTTCTTATAATTCCGTCACAAAGATATATATCGTCGTTATATGAAAGTTCGTGGATGAAAACCTCTCCGTCTGCTACTGAATAGATACAATAACCATCAACCTTATCGCCTGTTACAGCTTCGATGATTATCGGGTATTCTATACCTGAAATGAGGTTTTCATATCCTTTTGTGTCTTCACGCTGATGTATTTCAAGCATTTTATTTTAACCCTCTTTTCCTATTGCGTTTCTTATTGCACGGAGTTCTTCCGCTGTAAGTTCTCTGTATTCACCGGGCTTCAACATTCCGAGTTTTAAAGGGCCTATCGAAACACGGCGGAGTCTTGCTACTTCAAGACCTACTTCTTCGCACATTCTTCTTATCTGGCGGTTTCTTCCCTCATAGATTGTTATTCTGAAAACAGAACGGGTTTTCTCCTGAGAAAGAACTGTTATTGACGCGGGAGCTGTTCTTTTTCCGTCAAGAACAACACCTTCTGAAAGGCTTACAACCTGTTCATCGGTAAGAGAAGAACGGACTGTTACCCGATATGTTTTTCCGATATGCTTTGAGGGGTGCATAATGTTATTTGCAAAATCGCCGTCGTTTGTTAAAAGAAGAAGTCCCTCTGAGTTTCTGTCAAGTCTTCCGACGGGATAAACTCTTTCTTCAACCCCCTCTAAAAGTTCGGTAACACACTTTCTGTCGAGTTCATCGGAAAGAGTTGTAACATATCCACGCGGTTTATTGAGCATAAGATAATATTTCTTTCTCTTTTTTACATACTGGATTTTATCTTCACCGACAGTTATA
Source organism: Oscillospiraceae bacterium (assembly GCA_017536405.1). Classification (GTDB taxonomy): domain Bacteria; phylum Bacillota; class Clostridia; order Oscillospirales; family Ruminococcaceae; genus RGIG4131. Next base: position 7,729 of record JAFXHL010000021.1, read on the forward strand.
ATATCTCTCCCGGGGATTGCCTTATCGCCGAGTGAACAAGGGTGTCCGTTTACTTTAACCTTTCCCTTTTCGATATATTCCTCTGCTTTTCTTCTTGAACAATAGCCCGATTCGGCTATGATTTTCTGAATTCTTACCTTTTCCAAAAAAATTCTCCGTCCTATAAAAAATTTCAGTTTCTTATATTTACATACACATTTTCATCGGCATACAAATCCTCTGTAAAGACAAGTTCATCGCCGATATAATAATCAATTTCACCTGTTTTTTCACCCTCGAAAACGGGGGCATAAAGAAAGGCGGGCGTTTTTACAACCTTTTTTATATTCTTGTATTCTCCGTCAAAGAGAGCGAGTTTTCCGTCATTCTCCGATGAGAGCGATACAGAATCCTTTTCTCCGCCGACAACGGAAATTCTCTTCTCGAAAGGCTTTTTATCCGTCTTATAACATTTCACCTTTGAAAAGCCATAGTCGAAAAGTTTTTTATGGTCGTTCCAGTCATCAGAGGCAGAAAGGGTTACGGCTATAAGTTTTACACCATCCTTTTCGCAGGCTGAAACAAGGCATCTTCCCGCTTCATCGGTAAATCCCGTTTTAACGCCATTGCAACCATCATACATAGAGAGAAGTTTATTTGTATTGTAAAGCGTTCTTCTGTAAGGCGGATTGCCGTATTCGGTTGTGATTTCGCTTTCTGAACAGATAGCGGAAAAATCGGGATTTTTCAGTGCTTCACGGGTAAGGATTGCCATATCGTAAGCTGTTGAATAGTGGTTGTCATCGTGAAGTCCCGAAGGGGTTATGAAATTTGTATTTTCCATTCCGATTTCCTTTGCGCGATTATTCATCATCTCTGAAAAAGATGAAATATCCCCCGCAAGTTTAACAGCCGTCGCGTTTGCGGCATCGTTCCCTGATGGAAGAAGCATTCCGTAACACAGAATTCTTTTTGTTACGATATCGTCCTCGCAAAGCCCCATTGAAGAACCTTCGACCTTTATCGCCTCGCTGTCGACTGTGAACTGTTCGTCAAGGTCACCGCTTTCAAGGCAAAGAAGGGTTGTCATTATCTTCGTTGTACTTGCCATTGGTCTTTTTTCGTTTTCATTTTTTGCATAGACTACCCTGCCTGTAAGAGCATCGATAAGAACAGCGCTTTCTGCTGAAACAACGGGTTTATCTTCTGCCGAAACGGAAGAAAAAGCAACAGAAAAAACAAGTAATACCGAAATAAAAAATGCTGATATTCTTTTCATAAAACCACCGCCCATAAAAGATTTAACATCATTTTATGGCGGTGATAACATTTTTATTCTTCTTTTTTGCCCTTATCGAGAAGTCCCTGTACCTTATCGAAAACTTCGGGAACGAGGTTTACGATAGCGTTGGGGAGTTTAGCGTCAACAGACATCTGAAGGAGTTTTACATCTCCGTTTGAAACAACGAGGAATGCAAGAGGCTGGATCGATACGCCTGCACCTGCACCGCCTCCGAAAAGTTCATTCGTGTTTTTTGTGGGAAGGTCAGACCCGCCTGACGCAAAACCGAATGATACCTTTGAAATGGGAATGATAACTGTTCCATCGGGAGACTGGATAGGTGTTCCGATGATTGTGTTTACATCAACCATTTCCTTGATTTTTTCCATACTTACTCCCATAAGGTCCTTGATAGGATGTTCGCTCATAATAATAACTTCCTTTCGTTATGGCTTATGCAGCCTGATTTTCAATTTCTTTTTCTGCTTGTTTAAGGGCTTTTTTATCTGCCCTCTTTTTCCTTTGATACAGAACGAGGAATTTCGTTCCGATTATTATTGCAGCGCAGAGTATTGTTGACGGAATCGCGTGGATATTCACAGCAGCGTCGTATTTACTCTTATCGCTGTTATAAACACAGTTTATCTTTACATGGTCGATAGAAACGGTGAAGAATGTTCTTAAAAATGAAATGACATTATAGACTATCATATTCATTCTTCCGTAGCCTATCGCAGCTTCGTAGGCATCTTCATTCGCAACATCTATATCTATCGCGATGTCATAGAGTTTTATCGCCGAAAGAAGTTTTTTCAGTCCCTTACTTGCTGATGCTAAAATCATCTTTACAAGTTCGATTTTCTCTAAAAGTTCTTTTTTGCGTTCTTCTTTTTCTTCTTTTGTTAGTTTCGGCTTTTTCTCTTTTTTCTTCTTTTTATCGGCAGGAATCGGAGGAGGTTCGGACGAAGGTTTTTCTTCGGTTTCCTCTGTTTTTTCTTCGGAAACCTCTTTTGTTTCTTCCGAAACAGCCTTTTTTTCATCCTCTGATTTCTTCTTTTTCTTATTTTTTATTTTCTTTTTTTTCGGCTTTTTTTCTTTCATGGGATATATCGTGAAAAAGAGATATTTAACCGATATATCGAATTTTTTATCTATAAAACTTATCTTTGCTCTTACAGGGCAATGAAGGAGTATTGCTATGAAAAGAATTATTCCGCCGATGATATAAAGAGCAATCAAACCTTCACCTCCCCTGATGATCAGACTTAAAATCAGTCGTTTTTCTGCTCTTCTTCTATGAGTTCGTCAAAACCTATCTGGTCGCTCATATTGGGGATGGGCGGAAGGTCATGGATAGAATTCATCTTGAAACAACGTAAGAAATTATCGGTTGTTCTGTATGCTATGGGTTTTCCGGGAACATCAATTCTTCCCGCTTCGACAAGAAGATTTTTTTCGACAAGAGATGTTACTATCCCCGAACTGTCAACCCCTCTTACCTGTTCGATAAAACCTCTTGTTACAGGCTGATTATATGCTACTATTGTGAGAACTTCCATAGCGGCGGGAGAAAGGGGTGTTTTCTTTTTGGTTTCGAGTGCCGCCTTTATGTAATCCGCATATTTTTCGGTTGTTGCCATCTGATAGGAATCACCGAGTTTTAAAATTTCGAGAGCACTTCCTGTTTCTTCGTAACGGTCATTTAAAAGGGCTATCAGTTTTACTACGGTATCTCTTTCGACATCCGCCGCTTCGGCAATTCTGTCAAGTTCGACAGGGTCTCCGCTTGCGAAAAGGATAGCCTCTATAACCGCTGTTTTTTCGTTTATCTGCATTATGTTACCTCTTTATTCCTTCCGTTGAATGTTATCATTTCGTTATCATCGCTTATTGTTATTCTTCCTGCTTTTGTAAGTTCGAGAATAGCTAAAAATGTTGCTACTCTTTCGGATTTATCGGTCATTCCGACATACAAAGAGTTCATCATAACAGTTCCGCTTGAATAGAGCTTTCTTAAAACATAGATAATCTTTGATGTAACAGAAACCATACGCTTTGAAACGATTTTTCCGAATGACTGGATTTTTACGGGTGCGGCATCTTCTTTCTTGATGTTGATACCCATCCACGCATCAAAGAGTTCTTCTTTTTCGTGTGTTATGCGGTAGGTGTTGTCAAAGTCGATTTTAAGGGGTTGTCTTACAAAAACATCATCGCCGCAGTATTTCTTAGAAAGAATTTCTGCCGCTCTTTTACAGAGGGAGTGTTCTATGAGTCTTCCCTCAAGTTCTTTTTTCATAACATCGGCTTCTTCGTGCTTCGGGAGAAGAGAAACCGTCTTGATATAGATAAGCCTTGCCGCCATCTCAAGAAAATCGCCTGTTACTTCCATATCGTGTTCGTTCATCTTTTCGATGTAATCGAGATACTGTTCAACGAGAATGGTTATGGAAATATCATAGATATTGAGTTTGTGTTTTGAGATGAGGTGTAAAAGAAGGTCTAAAGGGCCTTCGAATTGTTCGAGTCTGAATGATATTTCTGTCATATTACCCCCACTGCCATAGCAATAAGGTCTACCCACATAGCAAGATAATTAAGACCTATCATAACAAAGTTTGAAAGAATTCCTATCGGGAAAGAAAGAATACCTGTCACAAGAATTACCATAAAAACTATCGAGATAACTCTTTCATTTCTTGCTACCCAATGGTCAAATTTTGCAGGAAGAAATGCGCCTAAAATCTTCGAGCCATCAAGCGGCGGGATAGGAATGAAGTTGAAAATCGCAAGACCTACATTGAGGCTTGAGAAATAATAGAGCATTGTTGAAAGGTAGTAAGCTATTTCGCTTTCGGGATTTGAAAAATAAAGAACAAATCTGAATCCGACAATGCCGATATAAGCGACAATGATGTTTGAAAGAGGACCTGCCAAAGCTGTAAGCGCCATTCCGCCGCGGATTGTATGTTTTTTATCGAATTTCAGAGGATTTACAGGAACAGGCTTTGCCCAGCCGAATCCACAGAGAAAGATACAGATTGCACCGATAATATCGATATGAGCGATAGGGTTTAAAGTAAGTCTTCCCTGATATGCGGCAGTATCGTCACCGAGTTTATGGGCAGCAAAAGCATGGGCATATTCGTGAACGGGAGTTACCAAAAATATTATGATAAGTTTTACGAAAATTTCAAGAATTGTAGTGTTTCCGAATACGACGGTATCGAGAGTCATATCTTCACCTCCGAATATAGTTAGACACCATATATTATACTATAATTATTACAGAATTACAAGTGATTTAATCAAAATAATCGCGTGATCGCAAAGAACAATCCGTTACCGACTTTATCGAGAGAAACAAATTTGCCGCTCGGCAGAGAGAGTTATTACAGAAAATAAAAAAGCGCCCGATAAAACGGACGCTTATTTTACATAGTGTGTGGTTTAAGATTAAACGGCTCTTGTTACCTTGCCTGAACGAAGGCATCTTGTGCATACATGAATATGCTTAGGAGTTCCGTTTTCAACAACCTTTACTCTCTTTACATTGGGTTTCCATGCTCTGTTTGTACGACGATGTGAATGTGAAACCTTGATACCGAAAGTTACACCCTTTCCGCAAATATCACACTTTGCCATTGGGGTTGCACCTCCCTTTCCTTTTTCAAAATTATATTTTAATTAGTTTGATGATGTCTTTGCCATGTTTTCAACTTCAGCAGCGAAATCGTCAACGCGCTTCTGGATACCTTCGCCTCTTTCGTAACGAACATAGTTTGTTACCTTGATTGAGCCGCCGAGGTCCTTAGCAACCTTGTCGATATACTTCTGAACTGTGTAGTCGCCATCCTTAACGAATACCTGATCAAGAAGGCAGTTTTCTGTGTAGTATTTACCGATCTTTCCTTCAACGATCTTAGCGATAACCTGTTCAGGCTTGTTAGCCATCTTAGGATCTTCAGACATCTGAGCCATCATAATTCTCTTTTCTTCTGCGAGAACATCTGCGGGAACAGCTTCCTTATTGAGATAAGGAGCATTCATAGCTGCGATCTGGAGTGCGCAATCCTTACCTACTGTGAGGAGGTCTGCGTTGTCAGCAGCGATATCTGATTCGAGGTTTACGAGAACAGCGATTTTACCTTCGCCGTGGATGTAAGGAACGAGAATTCCTTCCATTCTTTCAAAACGACGGATTTGAAGGTTTTCTCTGATCTTGAGGAAAAGTTCCTGAAGTTCAGCTTCAACTGTGATGCTTCCACCGCTGATTGTCTTTGTCTTGAGGTCATCAACATCAGCAGGGTTTGTATCGATGATTGTCTGTGCAACATTCTTAACGAATCCAACGAAAGCTTCGTTCTTGGCAACGAAGTCTGTTTCTGAGTTGACTTCGAGAACGCATCCTGCTTTCTTAGCAGGGTCTACAACTGCCATAACAAGACCTTCGGCAGCGATTCTTCCTGATTTTTTAGCCTGTGTAGCAAGACCCTTTTCACGAAGGAGAACGATTGCTTTTTCCATATCGCCTTCTGCTTCTGTGAGGGCTCTCTTGCAGTCCATCATACCAACGCCTGTTCTTTCACGAAGAGCAGCAACGTCTTTAGCTGTGATAGTAGCCATTGTTTTTTTCCTCCAAATTTATAGTGATGAAAAATTTATCGAATTATTCAGCGTCTTCTTCTGCTGTTTCTTCTGCAGCAACTGCTTCTGTGCCCTGTCTGCCTTCGATTACAGCATCAGCGATTGCGCCGGCGATGAGCTTAACTGCTCTGATAGCGTCGTCGTTTCCGGGGATAACATAATCAACATCATCGGGATCGCAGTTTGTGTCAACGATAGCAACTATCGGAATACCGAGCTTCTTAGCTTCTGCTACTGCAATCTTTTCTTTTCTGGGGTCAACGATGAAAAGACATCCGGGAAGTTTGTCCATATCCTTGATACCGCCGAGGAATTTTTCAAGCTTTTCAATTTCGAGATTGAGCTGGCTTACTTCCTTCTTGGGAAGGAGATCGAATGTTCCGTCTGTTTCCATTGTTCTGAGCTGAGCGAGACGTTCAACACGCTTCTTGATTGTCTTGAAGTTTGTCATCATACCGCCGAGCCATCTTGCGTTTACATAGTAACCACCGCAACGGATAGCCTCTTCCTTAACGGAATCGCCTGCCTGCTTCTTTGTTCCAACGAAGAGAACTGTTTCGCCTCTTGCTGAAAGTTCGTGAACGAAGTTATAAGCTTCTTCGAGTTTCTTTACAGTCTTCTGAAGGTCGATAATGTAAATACCGTTTCTTTCTGTGAAGATGTAAGGTGCCATTTTTGGGTTCCATCTTCTTGTCTGGTGTCCGAAATGAACGCCTGCTTCAAGAAGCTGTTTCATAGATACTACTCCCATTGTAGTTCCTCCTGTTAAATTGGTTTATTTTTTGCCTCCGCAGTGCTTGGCTTATCGAAACCCGATTGGCAACCGGGAACCAAAGATAAAAGCCCTGCGTGTGAAGTGCTTAATAATTATATCATATCGGAGCAAACTTTACAAGAAAATTCTTTTTGTTTATTTGCACAAACTTTCCATCGAGAAAGAGGTCTTTTTTGTGATAAAACTCGGTTTCTGCGGTTTTATGAGAATTGTATCCTTTCCTACAACCGATATTTCTTCGCAGTGGATAATCATATCTTCATCTCTGCCGAATAGCCCGAAGAAGCGTGGTCTTCCGTAAACTACAAGAGAAGTGACGGAAGAGGTTTCAAGGTCCATTTCGACATCATCGACAAAACCTATCTTTGTTCCGTCGGTTATATCAATTATTTCCTTCTGTTTAAGTTCGGAAAGACTGCATATCATAAAAATCACCCCTTGAAAGCATTCTATGACTAAATCTTTCCTTTAATTCTGTCTAATGCACTTTTTTCAAGGCGGGATACCTGTGCCTGAGAAATTCCTATTTCTTTTGCAACTTCAACCTGAGTCTTTCCCTGAAAAAATCTCAAAAACAGAATATTCTTCTCTCTCGGAAGAAGAGTGTTTATCGCCTCTTTGAGCGAAATCTCGTCCACCCAGTCGGCATCGCTGTCTTTGTCGCCTATCTGGTCAAGGATATAGAGGGTATCGCCCGAATCGGAGAAAACAGGTTCGTAAAGCGAAACGGGGTCGGTTATACTTTCGAGTGCTGTCACTACATCGGAAGTCTTTGCGCCTATCTCCTTTGCGATTTCTTCTATGGTACATTCCCTGCGGTTTCTTGCATAAAGAATTTCTCTTGCCTGAATAGCCTTATAGGCAAGGTCGCGCAGAGAACGGCTTACTCTTATCGGATTATTATCACGCAGATAGCGACGGAGTTCCCCTGAAATCATAGGAACGGCATAGGTCGAAAATCTTACATTCTGGGAAATGTCGAAATTGTCAATCGCTTTCATAAGCCCTATACAGCCGACCTGAAAGAGATCATCGGGATTTTCTCCCCTGCTTATGAATTTCTGTATTACACTTAAAACAAGTTTGAGATTTCCCTTTATGAGTTTTTCTCTCGCCGATTTATCGCCTGCCTGATATTTTTTTAAAAGGTCTATCTTTTCTGCCTCTTTAAGAACTGTCAACTCTGATGTATTAACTCC
>JAFXHL010000022.1 GCA_017536405.1 Oscillospiraceae bacterium
CTCTGGGAAGACCCTGAGTAATATCGTCACCGGCGATACCACCTGTATGGAAGGTACGCATTGTGAGCTGTGTACCGGGTTCACCGATAGACTGAGCTGCGATTACTCCGACTGTTTCACCGACTGTTACGAGGTTGCCGTTTGCAAGGTTTGCACCATAACATTTAGCACATACACCACGCTTAGCCTTACAGTTAAGAACGGAGCGGATTTCGATGCTTTCTCTGCCTACTGAAACGAGATAATCAACAACCTTCTTTGCATCTACTGATGTAAGAAGCTTTGTCTTTGACATGATAAGTTCGCCGTTGTCATCACGAAGGTCGTTGACAAGGTATCTTCCTGTAAGTCTTTCGTTGAGTGTTTCAAAGTATGCTTCCTTGGTGGCTGTTGCCATACTTCTTTCCTTGGATGTTGTTTCACGCCAGATAGGTGCGATATTGAGACCTTCTGTTGTGCAGCAGTCATCTTCATAGATGATAACATCCTGTGAAACGTCAACGAGACGTCTTGTAAGGTAACCTGAGTCGGCTGTACGGAGCGCTGTATCGGCAAGACCCTTACGCGCACCACGTGATGAAATGAAGTATTCGAGGATATTAAGACCTTCACGGTAGTTAGCCTTGATAGGAAGTTCGATGACTTTACCTGAAGTATTGTTGATAAGTCCACGCATTCCGGCGAGCTGACGCATCTGTGAGTCGTTACCACGGGCACCTGAGTCAGCCATCATGAAGATGGGGTTGTATCTACCGAGGTTTGCCTTAAGTGCATTTCCTACTTCCTTAGTAGCATCATCCCAGATTGTCTGAAGTCTCTTTGAACGTTCTTCTTCTGAGATATAACCACGCTTATATTTAGCATTGAGAACATCAATCTTTGCATCGGCTGCTGCAACGATTTCCTTCTTCTGAGGAGGAATTGTAGCATCGCATACAGCAACTGTAATAGCCGCTCTTGTCGAGTATTTGAAGCCTGTTGCCTTAATCTTGTCAAGAACTTCTGATGTTGTTGTTGTGCCGTGAATCTTTATGCATCTTTCAATGATATCTGAAAGCTGTTTTTTACCTACAAGGTGATTGATTTCAAGGTCAAACTGCTTGTTGGAATCTGTTCTGTCAACATATCCGAGATTCTGAGGAATATTTTCGTTGAAGATGAGTTTTCCGACTGTGCAGTCGATAAGTTTTGAAACCTTCTTGCCGCCGATTTCCTTAGAAATTCTTACCTTGATTGCGGCATGGATTGAAACTTCGCCTTCCTGATAAGCCATCATTGCTTCATCGGGGTCACGGAAGCACTTGCCTTCACCCTTTTCTCCGTCTTTCTGGAGTGTGAGGTAGTAAGAACCAAGTACCATGTCCTGTGTAGGAACAGCAACGGGACGTCCGTCTGAGGGCTTGAGAAGGTTATTTGCAGCAAGCATAAGGAATCTTGCTTCTGCCTGAGCTTCTGCTGAAAGAGGAAGATGGACAGCCATCTGGTCTCCGTCGAAGTCGGCGTTGAACGCTGTACATACGAGGGGATGGAGCTTAATAGCTCTGCCTTCAACGAGAACAGGTTCGAATGCCTGAATACCGAGACGGTGAAGTGTAGGCGCACGGTTGAGGAATACAGGATGTCCCTGAATTACATCTTCAAGCGCTCCCCATACTGCAGGGTCGGTTGCTCTTTCTACCATCTTTCTTGCGCTCTTGATATTGTTTACCTTGTTTATGCCAAGGTCAACGAGTCTCTTCATAACGAAAGGCTTGAAGAGTTCAAGTGCCATTTCCTTAGGAAGACCACACTGATACATTTTAAGTTCGGGGCCTACGACGATAACTGAACGGCCTGAGTAGTCAACACGCTTACCGAGAAGGTTCTGACGGAAACGACCCTGCTTACCTTTAAGCATATCAGAAAGTGATTTGAATGCACGGTTGTTGGGGCCTGTAACAGGTCTGCCGTGTCTGCCGTTGTCTATAAGTGCGTCAACAGCTTCCTGAAGCATTCTCTTTTCGTTTCTGATGATGATGTCGGGCGCTTCGAGTTCAAGCATCTTCTTAAGACGTGTATTTCTGTTGATAACTCTTCTGTAAAGGTCGTTAAGGTCTGATGTTGCGTATCTTCCGCCGTCGAGCATAACCATAGGTCTGAGTTCGGGAGGAATTACGGGGATAACATCCATAACCATCCATTCAGGCTTGTTTCCTGATTTACGGAAAGCCTCAACGATTTCAAGACGCTTGAGAAGCTTTGTACGCTTCTGGTCTGAAGGCATTGACGCGAGTTCTTCCTTGAGTTCGTTTGAAAGAGCATCAAGGTCGATTTCCTGAAGAAGTTTCTGAATTGCGCCTGCGCCCATTTCAGCAACGAAATTTTCGCCGTATTTTTCTTTATTGTCTTCGTATTCCTTTTCGGAAATAACAGCCTTTTTGGCAAGGTCTGACTTTCCGGGATCGATTACGATATATTTTGTGAAGTAAAGAACTTCTTCAAGGCGTTTCTGGGAAACTTCGAGAATCTGTCCGATTCTTGAAGGTGTTCCCTTGAAATACCAGATATGAGAAACAGGGGCAGCGAGTTCTATATGGCCCATTCTTTCTCTTCTTACCTTTGCTCTTGTTACTTCAACTCCGCAACGGTCACAGATTTTGCCTTTGAAACGGATTTTCTTATACTTTCCGCAATGACATTCCCAGTCCTTTGATGGTCCGAAAATTCTTTCGCAGAAAAGTCCGTCCTTTTCAGGTTTCTGTGTGCGGTAATTTATTGTTTCAGGTCTCTGAACGACACCGTAAGACCATGCTCTGATCTGTTCGGGTGAGGCAAGACCTATTTTAATGGATTCAAATGCATTAAATTCCAAGGTTCAACCACTCCTATTACTATTTTAAGTGCGAAAGAATTATTCTTCGTCCGTATCGAAACTGTAGCCGTCATCTGAATCGGCAAAATCGTCGCCGTCATCCATGATGTAGCCGTCATCAAGGTCGCCCTTTCCGATTGTTTCGGGCATAACATCGTCATCATCGGGTGATGATACAGGCTGAGGAATGAGATCCTCATCGTCGTCGAATGTCTGCTTAAGGTCGATTTCTTCATCGTTCGCGTCAAGCACTCTGACATCGAGGCAGAGTGACTGAAGTTCCTTGATAAGAACCTTGAATGATTCAGGAACGCCAGGCTTGGGAACGTTCTGTCCCTTAACGATTGCTTCGTATGTCTTTACTCTTCCGACTGTATCGTCAGACTTGACTGTAAGGATTTCCTGAAGTGTGTAAGCAGCGCCGTATGCTTCGAGTGCCCAAACTTCCATTTCCCCGAATCTCTGTCCGCCGAACTGTGCTTTACCACCGAGAGGCTGCTGTGTAACGAGAGAGTAAGGACCTGTTGAACGCGCGTGAATCTTATCGTCAACGAGGTGGTGGAGTTTGAGGTAATACATATATCCTACTGTAACCTTGTTGTCGAACATTTCACCTGTTCTTCCGTCATAAAGAGTGAACTTACCGTCTTCTGACATATGGATTGCCTTGGGGTTGATTGTTCCGTCAAAAGGATTGATAAGGAAATCTTCGTTAGGATCTTCTGTTGATTCTGTAATCTTGTTTGCCATATCAAATGCTTCACGGATATCTGCTTCATGAGCACCATCGAATACAGGAGTCATAATCTTCCAGCCGAGAGCCTTTGAAGCCATACCGAGATGAACTTCGAGAACCTGACCGATGTTCATACGCGAAGGAACGCCGAGGGGGTTAAGAACGATATCAAGAGGTGTACCATCTTCGAGGAATGGCATATCTTCGGGAGGAAGAATTCTTGAAACGACACCCTTGTTTCCGTGACGGCCAGCCATCTTGTCTCCGACAGAAATCTTTCTCTTCTGTGCGATATAGCAACGAACGAGCTTGTTTACTCCGGGTGAGAGTTCATCACAGTTTTCTCTTGTGAATACCTTTACATCGACAACGATACCTGATTCACCATGAGGAACACGGAGAGAATTATCTCTTACTTCTCTTGCCTTTTCGCCGAAAATAGCACGGAGAAGTCTTTCTTCTGCTGTAAGTTCTGTTTCTCCCTTGGGAGTTACCTTACCTACGAGAATATCGCCTGAACGTACTTCGGCACCGATACGGATGATACCGTTTTCGTCAAGGTCCTTGAGTGCGTCATCGCCGACATTTGTAATGTCTCTTGTGATTTCTTCGTCACCGAGTTTTGTATGTCTTGCTTCTATTTCATATTCTTCGATATGGATAGAAGTGAATTTATCGTATCTTACGAGGTTTTCATTGAGGAGAACGGCGTCTTCATAGTTATAACCTTCCCATGTCATGAAGCCGATGAGGGCATTCTTACCGAGAGAAATTTCTCCGTCCTTTGTAGCGGGACCGTCAGCGAGAACCTGACCCTTCTTGATCTTTTCGCCTCTGTCAACGATAGGTCTCTGATTGATACATGTTGACTGGTTTGAACGCTTGAACTTGATGAGCTTGTATTCGTGGAGGTTTCCCGAACCATCCTTGATTACGATTTCATCGCCTGAAACTCTTTCAACGACACCGTCTTCCTTGGCAACAACACAAACGCCCGAGTCAACGCCTGCCTTGTATTCCATACCTGTTCCGACGATGGGGCTTTCTGTCTTGAGAAGAGGAACAGCCTGTCTCTGCATGTTTGAACCCATGAGGGCACGGTTTGCGTCGTCGTTTTCAAGGAAAGGAATCATCGCTGTCGCGATTGAAACAACCATCTTTGGCGAAACGTCCATATAGTCGATATTCTTTGAGTCTGTAACAAGAATCTGTTCACGGAAACGAGCAGCAACGTTCTTGTTTGCAAACTTGTTTTCGTCTGTCAAAGGTTCGTTTGCCTGAGCAACTACATAGTTATCTTCAACATCGGCTGTCATATAAACTACTTCGTTAAGAACAACGCCTGTTTCCTTATCAACCTTTCTGTAAGGTGCTTCGATAAAGCCGTATTCGTTGATTCTTGCAAAAGATGCGAGATATGAGATAAGACCGATGTTAGGACCTTCAGGTGTTTCGATAGGACACATTCTTCCGTAGTGTGTATAGTGAACGTCACGTACTTCGAATGATGCTCTGTCTCTTGAAAGACCGCCGGGGCCTAATGCTGAAAGTCTTCTCTTATGAGTAAGTTCGGCAAGGGGGTTTGTCTGGTCCATGAACTGTGAAAGCGGTGATGAACCGAAGAATTCCTTGATTGCCGCTGTTACAGGTCTGATATTGATAAGCTGTGAGGGTGTAAGGCTTTCTGTTTCCTGTGAACGACTGTTCATCTTTTCGTGGATTGCTCTTTCCATTCTTGAGAAACCGATTCTGAACTGATTCTGGAGAAGTTCGCCTACAGAACGGATTCTTCTGTTTCCGAGATGGTCGATGTCGTCTGTTGTTCCTACACCGTTGCAGAGGTTGAGGAAATAGCTTACTGATGCAAAGATATCGTCAACGATGATATGCTTGGGGATAAGTTCATCCATTCTTCTGATGATTTCATCATGAAGTGCATCAACATCTTCTGTGCCGTATTCATCAAGGATTTCTCTTAAAACTCTGAAAAGAACCTTTTCGTTTATGCCGAGTTTTTCAGCAGAAAGTTTCTTGGGGAGGTAAGGATCAATATCAACCATACCGTTACCGATAACTTTTACTTCCCTGTTTTCAACCTTTGTGAGATTTTCGCCGTTGGGGCCTGTGTAGTTTTCCTTGATTTCAACTGTGATGAAAACTTCTGTTACACCAGCCTGTTCGATTTCAAGAGCCTTTTCGTAAGTGAGCTTTTCGCCTTCGTCAGCCATGATTTCACCTGTTGTTTCGTTTACAACGGGACGTGAAAGAATCTGGTCACGGAGTCTTGAAGCGATAGCGAGTTTCTTGTTGTATTTGTATCTGCCGAAGCGGGAAAGGTCATATCTTCTTGCGTCGAAGAAAAGGTTGTTGAGATGTGTTTCAGCACTTTCAACCGAAGGAGGTTCGCCGGGACGGAGTTTCTTGTAAACTTCTATGAGGGCACCGCCTCTGTCCTTGGAATCATCTTTCATGATTGTCTGTGTGAGTCTTTCATCTTCGCCGAACTTTTCTACTATTTCGGCGTCGCTTTCACATCCGATAGCACGGATGAAAGTTGTGAGGGGAATTTTTCTGTTCTTATCGATTCTTACATAGACTACATCGTTTGAATCCATTTCGTATTCAAGCCATGCACCTCTGTTGGGGTTGATTGTAGAACTGAAAAGGTTTTTACCTGTCTTGTCCTTTTCAACGCCGAAGAAAACGCCGGGAGAACGAACGAGCTGTGAAACGATTACACGTTCAGCACCGTTGATAACGAATGTTCCGCTTTCTGTCATAAGGGGGAATTCACCCATATAGACTTCGTTTTCAACAACAACGCCTGTTTCTTTGTTGAGGAGTGATGCTTTCACTCTTAAAGGAGCGGAATATGTTGTATCCCTTTCCTTACATTCCGCAACAGTGTATTTCGGTGTATCGTCGATACGATAATCGAGGAATTTGAGTTCGAGGTTTCCGTTATAGTCTGTGATAGCATCTGTATCACGGAAAACTTCTCTCAAACCTTCATCGAGAAACCACTGATACGAGTTTTTCTGGATTTCGATAAGATTGGGCATATCGAGCACTTCGGTGATTTTTCCGAAACTCATGCGCTCATTTTTGCCGACTTTAACCTTTTTGACATTCACCATAGGTCTTTAAATCTCTCCTTGAAAAAATTTGCGGGAATATCAACGCTCCCCGTTCTTCTTCATGGATTTTCCTCTCCTACAACCGCATTTTGCAGGTGGTTGAAATCCATGCCCCTCGAACAGACGGGAGATGTTTACTTAAAAATACCGTAATGCCTTTCGCGTAATATATTTATATATACACGCGCGTTTTATGGCATACCGATACAGTATATTATTTTACTACTATTTAAAGGTCAAGTCAACCAAATTTTGAAAAATCGTAAAAATAACCATATCCCGCCAAAGCAGAATATGGTTATTTATTGAAAATGATAACTGTTATCGCCAGTATTTCCTGTCAAGGCTACGATACTGAACAGCCTGCGCTATATCCTGCTTGGAAATAACGGCATTTCCGTTCATATCGGCTATCGTTCTCGAAACTTTGAGTATTCTGTCGTAAGCGCGCGCCGAAAGACCCAGTCTGTCGAAAACATTTTTAAGCATTTCCTTCGCGGCATCATCAACGGGACATACATCGTGGAGAATATCGGAAGTAATTCTCGCGTTGCAGGTTATATCTGTTCCCTTGAATCTTTCATTCTGGATTTCTCTTACCCTCTGCACTCTTTCTCTTATTGCCGCTGAACTTTCTTCCTTTTCGGCAGAAGAAATGCTCTCGAATTCAACGGGTGCTACTTCGATATGAAGGTCGAATCTGTCAAGCATAGGGCCTGATATTTTCGAGAGATAATTTGAAACCTGCTTTTCTGAACAGATACACTTTTTCGATGGGTGTCCGAAGTATCCGCAAGGGCAGGGATTCATCGCCGCAACAAGCATAAACGAACAGGGGTAACTTACCGTTCCCGATGCTCTTGAAATCGTTACTTTTCTGTCTTCAAGAGGCTGACGGAGAATTTCAAGCGTCTGTCTTGAAAATTCAGCGAATTCATCAAGGAATAAAAGTCCGTTATGTGCGAGTGAAATTTCGCCCGGTTTCGGTATTCCGCCGCCACCCGCAAGACCTGCCGCAGAAATTGTATGATGAGGTGAACGGAAAGGTCTTATTGTTACAAGCGGTGTTTCTTTATCTAAAAGTCCTGAAACAGAATGGACATTTGTTGTTTCTATCGACTCCTCAAAAGTCATTGAAGGAAGTATTGACGGAAGTCTTTTTGCGAGCATACTTTTACCCGATCCGGGTGAACCGATGAGAAGCGCGTTGTGTCCTCCGCAAGCGGCAATTTCAAGGGCTTTTTTCGCATAACTCTGTCCTTTCACATCGGCAAAATCAAGGTTATCGAAACGCTGACTTTCCTTAACGACATAAGGCGGACATGCCTCTATGGAATCTCCCTCAAAATGAGAAATGACTTCTGCTAAATTTCTCACTCCGTAGATTGTTACTCCGTCACATACAGATGCTTCATAAGCATTTTCTGCGGGAACAAAAACAGATTTCACTCCCGCTTTTTTGGCGGTTATAACCATTGGAAGAACTCCGTTCACTCCCCTTATATCACCGTTTAAAGAAACCTCTCCGATAAAGGCACAGCCGTCTGTATCGCCTGTTATATTTCCGTTTATCGAAAGAAGTGCAACAGAAATCGCAAGGTCTGTTACAGAGCCTGATTTTTTGGTATCTGCAGGAGCTAAATTCACAACGATTTTCGCTGCGGGAAGATTCACTCCGACAGAGCGGAGCGCCGCCTTTATTCTGTCACGACTTTCTCTTACAACAACATCGCCGAGACCGATTATATCGAACGATGGAAGTCCTTTACTGATTTCAACCTCGACATCGACAGGAAATGCGTTAAGCCCGAAAAGCCCCATACTTCTGACCTTTGAGAACATTCTATCACTTTCTTTCCGCATACCGCATAAATTTGCGCGATATGTCTTTATTCAACAATATTATCGTGAATATGATAGCATAATTTTAATAGAATTACAACAAAATATTTTAAAAAAGACTTTGCATTTCGCTTTGTTTTGTGTTATAATTATGCGGAATAGCAAAATCAAACCAATTTATGAGGGAGGTTTTTCCATTATGAACGAAAAAGAACTTTACAGCCTTTGGTGTGAAAAAGCCGTTGAGGATGCTGATTTACAGGCAGAACTCACATCCATCAAAGATGATGAAGAATCTATAAAAGACAGATTCTACCGCAACCTTGAATTCGGCACAGGCGGTCTTCGTGGTGTTATCGGTGCAGGAACATACCGCATGAACATCTACACAGTAAGAAGAGCAACTCAGGGTCTTGCCGACTATGTAAACGAAACATTCACAGACGGAAGCGTTGCAATAGCTTATGACAGCAGAATAAAGTCTGATGTTTTTGCTAAAGAAGCCGCATCTGTTCTTGCTGCAAACGGAATAAAGGTTTATATCTATCCCGAACTTATGCCTACACCTATGCTTTCTTATGCAGTAAGAAAACTCGCTTGTAAGGCAGGTATCGTTATCACAGCAAGCCACAACCCCGCTAAATACAACGGATACAAGGCTTATGGCGCTGATGGTTGTCAGATGACACTTGAAGCGGCTGAAATCGTTCTCGGAAAGATAAACAGTGTTGAAATGTTCGGCGGTGCCAAGGTTATATCATTTGATGAAGGTCTTTCATCGGGTATGATTGAATACATCGGCAAGGATGTTATTGATTGCTATCTCGAAGAAGTTCAGAAGCAGAGTATTCATTCGGGAATATGCGCAACAAGTGGTCTTAAAGTTGTTTATACTCCTCTTAACGGAACAGGAAACAAGCCCGTTCGTGCTATTCTCGATAAAATCGGAATCAAGGATGTTACTGTTGTTCCCGAACAGGAATACCCCAACGGAAATTTCACAACCTGTCCTTTCCCTAACCCTGAAATCAAGGAAGCTCTCGCTTACGGCTTAAAGCTTTGTGAAACTGTAAAGCCTGACCTTCTTCTTGCTACTGACCCTGACTGTGACAGAGTGGGTATTGCTGTTCCTTCACCCGACGGAGAATATGTTCTCTTCTCAGGAAATGAAGTCGGAGGACTTTTACTTGAATACATCTGTTCACAGAGAACTGCTATGGGAACAATGCCTGCTGCTCCTATCGCTGTAAAGACAATCGTTTCAACAGATATCGCGACAAAGATCTGTGAAGAATACGGCGTTAAACTTCTTGATGTTTTAACAGGATTCAAATTTATCGGCGAACAGATTGGTTTCCTTGAACAGAAAAATGAAGACAACTGCTTTATCTTCGGATTTGAAGAAAGCTATGGCTACCTCGCAGGTTCTTATGTAAGAGATAAGGATGCCGTTGTTGCATCTATGCTCATCTGCGAAATGGCTGCATTCTATCGCACAAAGGGAATTTCTCTTCTTCAGGCAAGAGAAAATATGTATAAAAAATACGGCAACTTTGTTCATACACAGAAGAGTTTCACTTGTGAAGGTGCTGCGGGAATGCAGAGGATGGCTGAAATTATGGCTGACCTTCGCGAAAACACACCCAAGACAATCGGCGGTCTCACAGTTATAAAACTCGCTGACTACAAGAACAGCATTGAATATGATTTTGTAAACGATACAAAGGTAGCACTTACACTTCCCAAATCCGATGTTTTGACATTCAGACTTTCATGTGATGCAAGCGTTATCATCCGTCCTTCAGGAACAGAGCCCAAGATAAAGGCTTACTATACAACAATAGGCGAAAAGAGAGAAGATGCTCTCGCGCTTGAAGAAACAATTTCTGAAGACTTCAAGAGAATTCTCGGATTTTAAATGAAGGTGTGAATCATGAAAATCTTCAAAAGCATATGCGTTTCTTTACTCGTCATATCAGTAATACTTTTTGCCGCTTCTTCCCTTTCATCCTGCGTTGGCAGAGAACCTGAAAAAGAAAGCAGAGTAGAACGTTCACACAACTATTCTATCTATACCGAACTTTTGAAACAGTATCCTTTAGGTTCTGACTATGATGATATAATCGCTTATATAACCACTGTTGATGTGATATATGCAGTAGACGAAAGCGACGGAGGAGTTTCCAGAGTACAGCTTTACGGCGGCCAGCTTTTCTTCACATCGGATAAGAAACTCCATATCGTTTCCTCAACCGAATGGCAGACTCCCGAAGGATTCGGCGTCGGAAGTGATATGAGCGAAGTAAGAGGTGCTTTAGGAAACGGCAAAGAAATTGAAAATTCGCCATCTGAAAAGTATGTATACGAAACTGAAAACGGCAATTATACTGTCAATTTCGACGATGAAGGGCTTGTCAGCCATTGGGTTTTATCCTAAAAACGACAAAAAATAAAAAAGGTCTTGCAAAAGAGTTTTTGATATGATATAATATCAAAGCAATGATTTTTCCATAGCACTACTGTCTGTGTAATTATGATGGGCTGCTATGTAATCATATTACACTTACAGAAAGGAGAAACTACAATGAAAGAAGGACTTCATCCTAATTACGAAGCAACTACAATCACATGTGCTTGCGGTAACGTAATCGAAACTCGTTCTACAAAGAAGGACATTAAGGTTGAAATCTGCTCAAAGTGCCACCCCTTCTACACAGGTAAGCAGAAGCTCGTAGATACTGGCGGACGCGTTGACAGATTCAAGAAGCGTTTCAATCTTGACAAGTAATTACATTCGGGCGGATTTTTTATCCGCCCATTGTTTTTTGTGAGGTTTATATGAATTACGAAACGATAAAAGGCTATGCCGAGGATTCTTTCATAGAAAGAAAATCGGAATTTATAGGTTATATAAAGCCCGTTACAACAAACGATGAGGCTGTTGCTTTTATTGAAGAAATAAGGGCAAAACACAGAAAAGCAACTCACAATGTCTATGCCTATATTCTGCGTGACGGAAATATTTCGAGATACAGCGATGACGGCGAACCGCAAGGAACAGCAGGAGTTCCTGTTTATGAAGTCATAAAAAAAGAAAACCTCACAGATGTCTGCGTTGTCGTTACAAGATATTTCGGGGGAATTCTTTTAGGCGGCGGAGGGCTTGTAAGGGCTTATTCACACGCCGCAAAAATCGCAGTTGATGCCGCCGAAAGAATGAAGATGTGTTCCTGCTATAAGGTTTCATTCTCGGTTGACTATACCCTTTACGGAAAAATCAACTATATTCTCCCTGAATTCGAGATAAAACTGATTGATACCGAATTCGCGGATAATGTTAAACTCACCCTTCTTGTAAGAAGTGAACATTTTGACGCTATGGCGGAAAAACTGAAAGATACATCAAACGGAGCTGTTATTCTTTCAAAAGGAACGGAACTTTTTGAGAATTTTGCATAAAAGCGTGTACATATAAGTATGCGCTTTTATTTATTTATACAAAGTGTCATCAAAAATAAAGGAGTTTTTGACATTAAGTGAGTATATTATATATGATTGACTTTTTTGCACGGGAGGAACTTTATGCCGACAACGACAATAAGAGAAACGCAGGAAAATCTCGAAAGACAGATTCTCTGCAAAAGCGCCTGTTTTTCTGCTGACGGCGGAAAAAGAGCCGTAGAGGAAGAAAAATGTCCTTTAAGAACAGAATTTCAGCGTGACCGCGACAGAATAATACATTCAAACTCATTCAGAAGACTCAAACAGAAAACTCAGGTATTCCTTGTTCCCGAGGGCGACCATTACAGAACAAGACTTACTCATACCTTAGAGGTTTCTCAGATTGCAAGAACAATCGCAAGGGGTCTTCGCCTCAATGAAGATTTGACAGAAGCGATAGCTTTGGGTCACGACCTCGGGCATACCCCTTTCGGACATTCGGGAGAGGCAGTTTTAAACATCATCTGCCCCGATGGGTTCAAGCATTACATACAGAGTGGCAGAGTTGTTGAATATATAGAAAAAGACGGCAGAGGTCTTAATCTTACAGAAGAAGTTATCGACGGAATCATATCCCACACAAATATGACCGCTAAAACAAAAGAGGGTTATATAGTAAGACTTGCCGACAGAATAGCCTATATAAACCACGATATCGACGATGCCATAAGAGCGGGAATTTTAAAAGAAAGCGATCTTCCTAAAGATATCACAGATATTTTAGGCCATTCAAAAACAGAAAGAATCACAACTCTTGTAAGTTCAATCGTTTCTAACGGTGTAAAGAAAATAGGCCCTTCGGAAGAAATCTCAAAAGCACACGACGATTTACATTCTTTTATGTTTGAAAGGGTTTACAGAAATCCTGTTGCTAAAAAAGAAGAAGAAAAAGCAAAACTTCTCATAGAAAAGCTCTATATCTATTTTTATAACAATCCCGATAAATTACCGCCTCAGTTCATAAAAATCATGGAACGCTTTGACATTCACCGTGCGGTATGCGATTATATCGCAGGAATGACCGACGGATACGCAATAGCACTCTATGAAGAACTTTTTATTCCTAAGGCATTTGAACTGAATTTCAACGTGTAAAGAATACGGAACAAAAAGAAAGCGAGGTGTAAAATGCGCTATTCAGATGAATTTCTATATAATTTAAGACAGAATAACCCTATCGAAGAGGTTATGTCTTCTTATGTTCCGCTGAAAAAACAAGGCAGAAACTATGCTTGTGTATGCCCTTTTCATGCAGACAAAAATCCTTCATGCGTTGTTTACACCGACACTTCAAGTTATTACTGTTTCGGTTGTCACGCAGGCGGAGATGTGATAACATTCATAAAAGAAATCGAAAATATGGAATTTGATGAGGCTGTTAAACTTCTTGCCGACAGGGCGGGAATGGTCCTTCCTGAAAGAAACGGCGAAGACGCCTCAAAGGCATATAAAAAGGCCAGAATTCTCGAAATAAACAGAGAGGCTGCCAATTTCTATTATCTTATGCTTTCTAAAAAAGAAGGCATAAAAGGTGTTATGTATTTCAAGCAGAGAGAAATAAAACCCGAAACGGTTAAAAAATATGGTCTCGGATATGCGCCTGACAGTTGGTCGGCACTAAGGGACTATATGAACAGTAAAGGCTTTTCTGATAACGAACTGATAGAAGCAAGGCTTTGTCAGCGTTCTGAAAAGGGCGGTGTCTATGACATTTTCAGAGACAGGGCTATCTTCCCTATTTTAGATGTCAGCAGGAATGTCATCGCTTTCGGCGGAAGAATAATAGACGGAAGCGGTCCCAAATATCTGAACTCCCCCGAAACCTATGTTTTCAACAAGAGTAAAAATCTTTTTTCCTTTAATTTCGCAAAAAAATCAAAACCTGAATATATTATCCTCGCTGAAGGATATATGGATGTTATAGCACTCAATCAGGCAGGATTTGAAAATACCGTTGCGACCCTTGGCACCGCGCTTACACCGGAGCAGGCGACGCTTATTGCAAGAAACACAAGCAAAAAAGAAGTTGTGATTGCATATGACTCTGATGGTGCAGGAAGAGCGGCAGCGCATAGGGCGATAAAGAT
The DNA here is from genome assembly GCA_017536405.1 of Oscillospiraceae bacterium. GTDB lineage: Bacteria > Bacillota > Clostridia > Oscillospirales > Ruminococcaceae > RGIG4131. The sequence continues at coordinate 14,155 of JAFXHL010000022.1, forward strand.
TTTCGCCGATGCCGACCCCGATGTTACAGTAAGAATTCTTGATATGCAGGGCGCTAAGGACCCTGATGAATATATCAAGAAATTCGGCGAAATAAGATTTAAGATGCTTATAGAAAATTCTCAGGATGCAATTCATTTCGAACTTGAAAAATGCAAAGAGAATCTTGACCTTGAAAAAGAGGCAGACAGGGCGAAATATCTTAAAAAAGCGATATATGTCCTTTCAGAAATCCCCTCCCCTGTTGACAGAGAAGTTTATATTTCAAAAGTATCCGAAGAACAGAACATTTCAAAGGATGTTATAGTTTCACAGACAGAAAAGCTCATAGCATCGAGAAAAAAATCAGAAAAAGCTCTGAAATGGTCGGGAATTACCGCAAGAACGATAAATCGTTTTTCTTCTGACGATATAAACCCGGACGCGAAGAAATATCCGAGAGAAAACAAGGCGGAATGCGGAATACTCGCCTATCTTTTTGAAAATCCCGAAAGATTCAGGGATGTATACGAAAAAATAAAACCCGAAAACTTTGTAACATCTTTCAATAAAAAAGTATATTCTGTTTTTGCTGAAAGAATTCAGAATACCGAATATTTTACACTATCATCGTTAGCGGATGAATTTTCAGGCACAGAAATGGGTAAAATATCCGAAATAATGGCAAAATCACAGGATATAACGATAAACGAAAATGCTTTGAATGATTTTATCAAAGTTATTCTCTCTCATACAGAGAGCGTTTCTGAAGTCGGTGACCTGACCGATGACGACTTTTTGACTATGGTTGAAAAAATGAAAAATAATAAATAAGGAGCAAAAAATTATGAGTGAAAAGAAAACAACTTCTATCGAAGCACTTATGGAACAGGGTAAGCAGACAGGAAAGCTTACCACAAAGGAAATCACAGATGTTCTTGAAGAGCTTGATTACGATGCCGAACAGATGGACAAATTCTATGACAGTTGTGCTGAATACAACATCGAAATCATAGAAGACCTTAACATCGACAGCGATGATTTAAAGTTCACATCAGAAGGAGGACAGGAAGAATTCGACCTTAACTTCTCTGCTGAAGATGTTGCTATCGACGACCCCGTAAAAATTTATCTTAAAGAAATCGGACGAGTTCCGCTTCTTACTCCCGAAGAAGAAATCGAACTTGCTGACCGTATGGCAAAGGGTGACCCTTATGCGAGAAAGCGTCTTTCTGAAGCAAACCTTCGTCTTGTTGTTTCTATCGCAAAGAAATATGTAGGCAGAGGAATGCAGTTTTTGGATCTTATTCAGGAAGGTAACTTAGGTCTTATCAAGGCTGTTGAAAAGTTTGACCATACAAAAGGATTCAAATTCTCAACATATGCAACATGGTGGATAAGACAGGCTATCACAAGAGCTATTGCTGACCAGGCAAGAACTATCCGTATACCTGTTCATATGGTTGAAACAATAACAAAGGTGAAGAAAGTTTCAAGCCAGCTTCTTCATCAGAACGGACATGACCCCTCGCCTGATGAAATCGCAAAGGAACTTGATATGCCCGTTGAAAGAGTAAGAGAAATTATGAGAATCGCTCAGGACCCCGTTTCTCTTGAAACTCCCATAGGTGAAGAAGAAGACAGCCATCTCGGCGATTTCATTCCTGATGATGACGCTCCCGCACCTGCTGAAGCAGCATCACTCATCCTTCTTAAAGAACATTTAAGCGAAGTTCTCTCTACTCTTACCGAAAGAGAAGAAAAGGTTTTAAGACTTCGTTTCGGTCTTGAAGACGGGCGTTCACGCACACTTGAAGAAGTCGGCAGAGAATTCAACGTTACAAGAGAAAGAATCAGACAGATTGAAGCAAAGGCTTTAAGAAAATGCCGTCACCCATCCAGAAGCAAAAAAGTCAGGGATTTCCTTGATTCTTAATTGGAGATAAGATATGCATATTACTTTGGAATCAGATTATGCCGTGAGAATTGTTGCTTGTTTGGCTTCAGAAAACAAGCGTATTGATGCAAAAACAATATCACAGAAAAACAATGTCAGTCTGAGATTTGCGCTGAAAATTCTCAGAAAACTCGTTGAATCGGGTATTGTAAAATCATATAAGGGAACTCAGGGTGGATACGAACTTGCTAAATCCCCTGCTGAAATTTCTTTATGCGATGTTATAGAAACAGTTGAGGGAACATATCATTTCAGCCGTTGTCTTGAAGACGGATATGAGTGTTCTTGCGGAAGGTCGGGCGATTGCTGTCATCAGAAAGCATTCGGACAGATAACCGAAATTGTCAAGAAAGAACTCAAAGCAAGAACCTTTGACAAGTTGGTGAACTGATGCAGTATGATTGCTATGTCATAAAATTTCCTGACGGGAAATTCGTTTTCAAGAGAAACACATTTGTCAGAATGAAAGAAAACGCAAGAAAGTTCAACACAACCGAAAGTGCGCAGAAATACGCAAAGCAGAACGGCTATACCGACTATGAAATAATCACTGTTTTAGGGAAAGAAAAATATCTTGCCGATTATTGAAATTACATATCAGATAAAAAAGAGTACCTTAAAAAAGGTACTCTTTTTATTTATTCTTTGTTTTCTTCTATTTCAAGTTTTTCATAGAGATAATCTATCTTTTCGTTGAGTTCATCAATCTGTTGCTGATATGCGATATTTTTCTCTTCCTCTGCTTTGCGGATTTTCTTTTCTGCCGAAAGTCTTATTCCGAAGCCTGCTGTAACTATAATTGCAAAGATTGTAAGTGCTATTGTTACAGGATTGAAATATCCCTTGCTTTCGGTTTTTTCTTCAAGAAGGATTTTAAATCCCGATGAATGAAGCGCTTTTTTGATTGCGATTGAAAGTGGAACCGCAATTATTACCGCAAGTGTTCCGTTTATAAGCGATGTTACTGCCTTTTCTACCATAACTCCCGTTGCGGTTTCTATGGGGTTTCCTAAAAGAAGTTGTTCTATAAACGATTTTCCGAGATAAAGGATAATATATGTTATCTGTCCGCAGACCGCTGCTATAACAGTTCTTAAAAATTCACTCTTTATTCCGCTTTTATTGAGTTTTCCCGAAACAAAACCCATCGAGAATTTCGAGAAGAATGTATAGGGTGCCGACATAACATAGGCAGGATTGAAAAGGTCATAAAGTGCCCCTCCTATACCTGATGAAAGCCCTCCGCTTACTCCCCCGAAAAGAAGCCCCGCAAGAAGACACATTGAATTTCCTAAATGAACACGGGCATTATTATTGAGCCTTATTTCCATAAAATTTCCTACATAAACGAGTGCTGCCATAAGCCCTATTGACACTACACGATAAAGTGTCAGTCTCTTTTCAGCATTTGTCTTTGCCATATTTTTTCTCCCTTCGTTTTCCGATAGGTTGATTATACTTCTTTGCCGTTTCTTTGGCAAACGCAGGAAGAATTTTTTGGAATCAGGTAAAACTATGCAAAATACAATAAGAAAAAAATATACAACTTGTTTTTATAGTTGGATTTTAACAATATATTTTAGTCCGATTTTTTCAGCAAGAAACGTCACTCGGCATAATGTTCAAAATACGCATCGTCAGACTTGTATCAGTTGTAGGATTTGTATATTTTTATCTTTATTTGACAACTACTATGAAAGGTGGTAGAATTATCATAACGATTTCACTTGTGAGGTGCTTTGATGTTCAGAAAAATAACCGCTTTTTTACTCGCGGCAACAATGTGTATTGCTTTTTCGGGATGTAGCAAAGAAGGTTCTTCGGTCAGCAAAGGGGCTGAAACGGGAACTCCCGAAGAAATTGTAGAAGGATACTATACTTGTCTTATAAACGAAAAATATGATATCGCTTATGAAAAATATGTTTCAAGCATATCAAAGGTTTTTGAAACAAAAGAAGAATTTTCTCAGCGGATGGAACTTTCTGCATTTATGCAGGATAAAAAGCTCAAGGATATCCTCATAAACGACGCTGATCTTGTTATGGGAACAGAAGATGTTATCTATAAAATAAAGGGTATTGCAAAATACGAACTTGACGGCGAAATCATAACAGAAGATTTCTATGAATATGTAATCACTCAGGAGAAAACAGGATTTAACCGAATCTTGATAGACGGTGCACTTTCTGCAAAACCTTATGAAATGTCAAACGGAAAAGGGCTTCACGCCGAGAAGGTTATGGTTTACAATACAGTTGAAGGAACACGCGTTAAAATGACAATGACAAACAGCGATGTAGTTTTCCATGCAATCGGAAAAGAATCTATGCCGCCTATGCTTGAAATTGTTGTCGGTGGAAGAACAAGGCCCTGCAAATTCTCATCATACACAGTAATCGAACCGGGAAAAACCGCTGAATTCACTGCTGAATACGAAGGCGTTTCAGGAGAGGTTACAAAGGTTGTTCTTTCTTCGATTTACACTGTCGGAGAAAATAAAAAGCCGTCTGAAGAAGACAGCGGAAGGGTTTATTCACTTACACTCGAAAAATAAAAGAAATTGCAAAGGGAGCGACTATTGCCGCTCCCTTAAATTCATTTATTTAAAGTTTTTCGTCGCACTACCGACTATGCCAAGGGACTCACTCCTATCTGTTCAGATTTTTTTATTTACCTTTGGCATCATAATCAACTCTTTACTAAAGATTTAACCTATGCGGAAAATCCATCCGCTAAAATGAGTATCCTGTCGGACTCACCCCTTATAATCAAATTTAAATGTTCAAATCGTGAAAAGCGGGCACAATCATTACCATATATGCCAACTCCCTCCGTTTAAAATTTGAAGAAGTGAACGACTTTCATCGTTTCGCAAAACTTTCGGGTGGTCTCACTCCAATCTGTCTAAATTTTTCTGTCAAATGTCCTTAAAATCATAAGCATACCTTCTTTATAAAAGATGTAGTTACTTAATGGTGCATAGGACTCACCTTTCCTGAAAGTTATTTTTTGCAGCCGATAATATATCAAAACCTCACGGTTTAAGTTCTGGTTTATACCGCATACAGCTGTTGACACTGCACCGATAAAGACCCATAATCCCTACTGCCCAGGAACAAAATCCTGACTTTCGGATTACGACACGCCTTTTTGTCTAAAACTTATCCTTAACCGATAAAACATCGTAATTCCGGAGTGGCTATCGCCATTTCAACTCCGCCAAAGCAACGGATAGTTTACAACACGGCCACAAGCATGTCTACGAAAAGATTCTGCTCTGAGCCTATCTCTGAAATTTTATCCAACGGACACGCCTGCCTTTCCGATAATAATTGTAAACTGGCACCCACACCCCGTCTGCGAATGATAAACTGTCGCACCCGACTATGTAAACCTGACCGCAACTTTATGATGTGAATCGTTACTATCTTAGAGCCTCTGACCTCTTGTGGTCTTCTCTATGTTTATAATATACCACCACTTTTGGTTAATGTCAACAGTTTTTTACGAAAATTGTTGATAACTTTTAGCTATATTATTTGTAGATTTTGACTATTGACTCTTTTCTTTGATAATGGTATAATATTTTATGTTGGGTGAGTTTTTTCTCGCCCATATTTTATTATAATAGGTATAAAGGAGAATAATATGTTTAACGAAGAAGAAATCAGTTTTACTCCCGATTTATATACTCTTGTCGATGAAAACGGCGAAGAGCAGACATTTGAGCTTTTAGACGCAATGGAATACGAGGGCGAAAGATATTATGCGCTTACCCCCTATTATCCTAACGCAGAGGATTTACTGAACGATAACGGCGAACTCACCATCCTCAAATCAGAATTTGTTGACAATGAAGAAATGATGGTTTCTATCGAAGATGACGACGAATTTGAAAAGATTGCAGAAATCTTTCTCGAAAGAATTGAGGTTATGTTTGATGAACCCGAAGATGAAGACGATTTCTAAAAATTGCTATTGATTTTTTATTCCGTTTGATATATACTATCATCAAAGAAAGATATTCTGCCTTGTGCGTCAGGTGTGATTTTTATAATCCAACACATAATTAAAGGGACTTGTCCTCCGGATGTGGATTGCAGACCTCCCGCTTTTGCGGACGAAGGGAGCGCGAAACATCAGGGGCATAACCCACCTGCTGAGTGCGGGTTTTATGCTTCACATCAACGGCAAGGCGGTATTTTTTAAAAACAAAACAACCCGTGAAGATTTTATTCTTCACGGGTTTCTTTTTGTTATGTGCAGATGATTTCGCTTGATGTCATTGTTTTCTTTACATAGATTTTCTTATCAATTCTTTCTTTAAGGTCAGGCACATGAGAAATAATTCCTATGAGTCTGTCGCCCTGAGTAAGACTGTTAAGAACGCCTATCGCCTGTTCGAGTGAATTAGCATCAAGTCCGCCGAAGCCTTCATCTATGAACATTGATTCAATATGAATTCCTCCGCTGTTGCTCTGAATAACATCCGAAAGGCCGAGCGCGAGTGCGAGAGAAGCCTTGAAGCCTTCACCGCCTGAAAGCGATTTTACCGTTCTCGGCTTTCCGCTGAAGTTGTCGTAAACATCAATTTCAAGACCTGTCTGTCTGCGGAGGTTATCAACCTCATCCTGCTGAATGAGAATATATCTGTTTTCACTCATTTTAAGGAGCCGTTCATTTGCCTTATCGAGAATTCTTCTGAAATATGTTCTCTGAACATACTGTTCGAAAGTAATCTTCTGCTTTCCTGCAAGTTCGCCGTTTGCTGTCTTTGAAATATCGCAGACAAGAGAATATTCCTTTTCAAGTTTGTTTCTCTGAACATATTTTTCCTTGATGAATTCAAGTGTTCTGAGATTTCCTTCAAGTCTTGAAGCAACTCTGATATATTCGCTTTCGATAGTTTCTGTTTCTTTTGAAAGAATATCATTCTTTTCTTTGAGTTCAGAAACATCAACTCTTTCCTTGCCTTCTGTCTGCTGGAAAATCTGTTCGTATCTTGCTTTCTGCGCAGTAACTTCATCGTTATATTCAGAAAGTTCCTTCTTCATAGAAGAGAGGGTGTTTTCTTCAATAATCGCAGACTTATAGTCATCTTCAGATGAAAATCCGTTTTCTGAGATTGCATTCTTGTATCCTTCGAGTGCGTTGTTATAGCTTTCTTCAGCAGAGGCTTTTCTTTCTTCTGCTTCTTTAAGAACAGCGCTGTTATTCTCAACAAGAATCTTACATTCGTTATAAGCGGTTTCCGCATCCTTAAGAGCAGATTCCATCGTTTCAAGTTCGGATTCAAGGACTGCTATGTTTTCGAGAGCTTCTTCCTTTGTGGGATAATCAAGGAAAGAAAGAACATTTTCATAAGACGCAGTTCTTTCCTTGACAGCATTGAGGGTTTCAGAACGTTCCTTGATTTTTTCAGCAAGAGTTTTTTCAGACTCAGCCGCTTTCTGTCTGAGGTCTTCGATTTTAGCGGTAAGTTCTGCTTTTCTCTGCTTTGCTTCTTCTATGAGTTTGTGTTCGCTTTCAAGTTCTCTTGCTTCATCCTCAAGTTTTTTCTGTTCGTTAAGGATAAGTTCGGGAAGATTGTCAACAGTTATTTCAATTCCGGGGAAGAATCTGTCTGTTTCGGCTTTTAAATGCTGTGCAGTCTGTTCAAAAGCGGCACTCTTTTCGTTAGCAGAGTTTGCAGCACTCTGAAGTCTTTTGAAAAGTCTGTCCCTTTCTTCGCGGAGTTCAGCAAGTTTTTCGTCGCTTACAGCACCTGCTTCCATTTTTGCAGGGTTGGGGTGATGATAAGAACCACACACAGGACAGGGCTTATCATCCTGAAGTTCCGCCGCCATTATGCCTGCTTGTGAACGGAAGAATGCGAATTCAGCCTTTGTATAAGCGTCGAGAGCGTTGTTGTAGTTCTTTTCAACGGTATAATAGCTCTTTCTCAGCATTTTGAGTTCGTTATTGTAAGAAAGCATATCTTTTGTAAGAGATGCCATATTCTCGACTTTTTCATATCTTGTCTGAAGTTTCTGGATTTTTGTTTCAGAAGATATGAAACGGACTTCTGCGTCAGAAACTTCATTAAGTTCCTTTTCGCATTCCATAAGTTCTGTTTTAGCAGATTCTCCTGCTTCTCTTGCGGCAGTTTCGGCAGCTTCGAAGATGCTGTCCTGTGCTTTGAGTTTTTCTATCTGACCGCCGAGAAGTATAAGATTTTCATATCTCGGAAGATGTCTTTTAATCTGTTCGATACGGCTGAGTTTTGCGTTTCTCTGAGGAATTTCTTCCTGACAGCGAATGAGTTCTTTTTCAAGTTCAAGAAGTCTTGGTGCGGCATCTTTTGACGCAGCTTCAAGTTCTTCGAGTGATGAAACGGCTTCGTCGAAAAGTTGTTTTTCTCTCATCAGAGCCTTTTCTTTGGGAAGAACATTCTTTATCGCCTTTTCTGCCTTTGAAACCTTTTCAGACATTTCTGTCATATCGTCTTTCTTGTCGCCGAGTTCAGCGAGTTTGAAACGAAGATTTTCATATTCATCGAAAAGCTTGTTTGTTTCTTCTGCTGTTGAATATTCTGTATGAATTTTCTGCATCTCTTCACGCTTAGCGTCAAAGAGTGCTTTTTTCTCATCGCGGACAACGGTATCCTTTTCGTTAAGGTCTGAAAGTGCTGCAACAAGTTCTGCTAACTTGTTTACATCCTTTTCTGCGATAAGTTTCGCAAGTTCGCTTTCTTCGCTTTCGGGAGTTATTCCTTCGCAATACTGTTTTACCGCATCTGTATTCTTTTCGAGCGCATAGGAAATTTCAGCTGTTCTTGATTTTAAAACATTCTGGAAGGACTGGAAATATGTTGTATCAAAAACCTTTCTGAAAATTTCAGAGCGTTCTTTACTGTCTGCATGGAGAAGTTTTAAGAATTCGCCCTGTGCGAGCATTCCTATATACTTGAAACGTTTATAGTCAACGCCTAAGATAGCTTCGATTTCTGCGTTTACATTCTTTTCTCCCGCGCAAGTATAGTTCTTTGTTTCGAGAGTTGCATTTGCATTCTCTGTTGTTTCGCCTTCGGAATTCTTTTTCTTTCTTTTATATGAGGGATTTCTTCTTACTGTATACACTTCATCCTTATTTGAGAAAACAAGTTCTACATATGTGGGTGTATTATCATTAGCGAAATCGCTTCTTATCATATCGGATGTTCTGTTATCACCGCTGGCTTTTCCGAAAAGGGCATAACAGATACCATCGAAGATTGTTGTCTTTCCCGCACCTGTATCGCCTGTTATGAGAAAGAGACCTTTCTGACCGAATTTTTCAAAATCGATTTCGGCTTTATCGGCATAAGGGCCGAATGCGCTGAGGGTAAGTCTTATAAGTTTCATATAATATCTCTTGCTCCTTCCTCAAACGCTTTTTTAACAACCGACATCTTATCTTCTGTGAGTTCGACACCATTCTGTAATGCATAGAACTCAGCAAAAAGTTCTTCGGGGGATTTTTCATCAATATTTTCAGCAGAATGAATATCTGCTTCGTGTGCTGTTCTGCTGTTTTCAAAATCAATATGCATAAGATTGGGATAAATCGAACGGAGTTTTCCTACCGCATCGTAAAGTTCATCCTCATCTGTTAAAACAGCATAGATATAATCATCATCATCAAGGGAAATTGTTGTCTTCATAAGGTCAGAAAGCTTACCCTTGATTTTTCTCATATCCCTTCTTGGTGTCAGAGGAATCTTATCAACAGCAACGCTTCCCTTTCCTTCGAGAGAAACAACCGTTACAGACTTTGTCTGCTGGATTTCAGAGAGTGAGTATTTAAGGGGCGAACCTGCGTATCTTACTGTATCCCTGCCGATACTCTGCGCTGAATGGATATGTCCTAAAGCGACATAATCGAAGCAATCGAAAGCAGAAACATCAACATTATCAATTCCGCCGACATTTATCTGTTCTGATTCGCATCTTACAGGTTCGGCGCCACTGTTTGTTATAAACTGGTGCGCTATGAGAACATTTCTTTCTTTTCTGTCGATATCTGCGTGTTTTATAATAACGCGGACAGCATCATCATAGGTTTCTATCTTGTCATCGGGATAGAATGGTTTTACATATTCGGGTCTTACAAAGGGAAGCATATAGACATTTACTTCACCGAAGATATCCTTGTATGTATATTTTTTGAGAGTTCCGTCAAAATTGGAATAAATCATTACACCCTTTGAACTCATAAGACGGCTTCCGAATGAAAGACGTTCCTTTCCGTCATGGTTTCCGCTTATCATATAAACAGCGATGCCTTTTTCTGAAAGGTCGGTAATGAATTTATCGAGAACTTCAACAGCGTTTGACGAAGGAACGCTTTTATCGTAAACATCGCCCGCAACGAAAACAGCGTCAACCTTTTCGACTGTCGCAGTGTGTATAATCTTTGAAAGAATGAATTCCTGATCTTCGGTCATATCATAGCCGTAAACCGTTCTTCCTATATGCAAGTCTGAAATATGAAGAAATTTCAATGCAAAACCCTCCGATTATCAAAATATAAATATACAAAGTAATTATACCACATAATTTTGAATAAAACAAGGAATTTTTACATTTAAAGGTGTTTACAGACGAAAAATAATCGTAAAAATATCGTTGATTTTGTGATAATTATGTGATATAGTAATATTAGGTATATATTTTTTGAAGAACGGAGGGTTATTATGGGCAAAAAAGCAGTATCTTTAAAAATGAAATTTTTTATCGTTACAACAATCGTAATTATCGTGCAGTTCATACTTAATATTGTTCTTTATCATTCTTTAGGGAATTTTGAATATATAGACCAGAAAATGTCGAAAGAGGTTTACTGGGAAACTTTCAACGATTACAGTCAGCTTGAAAATTCTCTCATAACTCCTGCAAAATCGCTTGACAAAGAAGCAGGTCACATCGCCGAAAGCATAGAAGCTGCCGTTATGAGCGAAAATAATATGCCTATGTCGGCAGAAAACGAAGAGGAAGAAATTTCGTTTTCCGAAAGATTTGATTCCCTTTCGGGAAACTCTCCTAAGATAACATCAATAACGGCATCTGTTGAAAAGAGTCTTCTTTCTGTCCTTTCGGATGATAATATTTCAGGCGCATTTATAATCCTTGATACAAACGTTTCAAAGAAAGAAAACTCACATTCTGCATTGTATCTCAGAAAAACCGACAAG
>JAFXHL010000023.1 GCA_017536405.1 Oscillospiraceae bacterium
GAGTACTAATCGGTCGAGGGCTTAACCTTTAACTTCTTTAAGAAGCTTGTCTGAATTCTTCTTTATCCCATTATTCAATTTTCAGGGTATTTGCCTTGAATAAATCCGTAAATGCGGAATATGTGCACCATTAGCTCAGTTGGTAGAGCAACTGACTCTTAATCAGTGGGTCCTGGGTTCGAGCCCCCGATGGTGCACCAATTTGGCCCGTTGGTCAAGTGGTTAAGACTCCGCCCTCTCACGGCGGCATCAGGAGTTCGAATCTCCTACGGGTCACCAAGATCTGTAGAGAGTAACCACAAACTACGGGTTCATACAAAATTAGTTCGCAGTAATTCTGCGACATAGATGGTGTTGATTGCGACGAGGTCCCACCCGTTCCCATTCCGAACACGGAAGTTAAGCTCGTTTGCGTCGAAAATACTTGGCTGGCGACGGCCCGGGAAGATAGAAAGATGCCATCACCTAAAGTGCAATTGGCTAGATTAATAGTCTAGCCAATTGTCATATTAGGGCCATTAGCTCAGTTGGTTAGAGCATCCGGCTCATAACCGGACGGTCCTGGGTTCGAGTCCCCGATGGCCCACCAACAATTTAACTTAGGGGTATAGCTCAGTTGGTAGAGCAGCGGTCTCCAAAACCGCGTGCCGAGGGTTCAAGTCCTTCTGCCCCTGCCAAAAAAATCCGCAGATTTTTCTGCGGATTTTTTGTTTATGTTTATATCCAAAACAAAAGGTCTTTCAAAAATTCTGAAAGACCTTTTTCTTTTTACTCTTCTGTTTTTTCTTCATCGAAAACAACAATATCTTCTTCAACTTCCTTCTTGTCGAAATCAATATTGAGCTTTTCTTTTGCTTTTTTCTTGATTTTAGTAATAACAACGCCCGCAACAACACCAGCTGTAACAGCGATCCCCGCTATTATCTGAATGATATATGTCGTTGCTGAAACGTCGATATACATAGGTATCATAGGTAACATAAAAAGATTCATCATTTCGCATTCTCCTTTGACTGTTTTGATTTGAGCCTTGATAAAATATATTTTCCGCCGACTTCATCACTCTTCATAAAGTTATAAAGAACAATATCTCTTGCCTTTGTTATTGTTTCTTCCCAGTTGTTATTTTCAAGAAGATTTTTTGTAGCTTCCGAGATTTCGTTTTCATCGTTTCCCGAAACCTCATAGCCTATCATACTTCTTATTCTGAAATCAATAGGTTCAATGCCGAGTTCTTCATAATCCTCGTTTATAACCTTTGTAGGAGTGTTTACAGACATTGAGGGTCTTAAAGATGAGAATGAATATTCATAACTTATGTTAGACCAGTCTGTAACAACGAAAGAAGCCTTATAGATTGTTTCGTTTGAAGAGAAATCCTCTTCGATAGTAACCATAGGGTGATCAGCATATTCACTGCATATCTTTGCCCATTTCTGTGGGAATCTTATAACATACTGAGGATGAGGTCTTATAACAACCTTTATATGCTTTGAAATGCCGTTTACAACATTTTCAAGACAGGAATCAAGTATATTGTCTTTCTGATATGAAGGTGCTATAAGAGCATATTTTTCTTCGACAGCATCAGGATTTTTTTCCTTGTATTCAAGATATTGTCTTGTGATATCGTCAAGCATTCCGTAACCGTATTTGATAAGATTCTTTTCAGGAAGGTTATAAACCCTTTCCATAGCCCTTATTTCATCGATAACATGGTCACCCGCACAGAACACTGTATCAAAGTGGTCTAAAGCGCCTTTTCGAAGAAGCATATTGACGCTTGAAAGACCATGTTCCATATAAACATATTCAATATCCTTGCAGACATAACTTCTTTTGAGGTAATATTTTTCAAGGTCAGGAGTTGTCATAACAACAACCTTTGCATCCATCTTCATAAAGAGGGATATGGATTTATTCTTGCCTATATAATAGGGGATAATCTGTTTGTTTTCTTTTGCAACTTCAAATATTATGTCATTGGGGTCATTCGTTACATAATGGATTTTAACGCTTGAATGAGAAGTAAGATAGTTTAAAATTCCTCTGAAATATTTATAGAATCCGCTTGCCTCAGAGAAGAAAACGAGGTGCTTGTTATCTATCGAGAAAAATCTCTTGTAATCGGCTTTTTCCCTCTTTTTAAGTTCAGGGGAGAGGTTGTTTTCGTATCCTTTGAGTTCTTCAAGTTTTTTCTTGCTTTCCTCTAAAGCTTCATAGTCAATGTATTTTTTGGGATTTATAATCGCATTGAGAATGAATATCTGTATTGTGCTGAAAACATTGCTGAATATCCAGTAAAGCGCCACACCTGAGCGTACAAACAGACCGAGGTAAAGCGATAACAATGCAGAGAATATCATCATGCCATACTTGTTGAGTTTTCCCTGTTCAGCCTGAAGAACCTGCGCCTTGTTCTGTGCTATACACATTACAATAGCCGATAATGCAGCAATAACAGGGAAGAGGAAATAAATCCCCTTGCATTCAAAAGGAATGAGTGAAAAATCAATCCCCATTGATTTCATTTCGGCAAAAGAGATTCCCGAATACTCAGGAACACCCATCATCTCAACAATTCCCATAAGGATAATAAGCTGTATTATCATAGGGATTATATCGATAAGCGGACTGTATTTTTCTCTTTTGTAAAGAGCGAATGTTTCTTCGTTTATTCTTTCCTTGTCACCATAATAGTCGTGTTTTATCCTGTTTATTTCAGGAGTCATCTTAACCATTTTTATCCCGTTCTTCTGAACGATGATGTTTATCGGAAAGAGGATGATTTTTGTTATCAGAGTGAAAATAATAATTGCAACGGGGTAATTGAAGGATATGTTATATGAAAATCCAAGTATCTTACCGAGTGCTTCTGCAAGAATATTCATTTTATATCAATTCCTTATCCTTTCTTAAATCATTACCACCAGTAGTCTGTGATCGGTTGCTCGTCAGAAGGTTCCATATCGTATTCATTCTCTCTCCAGTTACCATCAAATGTATAGTCATAATAAGAGTTTACAACCGAATATCCATAAGTATTACATTTAGGAACTCTCGGGAACTTCGGGTCATATTTCAGAACCCTTATCTTTCTTGTTCTCTTGGTATTTTCATCAAGGTCAAAAAATGAATATCCGAGATTTTCATGAGGAAGTCCTGTGCAATCGAGAATTGTCGGTATAAGGTCTGAATGAAGAACACCGGGAGAGGAATCGACAACCATCTTATCACCTGTTTTTCCTGCAGGTTTTATAAGCACAAGCGCTGCCGAATCTGTAAACCCTATTGATATTCCATGGTCAGAAGTAAGGATGATTGTGCTGTTATCATAAACCCCGATTTCCTTGAGTTGTCTGATATACTCATCAAAAATCTTCATACAGCCGCCAACGGCATCCATATAACTTTGCACTTCGCCTCTTTCACTGTAATAGGGTTCGTGAACACCCTGTATATGAGTGAAGATACAGAGTTTTTCATCTGTTGTTGTAAGACCGTTCATAACGCCATCGTAATAGTCGTCATTGTAGAAAGCCATTCCTCTTTCAGCTGATGTTTCAGAAGTTCCGTCATGGTCAGAAGCGTTGAGGGTATGCACAGAATCTGATTTTGTGAATTTGTTTATATAATTTATGTCACTGACATAAAACACTTCTTTGAATATATGCGGAACATATCTGTATAATGAAAGTGATGACAGAGAGAGGAATGTAGGGAAACTTTCTGTCTGATATGTAAATTCGTATTCCACAACATTTTCTATTTTTCCGATCATATTTTCAGCACCGCCACAGTATATGTCGCTGTCTGAAAAAATTCTGAATGTGTATCCGTCGTCCTGCATAGAAGAATAGAAGAAGTTCGCTTCTTCACTGTTCCAGGCGTTTTTATTTGATTCCATAAAAGGAATAGTAAAATCAACAGGACGCGTTGTAAGCATATAGGGCATAGCGTGGGTTGTTCCCGTCGCTTCTGAAACTATGTTGTCATAGAATATAAAGTCTGAGTATTTGTCATAAGCCTCGGGGTGCGTTTCGAGATAATCCTCAAAATGCCCTGTAAAGAATGTATCCATAATGAATACAATTACATTTTCTTCCGAAGAAACTTCAAACTGTTTTGCACCATCAAGATGATAACCGCTGTGAGTTTTTGTCTGCTTTTCAGAAAGGCCGTTTATGAGAAGTGCAGGTAATGCAGCACCCTGTATTACGATAAGCGCCGCAGCAACACCCGATGCGATTTTAACAAAGAGTTTGTTGTTCTTCTTTTTGTAGATAATGCAGAATACAACAGGAACAGCAACCCATAACCAGAAATTGATCTGGATAAGCCACATAGGAGTAGAAAGGCTTTCGCCCTGAATGAATGTGTTTCCGTTCAAGAATGCACACTGAATATATGACAAAAGTGTCAGAGAACCTATCACTATCGAAAGATAATCAAGATTTCTGCCCTTTATCGCAAATGCAATCAGAAAAGAAAGAACAACCGATGCAAAAAGGAACAGAAGCGAAACAGGAAGAATATCCGCAAAAATAAATTTGAATTCCGCCATATTCGAGAAATAAAGTTCATATGTTCCGAAAACGAAATACATAAATACAAAAGAAACTATGGGAAGTAAAATAACCCCGACTCTTTTTATATAACTGCGTTCATCGGCATTGTTCTTCTTTATGAGTTCGAAAAAATCAAAATAGATAAATCTTACTTTCTTGTCAACATCATCAAGAGTGAGTGCCTTGAAAGATTTTTCCCTGCCCTTTCTTATAGCTTCAACAAGTGCGAGAACCTCACAGAGAAGAGAAACAAACATAGCAATAACAACATAAGGAACAAAAGCTTTTGATGACCTCATGAAATTACTGCTTTCAATGTTGAGGATTATGGTGTAAGCCCCGACACATGATATAAACGAGTAGAGAACAGGATATTTCTGAACATTCTTTATATCCTTTCCGACAGGGAGTATGTAAAACACAATAGCACATATAAGAACTATCATAAGTGGTATCGCAGGAACGATAGCCAAAGGACCGGTCAAAAACATAGCAAACAAACTTCTGCGGATTTAAAAACGCAGACTCCTTTCAAATATTAAAATATTGATTTTCAAATAAAAATCTGACGAAAATATTATATCACAAATTATTAACAATTTCAATAGTTTATTTACATTTAAAAGAGAAAACTCCGCAAGATTTCTTACGGAGTTTTCTCTTTTAAATTGAGGCTTTAACGGCTATCCTATAAATTTCTGCAACATCATCTGACGAAAGGGGGACAAATCCGCCTGTCTTTCCGTCACCAAGACCGAATTTTTCAACGAGAACAGGTATATCTTCTTCCTTAGCACCGAGTTCTTCAAAGTTTATCGGCATTCCTATATCGTGTAAAAATCTTCTGAAACAAGCGATACCTTTAAGCGCTGTTTCTTCGGGGTTTTCAAAGTTCATAGGGCAACCCCATATACGAACGGCCATCTGCGCAAAACGCATTATGTTATGCTTATATACAAATTCCATCCATGAAGGCATTATAACCGCAAGTCCTGCGCCGTGTGCACAGTCATAAAGACCTGAAAGTTCGTGTTCTATTCCGTGGCTGTTCCAGTCCTGACTTCTTCCTACACCGACGATATCGTTATGAGCAACAGTTCCTGCCCACATAATGTTCGCTCTTGCCTGATAGTTGTGAGGGTCAGCAATAGCTCTCGGGGTTTCCTTTATCATTGTCATAAGAACAGCTTCACAGAGTCTGTCTGAAATTTCAACTTCTTCTGTGTTTGTAAAGTATCTTTCAAAAACATGCGCCATAATATCAGTAGCACCGCAGGCTGTCTGATAAGCAGGGAGTGTTTCTGTAAGTTCGGGGTTAAGGATTGAGAATTTCGGTCTTAAAAGGTCAGAGCCTACATCGCGCTTTAACATTCCTTCTTCTTTTGTAACAACAGATCCGGGAGAGCCTTCGCTTCCTGCCGCTGCGATTGTAAGAACTGTTCCTATCGGAAGCGCTCTTTCAACCTTTTTGCCTGTTCCGTAAAAATCCCAGAAATCTCCGTCATAAAGAACACCTATTGCGATACCCTTTGCAGAGTCGATAACAGAGCCGCCGCCGACGCAGAGGATGAAATCAACATTTTCTTTTCTGCAGAGCTCGATACCCTCATAAATCTTTGTATCACGAGGATTAGGCTTTACTCCGCCCAAAAGGACATAACCTATTCCTTCTTTTTCAAGCGATGCCTTTACTCTGTCTAAAAGCCCTGATTTTACAGCAGACCCTCCGCCGTAGTGGATGAGAACTTTACTTCCGCCATACTTCTTGACAAGTCTTCCGCTTTCGTTTTCTGTTTCCTTTCCGAAAACAAATTCTGTCGGACTGTAAAACTGAAAATTATCCATTATAAATCTGTCCTTTCATTTTTTTATTGAACAGAGCAAATTTACGATGCTCTGATTTAACCGTAACTTTTCTTATATAGAACACATATGCAGAGAAGTTCATTATAAGAGCGCCTACCCATGCGGCAATCTGTGCATAGGCTGTTGACATGAATCCAATGCTTTCTATAAGCATGAATACAACAACGACTCTGATTATCATTTCTGCTATTCCCGAAATCATAGGAATAACGGGTTTCCCCATTCCCTGAACAGCACTTCTGAAGATAAAGAGATAGTCAACCGCAAAAATCATTATTCCCGATGGAATGAGATACTGTGCCGCAAGAGAAACCGCTTCATCGCCATTCAACATAATAAGCGCTAACTGTCTTGGAATGAATACCATAAGTGAGCCTAATATAAGGTAAGAAACGGTCGCTATAACAAAGCATACCTTAACACCTGCTCTTATTCTGTCGTATTCCTTAGCACCATAATTCTGGCTTGTGAATGCCGAAATTGTAAATCCCGCTGTGCAGGCAGGCTGCATAAAGAGGTTTATATATTTGCTGCAAGCTGAATATGCTTCTGTATAAGCAAGACCCAGTCCGTTTACAAAATACTGAAGAACAATGCATCCTATCGCTGTTATCGAGTTCATAAGTGCCATAGGAAGTCCGTTTGAAACAAGTTCACCGATAAGTCCGTTGCAGGAAACAAAATCTTCCTTTGAAAAACGGAGTTCGTCTATATTTCTGATTTTTGAGAAACAGATAAGTGTTGATGCAACCTGAGAAATAACTGTTGCGATAGCCGCCCCCTCAACACCTGTTTTAAATCCGAATATGAATAAAAAGTCGAGAACAATATTTATCGCCGAAGAAACGATTATCGCGAAGAATGGTGTTTTACTGTCGCCCAGAGCCCTTAAAATTCCCGAACATAAATTATACGAAAGGGTAACAACGAGTCCGCCGAAAATAATGTATCCATAGATAAGACCGTCTTTTATAATAGAAGCGTCTGTCTGTATAAGGTTTAAAAGATTAGGTAAAAATCCAACGCTTAACGATGTAAGAACTACCGAAAAGAATATAAAAAGCTTAACAGTTGCCGCAACGCTTTTTCTGAGCTTTTCGCCGTTTCTCGCACCGAAACTCTGTGCTATTACAACCGAAAATCCGTTAGCAAGACCTATTGCAAATCCGAATATGAGAAAAGTAAGCGATGACATATTTCCTACTGCTGCTAACTTTTCATCACCAAGTCCTTTTCCGACAATAGCAGTATCTGCAACTGTATATAACTGTTGCAACATATTTGTAAGTAGCATAGGAAAATAAAATCCGAGTATAGATGATGTGATGCCACCTTTTGTAAGGTCTGTTGTTTTTGTCATTTTTAAACACCTCCCGTTTTCTGATTGTATTATAAAGGGAGGATAAATAAAAATATTTCAAAAATCTTGCTTTTATTATAAAAATCTGCTATCATAGTAAAAAGGAGATGAGAAAATATGAATACCAACCGCGACCTCAGTTATCAGCTTTATCTTCACAAGGTAGAAGGCTTTGAAAGAACTTCATACAGCAAAGAACACGAGCGCTATGCCGATGTAAGAGAGGGCAGAACAGAGCAGATAAAAAAGAATATGGCAGAGGTAAGAAAGGATTTTCTCAAAGGAAAGGGTATTCTTTCAAAAGACCCCATCCGTAATATAAGATACCATATAATTGTCGCAGTTGCAATGGTTTCGAGAAATTGTATCGATGGCGGAATGCCACACGATGCCGCATATACTCTTGCCAATATATATATTCAGAGGGCAGATGTCTGTAATGATGCAGAAAAACTCATAGACCTTCTTGAAGAAATGCAGCTTGACTATGCAAGCAGAATGAGAACGATAAAAAAGGATATGGCAATTTCCATTCATATAAGAAGGGCGATAGACTATATCTATGATAATCTTGATAAAAAACTTACAGTCAATGAACTTTCTGAATTTGTGGGGCTTAATGTAACATATTTCTCAAAACTTTTTATGAAAGAAACAGGAATGAGCGCAAAGGATTTTGTCCACGATGTAAAGATAAATACCGCTAAAAATATGCTTACATTATCTGATTACGATTATTCAGAAATCGCCCTCGCTTTAGGATTTTCATCACAGAGTGCATTTATAACTCTCTTTAAGGAAAAAGCAGGGTCTACCCCTAAAAAATACCGCGATATGTATGCAAAACACGAATAATTTATATCTTATGACTAAATGTAGTTACTCTATGCTAACTGTGTTTTATGAAATCTTCCAAAGTTGATTTCAGGCAGTTGACAAAGGCTGAGAAAATGGTTAAAATAAATATAGTTAGCAAAGGCTAACCGAAAATCAGAACATATCTCAGAACCCCAAAAATATACAGTAAGTACCCCTTAGAACTGAAAACTCCGCAGGAAGTTATACACCCTGCGGAGTTTTTGGATTTTTATATAAGTATTCCGTTGCAATGGTCGATTTCGTGCTGGATAATCTGTGCTGTGAAACCATCAAAATTCTTTATTCTTTCTTTGAAATCCTCATTCTGCCATTTAACCTTTATCTTCTTGTATCTTTTACAGGGTCTCGGTCCGCCAAGAAGTGAAAGACACCCCTCTTTCGTTTCATAAGGGTCTGACATCTTTATTATCTCAGGGTTGAACATAACCATATATTCACCGTCGTTATCAAACGCAATAATACGCTTGTTTTCGCCTATCATATTAGCCGCCATCCCAACGCAGCCATCCTTGTGAGAGATGAGAGTTTCCAAAAGGTCGCGAGCTATTTGTATATCGTCTTTTGTAGCGATTTCTGCTTTTTCTGATAACATTTCGGGAGAGTGAATAAGTTCTTTTATCATAATAAAAAATCCTTTGCTTGAAAAAATATTTTTTATGTGGTATAATTTTACAAAACATTAAGGAGGAAGAAAAATGTCAGAAGAAAAGAAACCCAAGAAAAAAATAAGCGGACTTAATATAGCGCTTCTTCTCATAATAGCATCTGCAATTTACGGAATTATCTGTTTTGCTAATATGGCAATACAGATGGGAAAAGACCCCCGCCCCGAATTTGACGATGAAGATATCCCGTCGGTTTCAGAAACAATAGAATAATTTTTAAAGACTTTATCTTTTTTAAGATAAGGTCTTTTTATTTTCGGGATATTTTTTCTTTTCTCCCACATACTAAAAAAGATTATATCATCTATAAAAAAATCCGTCAAGAAAGGTGAGAAGAATGGACTATTTTAAAAGAGCAGAAGAACTTTTTTCCGAAACAAAAGAAAACCGACGCTATCTTCATAAAAACGCCGAAACAGGATTTGATCTGCCGAAAACAACAGAGTTTGTTTGTGAGAAACTTAAAAGTTATGGAATAAATCCAATTCCTTGCGGAAAGGGAATAACCGCCACGATAGGCAAAGGAAACCCTGTTATCCTTCTTCGTGCCGATATGGACGCTTTACCGATGAAAGAAGAAAGCGGTGAAAAATTCGCAAGTGAAAACGGAAATGCCCATGCCTGCGGACACGATATGCATACCGCTATGCTTCTTACCGCCGCAAGAATGTTAAAAGAAACCGAAAGCGAACTTAAAGGAACAGTTAAACTTATGTTTCAGCCCGCCGAGGAACTTCTTTTAGGCTCAAAAAATATGATTGAAAATAAAGTACTTGAAAATCCCAAGCCCGATGCGGCTCTTGCTTTTCATACCGCCGCAGGAAAAATTCCGACGGGAAAATTTATGTATAACAAAACCTCTGCTATGATGTCGGCTGTAAAAATGTTTTGCATTGAAACAAAAGGCAGGGGCGGACACGGCGCTTATCCTCATCTTTCTGTTGATGCACTTTTTATCCTCACTGAAATATATTCCGCAGTTTCTTCTCTCATTTCAAAAGAGGGTAACCCTGATTTCAGAACCTTTCTCACAATCGGAAGAATGTCATCAGGAACAGCACCGAATATCATCCCCGAAACCGCTTTTATGGAAGGCTCAATAAGGTCAGATAATAACAATGAGGCGGACCGCATTTTCTCTCGTTTAAAAGAAATTTCAGAGCATATAGCAAAAGCTTTTAACGGGGATGTGAAAGTAACTCTTTTGTCAGAAACCCCCGTTCTTTTATGCGATGAAAATATAACGGATATCGCAGTAAAAGTTCTTTCGGATAAAGGTTTTGAGGGGATAGAGGGAATGAAAGCGGCCGCTTCTGAGGATTTTTCTTTCATCGCAGAAAAAATCCCCTCGGCGATGATTTATCTTTCATCGGGATTTTCAGACGAAAGGGGAGAATATACAGCCCATAACCCCAAGGTCGTTTTCGATGAAGAGGTTTTAAAAATCGGAGCGTATTCTTATGCCGAAACCGCAAGAAGATTTTTATCATAGAAATAAAAAACGAGGTGCTTTATGCACCTCGTTTTTGTTAATCGAACATCGCAGTTGAAAGATATCTCATTCCTGTGTCGGGTAAAAGAACAACTATTGTCTTTCCCTTGTTTTCGGGGCGTTTTGCGATTTCAACTGCCGCAACAGCCGCCGCGCCCGACGAAACACCTACAAGAAGTCCCTCTTTTCTCGCAAGATTTCTGCCCATCGAATAAGCGTCCTCATTGCTTACAGTTATTACTTCATCATAGATATCCGTATCGAGTATTTCGGGGATAAATCCTGCCCCTATGCCTTCTAATTTATGTGCACCCGAAACGCCTTTTGTTAAAAACGGTGATGATAAAGGCTCAACGCCTATTATCTTAATGTCGGGATTTTTTTCTTTGAGGAATTTTCCTGTTCCCGTTATAGTTCCGCCCGTTCCTATTCCACAGATAAAAATATCAACCTTTCCGTCGGTATCTTCCCATATTTCAGGGCCTGTTGTTTCATAGTGTGCCATTGCGTTTGAAGGATTTACAAACTGCCCCATAACAATGCTGTTATTGATTTCGTTTTTGAGTTCTTCTGCCTTATTGATAGCACCCTTCATTCCCATAGTGCCATCTGTAAGAACAAGTTCAGCACCATAAGCGGCAATGATTTTTCTTCTTTCAACGCTCATAGTATCAGGCATAACAATGATAACTCTGTATCCTTTTGCAACCCCTGCCATAGCAAGACCTATTCCCGTGTTTCCACTTGTCGGCTCAATGATAACAGAGCCTTCTTTCAAAAGCCCCTTTTCTTCTGCGTCAGAAATCATTTTAACGGCAACTCTGTCCTTAACACTTCCTGCGGGATTTAAAAATTCAACTTTCGCTAAAATATCGGCAGAGAGATTTTCTTCTCTGATAACACCCGAAAGTCTTAAAAGGGGAGTTTTTCCTGTAAGGTCGGTAATTCTATCATAAATTTTCATTTTGTTCCTTCTTTCATAAAATGCGATTTTAAAAGGTCTCAGACCGATTTGATAATACCACTCTTAAAATAAAAAGTCAAGATAAAATAAAATTGTGATATTTGGATATTGTAAGTAACAGATATTTGTGATAAAATATATTATGTATAAGTTTATACAGATTAACTATCGCAAAATAATATTTATCATACAGGGGGAATTACCGATGAAGTCAAAACAGTATGAAGTTATTGACAATGTCGAAAAACTCGAATCAGCGATTGAGAGAGTGAGAAAAGCACAGCAGATTTTCGCAGAATACTCTCAGGAGCAGGTTGATAAGATTTTTCTCGCGGCGGCATCTGCGGCAAACAAGAAGAGAATAGAACTCGCTAAATTTGCCGTTGAAGAAACAGGAATGGGTATTGTTGAAGATAAGGTCATCAAAAACCATTATGCCGCAGAATATATCTATAATGCCTATAAGGATACAAAAACCTGTGGCGTTATAGAAGAAGACAAGGCTTACGGTATAAAGAAGATAGCAGAGCCGATAGGCGTCGTTGCGGCGATTATCCCTACAACCAACCCTACATCAACCGCTATTTTCAAGACACTTCTTGCCCTTAAAACAAGAAACGGAATGATTATAAGCCCTCATCCCAGAGCGAAGCTTTCAACAATAGCGGCGGCAAAGGTTGTTCTTGAAGCGGCTGTTGAAGCAGGTGCGCCCGAAGGCATTATTGACTGGATTGATGTTCCCTCGCTCGAGCTTTCAAACCTCATTATGAAAGAGGCTGATATAATCCTCGCAACAGGCGGACCCGGAATGGTTAAAGCGGCTTATTCAAGCGGAAAGCCCGCAGTCGGCGTAGGCGCAGGAAACACACCTGCCATAATAGATGATACTGCTGATATTATTCTTGCCGTAAATTCCATTATTCATTCGAAAACATTCGATAACGGAATGATATGTGCTTCAGAACAGTCTGTAATAGTTCTTGACAGTATCTATGACAAAGTCAAGGAAGAATTTCAAAAGAGAGGATGTTATTTCCTTTCTCCCTCTGAAACAGAAAAGGTAAGAAAGACAATTATCATAAATGGCGGACTCAATGCAAAGATAGTAGGTCAGAAAGCACACACAATCGCAAACCTTGCGGGAGTAAAAGTTCCCGAGGGAACAAAAATCCTCATAGGCGAGGTTAAGAGTGTTGACCTTTCTGAAGAATTTGCACACGAAAAACTCTCTCCCGTTCTTGCTATGTATAAGGCAAAATCCTTTGATGATGCGATGAGCAAAGCAGAAGTTCTTATTGCAGACGGCGGATATGGTCATACATCATCTGTTTACCTCGACACAGTGACAGAAAAGGAAAAAATCCACGAATTCGGCGAAAGAATGAAAACCTGCCGTATTCTCATAAATACACCCTCATCACAGGGCGGTATAGGAGACCTTTATAACTTCAAACTCACTCCCTCACTCACACTTGGTTGTGGCTCATGGGGCGGAAACTCGGTTTCCGAAAATGTTGGTGTTAAACATCTTATCAACATTAAAACAGTAGCTGAAAGAAGGGAAAATATGCTTTGGTTCAGAGCGCCTGAAAAGATTTATATGAAAAAGGGCTGTCTGCCTGTTGCACTTGACGAACTCGGAAAGGTTATGGGCAAGAAGAGAGCGTTTATAGTAACCGACAATTTCCTTTATGAAAACGGCTACACAAAACCTATCGCTGATAAACTCGATGAAATGGGTATTGCTCACGCAACATTCTTCAATGTAGAGCCCGACCCCACACTTGCTTCCGCTAAAGAAGGAGCACAGCAGATGTCCGCATTCAAACCCGATTGCATCATAGCACTCGGCGGTGGCTCTGCTATGGACGCCGCAAAGATTATGTGGGTACTCTATGAACATCCCGATGCAGACTTTATGGATATGGCTATGCGTTTTGTCGATATCAGAAAGAGAGTATATACATTCCCTAAAATGGGCGAAAAGGCATATTTTGTCGCTATTCCTACATCAGCAGGAACAGGCTCAGAAGTTACTCCTTTCGCAGTTATCACAGACGAAAAGACAGGAGTTAAATATCCTCTCGCTGATTACGAACTTCTTCCCGATATGGCAATTATCGACACAGATTTCCATATGTCAGCGCCCAAGGGACTTACAGCAGCATCAGGTATCGACGCTGTAACTCACGCGCTCGAAGCATATGCCGCAATGCTCGCTACCGACTATACAGACGGTCTTGCGCTTCAGTCACTCAAAATTATTTTCGAATATCTCCCAAGAGCATACGATAACGGTCAGACAGATGTTGAAGCAAGAGAAAAGATGGCCAATGCCGCAACAATGGCAGGTATGGCTTTCGCAAACGCATTCCTCGGTGTTTGTCACTCAATGGCACATAAACTCGGTGCATTCCATCATCTTCCTCATGGTGTCGCAAACGCACTTCTCATAGAAGAAGTTATGCGTTTCAACGCATCGGAAACTCCCGTTAAGATGGGAACATTCTCACAGTATGACCATCCTCATACACTCGCCCGTTATGCAGAAGTTGCCGATTATCTCGGAATAAAGGGTAAATCTGATGAAGAAAAACTCGAAAATCTCATAAAGGCAATAAACACACTCAAAGCGAAAGTCGGTATAAAGAAATCCATAAAGGATTACAGCATCGACGAAAAGGATTTCCTTTCCCGTCTTGATGAAATGACAGAACAGGCATTCGATGACCAGTGCACAGGCGCTAACCCTCGCTATCCTCTTATGAGTGAAATCAAGCAGATGTATCTTAATGCTTACTACGGAAAGCATT
This sequence comes from Oscillospiraceae bacterium, assembly GCA_017536405.1. Lineage (GTDB taxonomy): Bacteria > Bacillota > Clostridia > Oscillospirales > Ruminococcaceae > RGIG4131. Next base: position 14,608 of record JAFXHL010000023.1, read on the forward strand.
TTGTTGAACCCGAAATGCCGAAGAAGAAAGAGGCACCTGCTAAAAAGCCTGCCGCTAAAAAAACAGCGACAAAGAAAACAACAACAGCGGCAAAAAAGACACCCGCAAAGAAAACTCCAACAAAAACAAGCAAGAAAAAGTCATAAGGAGGATTTTTAAATGAAACTCGATAATGTAATAGCAGTAAGAAACAAAAAAACAATCTACCGTGACGGCGATAAATGCATAAAAGTTTTTGATAAGGATTATTCAAAGGCGGATGTTTTGAACGAAGCACTCAATCAGGCAAGAGTTGAAGAAACAGGTCTTAACATCAACAAAATCATCGGTGTAACAACTATCGAAGATAAATGGGCAATAGTTTCTGAATTCATCGAGGGAAAAACACTCACAGAACTTATCGAAGAAAATCCTTCCGATAAGGATAAATATCTCGAACTTTTAGTTGACCTTCAGCTTGAGGTTCAGTCAAAGACAAATCCTCTCCTTACAAAACTCAAGGATAAGATGAACCGCAAGATAGGTCTTACAGAACTTGATGCAACTGTAAAATACGACCTTTTCACACGTCTCGAATCAATGCCAAAGCATAACAAACTCTGCCATGGTGATTTCAATACATCGAATGTAATAATAGCAAAGGATGGCACACCCTATATTCTCGACTGGGCACACGCAACACAGGGTAACGCTTCAGCAGACGCCGCAAGAACATATCTTCTCTTCTGTCTTAATGAAGATATGGACGGTGCTAAGAAATATCTTGAACTTTTCTGCAAGAAGAGCGATACAGCTATGCAGTATGTTCAGAAATGGATGCCCATTGTTGCCGCATCACAGTCAGTCAAGGGCAACGAAAAGGAAAGAGAATTTCTTCTCTCCTGGGTAAATGTTGTAGACTATCAGTAATTCAAAATCCGGAGATTTATAATCTCCGGATTTTTACTTTGTAGGGTAATAAAACGAAAATCCTGCACTTTTTACTGCGTTAAACTCGCTCGGAATACCATGAAAAGAATAATCACAGCGACCTTGTTCTTTTATCAGGAAGACTTCCCGAAGGATTGAAGGCAGAAGATGTTGTTTCTCTTGAAATCAACGGCGTTGAATACAAATTAAGATAAAAAAGAGAGGGGGATAACCCCCTCCTTTTTTATTCTAAAACACAGAACTCCGAAAACTCTGCTTTTATATTTTTTTCCTTTACATAAAGTGAACACAAATTGTCGTTTTCATCAACTGTTATTTCGTATTCTCCCTTTTCGCATTCGCCCGTAAAAACTCTTTTTCCGTCATCCGTTTCAGAGTAGGGGAGTGCTGCCGCCTTAGCACTATGGTCGATACATTCCGAAAGAATGAGATAGAGATTGTTTTCGGGTGAATTTTCTTTTTCATTGGCAACAGTCATTCCGTGATATTCGGTAACTATGATGTTATCCGATAAAGAAACGCTTACCCCCTCAAGTTCGGTGGGGGAATTTATTTCTGATTTCCATATTCCGTCGCCAAGCCTTGTCATATTACAGGATATACTGTTTTCGCCGTAATCTATCTCAGCGCATACATTAAAAAGCCTGTTTGTCATCGGTGTATCTTCCGATAATGGTTTGTCGCATCCAGAGAAGATAATAGCCATAAAAACTACTGAAACCAACAATTTTTTCATTTTTTTCATAGAAAAAGCCTCCTTTGTCTTTTAAGGACAAAAAAGGCTTTATTTTTATCTTTTGAGCATTTTGAAAACTGTCGGCAGTTCTTTTATAACATCAGAAGGAAGCATTCCCTGCATAGAAAGTTTTTCGGCAGTAATATCAGCCGCCTTGCCGAATATGTATGCCCCTGCCGCCGCAGCGTCTGTTCCCGAAAGACCTTGCGCCGCGAGTGACGCTATAATGCCTGTCAGAACATCTCCGCTTCCGCCTCTTGAAAGACCTGCATTTCCGTTTTCGTTTATAAAAGAATATCCGTTGGCACCGCATATTATAGTGGGATTTCCCTTTGAAAGAACAGTTATGCCGTATTCTTTCGATAACTTCTCTACAACAGAAAATCTGTTTTCGAGAATTTCTTCAATGGGTAACCCCAAAAGTCTCGAAAGTTCCTTCGGGTGAGGAGTTATTACAACATCCGCCTTTATGTCCTTTAATATATCTATTCCTGTTCCTATGGCATTTAGACCGTCAGCGTCAATAATAATCGGGCAGGAAAGATTTTTAAGAAGTGTTTTTAAAATCGACAGCGTGTCCTCGCTATTTCCCATTCCGCAGCCTATCGAAACGGCAGTTGCGTTTTCACAAAGAGAAAGGATTTCCTTTTCGTTTGTCTGCGATATTGTTCCCACGGTTGTTTCTTTTAAGGGAAGATATGTGCATTCATATATATTTCCCGAAAGGCTTTCGCATACAGTCCGTGCAGAAGCGAGAGTAACAAGCCCTGCGCCTGTTCTGAGTGCCGACATAGTAGAAAGTGCCGCAGCGCCCGGCATACGCTTTGAACCTGCGATATTCACAAGTTTTCCGTAGTCACCCTTGTTTGAATAAGGGCTTCTTTCGGGGATTACCTTTTCTATGAAATCATCCTCTGTTTTTATAACGGGAACAACTTTTCTTATAAGCGATTTGTCAATTCCTATATCAGCAACAGTTGTTTCGCCGAGAAAATCGGAAAGAGGCTTCATTCTCATTCCTACCTTTTCATAAGCGAATGTAACTGTATAATCGCATTTCAGTGCGCCTTCGGATACTTTTCCGTCAGTGCAGTTTCCTCCACTCACAACATCAACGGCGAGTTTCTTAGCCGCCGACCTTGCCGCAAACAAAAAACAAGCCTTAACCTGAGGAGGCAGTTCTCCGTGAAAACCTGTTCCGAAAACAGCGTCAACAATAAGCGCTGATGAAGAAAGTTTCGAGAATATTTTTTCGTTGTTGTCATAAAGGTTTAAAACCTCGGCACCGCTTTCTCCGAGTTCGAGATAAGCCCTCATCGAAAGCTCTGTTTCGGGTTCGCCACACATAAGAACAACGGTAACGGGGTATCCTCCCATAGAAAGCATTTTAGCAGCAACAAATCCGTCTCCGCCGTTGTTTCCGTTTCCACAGAAAAATACAATTCCGTAAGAGTGATTTATAGGTAAAGAATAGATGAATTCAGCGAGTTTTTCGCCTGCATTCTGCATAAGTTCTGCATAAGAAACACCGTTTTTATCCGATAACGCTTCAAGTTCCTTCATTTTCTGCGGAGTGAGAAGATACATAAAAATTCCCCTTTATTATTCTTTGTTTATTGTAAGATAAGGCTCGATTAAAGAGCGTATTCTCTCATCGGGAGAGAAGATAAGTCTGCATTCTCCATGTGTCTTGTGGGTGAAATCGGCATAATAATCGCTGTAACCTCTTCCGTTTGTCATAAAAACAGTAAGACCTTCTTTTTCCTTTGCGTCTGTTATAATGCCGTATTCTGTGAATTTTTCAACCTTTATTGTGAGAAGTCTGCTTCTTGTTCTTTTAGCAACAATTTTGTCAACATCAAGTTCACCCTCGGTTATTATGTATTCATATTCAACACCGAGATTGAGAATAAGAAAATAAGCGCCTACTGCTATTCCGAGTGCAAGAATTGCGCCTACGGGTAAAAGACCCAAAATCGAAAAGAATAAGAAGAGCGCAACTGCAAGAATAAAACTTCCTGCGATTATAAGAACTCTTTTCAAAGTGTCAATAGTTGTATTTTCCTTGATTACAAGCTGTTCTGCATAAGTATCCATTTTTATCGGGTTCTCCTTTGGTTTGTGAAAAATATATAAAAACATTCCTGCCTTTATCTGAGATATTTTAGCATATTTTTCGAGAGATTTCAAGAAAAAGACTTGCAAATCTCAAAAAAATTATATATAATGAATAAGTAAACACAAAGACGGAGTACAGTAGTTTTCCGATAACGGCGCAGTTTCAGAGAGAAAAGCATTTGCTGTGAGCTTTTCGCACCGCGGAATATGAATTTCACTCCCGAGTGGTTTTCCTTAAAGCAAAAGCGAGTAGGGGAAAACGTATGACTGCGTTATAGTCGGGGAAGTGATAGCTTCTTTAACAATCGGGTGGTTTATAAACAAGTGCAGTATAGCCTTGTCCTGTTTGTTGAAACGGGGCAGGCTTTTTTATTTGTGTTAAAAATTTTATTGAGGTGATAAAAATGTTGAAAGAGGCTCTTGAAAAAATCGGAGCAGAAGCCACAGAAGAACTCAAAAACATTTCCGACAGCAAACAACTTGAGGATTTAAGAGTAAGACTTCTCGGTAAAAAAGGCGAACTTACTGCTATCTTGAAGCAGATGGGTGGTCTTTCCGCTGAAGAACGTCCCGTTATCGGACAGCTTGCAAACAAAGTACGTGCCGATATAGAAGAACAGATTGAAGCGAGAAAGACAGCTCTCAAGGATGAACTTACAGCGAAAAAACTCAAAAGCGAAGTAATCGACGTTACTCTCCCCGGAAAGTCACAGAAAGTCGGAAAACTTCATCCTCTTACAATCGTTCTCAACGAAGTAAAGGATATTTTCACAGGAATGGGCTTTGATATTGTTGACGGCCCCGAAGTTGAAACAGACCACTACTGTTTCGAAGCACTCAATATGCCCAAGTCACACCCTGCAAGAGATACACAGGATACTTTCTACATCAACGAAAATGTTGTTTTAAGAACACAGACATCAAGTGTTCAGATAAGAACAATGGAAAACAGAAAGCCTCCTATAAGAATTATCTCTCCCGGTCGTGTTTATCGTTGCGATACAGTTGACGCAACACATTCACCCCTTTTCCATCAGATTGAAGGTCTTGTTATCGACAAGGGAGTTACAATGGCTGACCTTTGCGGAACTCTCGAACTTCTTATGAAGCGTCTTTACGGCGATGATTGCAAAATCCGTCTCCGTCCTCATCATTTCCCATATACAGAACCTTCAGCAGAAGTTGATGTTATGTGCTATAACTGTAACGGAGCAGGTTGTCCTCTCTGTAAGAACGAAGGCTATATCGAACTTTTAGGCGCAGGAATGGTACATCCCAAGGTTCTCGAAGGATGTGGCATTGACCCCGAAGTTTACAGCGGTTTTGCATTCGGTGTAGGTCTTGAAAGAATAGTTATGCGTCGTTTCGGTATTACCGATATGCGTCTTCTTTATGAAAACGACCTTCGTTTTCTTGAACAGTTTTAAGGGAGGTTTTTAAAGATGGATTTATCTATGAAATGGCTTTCCGATTATGTAAAAGTCGATGAGCCTATAAAAAAATTCTGTTATGATATGACAATGAGTGGTTCAAAGGTTGAACGCTTCGACACAGAAGGCGAAGAAATTTCAAATGTTGTTGTCGGAAAAGTTCTCTCTGTTGTTCCTCACGAAGATTCTGACCACCTCGTAGTATGTCAGGTTGATGTCGGCAAGGGCGAACCTATCCAGATAGTTACAGGTGCGCAGAATATCCACGGCGGAGAAGTTGTCCCCGTAGCACTTGACGGCTCAACACTTCCCAAGGGAATTAAAATCAAGAAGGGCAAACTCCGTGGCGTTGAAAGCAACGGTATGCTCTGTTCACTCGGTGAACTCGGACTTACAGTTCACGATTTCCCCTATGCTATCGAAGACGGCATCTTCGTTTTACAGGATGAAGAAGGCTGTGAACCCATAAAGATAGGTGCAGACATCCGCGACGCAATCGGTCTTAACGATACCTGCGTTGAATTTGAAATAACATCAAACCGCCCCGATTGTATGTCTGTTATCGGTCTTGCAAGAGAAGCAGGCGCTACATTCGATGTTCCTGTTGAACTCAAAAAGCCTGAATACAAGGGTGTTGACGGCGATATCGACGCTGACCTTTCTGTTGAAGTGAAGAA
>JAFXHL010000024.1 GCA_017536405.1 Oscillospiraceae bacterium
CCCCGTAGCACTTGACGGCTCAACACTTCCCAAGGGAATTAAAATCAAGAAGGGCAAACTCCGTGGCGTTGAAAGCAACGGTATGCTCTGTTCACTCGGCGAACTCGGACTTACAGTTCACGATTTCCCCTATGCTATCGAAGACGGCATCTTTGTTTTACAGGATGAAGAAGGTTGTGAACCCATAAAGATAGGCGAAGACATCCGCGACGCAATCGGTCTTAACGATACCTGCGTTGAATTTGAAATAACATCAAACCGCCCCGATTGTATGTCAGTTATCGGTCTTGCAAGAGAAGCAGGCGCTACATTCGATGTTCCTGTTGAACTCAAAAAGCCTGAATACAAGGGTGTTGACGGCGATATCGACGCTGACCTTTCTGTTGAAGTGAAGAATACAGAACTCTGCACAAGATACGCAGCAGCACTTGTCAAGAATGTTAAAATCGGCCCTTCACCCCGCTGGATGAGAGAACGCCTCAGAGGATGCGGAGTAAGACCTATCAATAACCTCGTTGACATCACAAACTATGTGATGCTCGAATATGGTCATCCTATGCACGCATTCGACCTTCGCTATGTTTCAGGCAACAAAATCGTTGTAAGAAACGCAGACAAGGGCGAAAAGATTACAACTCTTGACGGAATCGAAAGAGAACTTTCAGAAGAAATGCTCGTTATCGCAGACGCTGAAAAGCCCGTTGCCGTTGCAGGCGTTATGGGCGGAGAATACAGCGGAATTATGGATGATACAACAACAGTTGTATTTGAAGCCGCTTGTTTCAACGGTGCATCTGTAAGAACAACTGCAAAGAAACTCGGAATGAGAACAGACGCATCTTCAAGATTTGAAAAGGGTCTTGACGCAGAAAACTGCTATGACGCACTTATGAGAGCTTGTCAGCTCGTTGAAATGCTCGGCGCAGGCGAAGTTTTAACAAAGATTATCGACAAGGATTATTCCGATAAGACACCCAAGTGCGTTGATTTCGACAGCAAATGGATAAACAACTTCCTCGGAACAGATATCCCCGAAAGCGATATGATTAAATACCTCGATAAGTTAGGCTTTGAAGTAAAGGACGGAAAGGCTTATGCTCCCAAGTGGAGAATTGATATCGAAGTAAAGGCTGATATCGCAGAAGAAGTTGCAAGAATCTATGGATATAACAACATTCCTCTTACAATCATCAGAGGTGTTGCTCAGGCTAAACTCACTCCCGAACAGAAATACACAAGAAAACTCGAAAGAACAATTCTTTCAATCGGTTGCAACGAAATCTCAACATACTCATTCGTTTCTCCCAAGAACTTTGATAAGATAAGAATCCCCGCTGATTCACCCCTCAGAAAGACGGTTGTTATCACAAACCCCTTAGGCGAAGATACATCTGTTATGAGAACAACAATCATTCCTTCAATGTGTGAAGTTCTTGCCCGCAACTATAATTACAGAAATGCTGTCGCTCGACTTTACGAAATCGGAAACGAATATATCCCCGTTTCAGGTAAGGAACTTCCCGATGAACCCGCAAGACTTGCTATTGGTATGTATGGAAACAATGTTGATTTCTATGACATCAAGGGTGCAGTTGATGAAATTATGGAAGAAATGGGCATTATCGATTACGATGTAACTGCTTGTGCAGAAGGTTGTCCGATTGAAGAATATGTTGCATTCCACCCCGGAAGAAGCGCTATTGTTACAAAGGATGATACAGTTCTCGCTATTATGGGCGAACTTCATCCCGAAACTCTCGAAAATTATGAAATCGGCGTAAAGGCTTATGTTGCAAAACTTCTCATCCCCGAAATGATGAGCGTTTCTGTAACAGAAAAGACATATAAGCCTCTTCCTAAATTCCCCGCAACAACAAGAGACCTTTCTGTTGTATGTGATGACAGCATCACAGTTGCATCACTCGAAAAGGCAATAAAGAATGCGGTAGGAAAGATTCTCGAAAAGGTAACACTCTTTGACGTCTATAAGGGCTCACAGATTGCAGAAGGAAAGAAGAGCGTTTCGTTCTCAATCTCAATGCGTTCTATGGAATCTACTCTTACAGACGAACAGGCAGATGCTGCTATGAAGAGAGTTCTTAAAGCAATGACTGAATTCGGCGCAGAACTCAGAGCATAAAAAAATAAAAAATCCCCGACAGATTTCATCGTCTGTCAGGGATTTGTTTTTATTCATCTTTATTTGTTTCCGATTCATTGTCGGATTTTTTGTTTTCACAAAATTCACTCATATTTTCTTTCCAATCGCCTTCTTTTGAAAGTATATCCTGAAAGGCCTTGAAATCGGGATTGTTGCTTTCTGTAAGAAAAGCCTGTCGTATCATCAGTTGTTCTATAAAAGAGAAAATAATATCTAAAATAAGCATTGTAATTCCTATGTAAAGACAGGATTTTACAGATATTCCGACAATAAGCAGAATAACTCCGGGAATAAAAAGCCAGAAGAATCTGAAAAATATATTTGTAATAAATCCTATTATAAACAACTCTTTAGGGTATCGTCTTTTGTCCATAAAATTCTCCTTCTGTTTATAATCATTTAATGTTTATATCAAACCAATTATACCATATACTGTCAGTCGGATAAACAATATCAAAAATTCTTCATACCAAAATTTTCTCTGAAAAATTGTATATTGTAACCAATTTGTGATTTTTCTATTGTTTTTTGATAGGTTTTGGGGTATAATACCCCTATAACTTAAACTGATTCAGGAGGGATTATAATGAATGAACAGACAATGACCTTTTCTGTAAAGGCTGAAAAAGATGATGAGATGCAGAGAACACTTATGGCAGTTTACGACGCACTCAAAGAAAAGGGTTATAATCCCATAAACCAGATTGTAGGCTATATTCTTTCAGAAGACCCTACATACATCACAACCTACAACAACGCGAGAAGTCTTATCCGTCATCTCGACAGAGACGAACTTTTACAGGCACTTGTAAGGTCTTATCTCAATGCTTAAAACAGTATCCGTCCTTTCGGGACGGATATTTTTTTATGAAAATTTACCTTAAATTGTAACCAAATTGTAATCGCATTCTGCAAAAAAATATGCTAAAATATAAATAGGATAAAAAATATCCCTTTTCACAAAATAAAAACAGAGCGTTCTGCTCGTTAAGTTAAAAAGAAAAGGAGGAATTATATGAAATACTTTTTCCCTGTTATTCTCTGTTTTGCAATGATGATGACATCCTGCTCCGAACTCGACCCGCAGAATGTGAATTACGGCTGGGAAGAATCAACCGAAGCACAGCAGGTTATGGGAACGCCCGTAGAAGAAACCGAACCTATTGTTTCAGAACCTGAGATAACAATTTTTTCTGAAAC
>JAFXHL010000025.1 GCA_017536405.1 Oscillospiraceae bacterium
ATCGTGATTTATTTCTATGCCCAAATCTTCGGCAGAAACTTCATCTTTATATTTTTCTTCCATTCTCTTTCTTGCGTCGGCAATGATTTTACTTTCAAGGTCTTTCTGCATCGACTTTGAAATCTTTATGTTGCCTTCTTCGTCACGGGGAAGTTCTTTCTTTATATCTTCATCGAGGTTTCTTGTTGGGTTGTTAAGTTGTTTCTGTTCTTCAAGAAGGGCGAGCTGTTTTTCATACATTCTTTCCATATAGCCTTTGCCCTTTTTCTTCTTTTTCTTTTCAGCGTCTTTCTTAACGAGTTCTGCTACCTTTTCGGGTGTATAGACCTTACTTAAAATAATCTGCTGGAAAAATCCGAAGATTGACTGACAGATCCAGTAGTAACCTACTGCCATAGGGAAGTTTCTTGCGATAAAGATTGAGATGATAGGCATAATATAAAGCGAAAGTGTCATCGCGTTCATTGATTTTGCCATTGCGTTATCGGGATTTGTCTTCTTCTGCTGTGCCTGTGAATAAATCATAGTGAGAAGCTGTGAAAGACCTGCTAAAATCGGAATTAAAAGTGTAGGCCATGTCCATGTAGGGTTTACGCCGAGGTCGAAAATTCCAAAAAGATTCATATCAAATTCCGAAACTGCCTTGCAGAGTTCGGGCATTGAAGCGAAAGCCGCAGGGTTATCTTTATAAGCCTGCATGATAATAAGCTGTGACTGATAGCCCTTTGAAAGATTTTCTACATTCTTAACAACCGTTGCCCATGCTTCACCGTTTGCCTGTGCTTCAAGGATAACTTTCTGTGCTATGAGTGTTGCCTCTGCTATCATATCCTTTGAAAAATGCATGATATGTGTGAGAGGTCTGTAAACAACATCGATGATACCAAAAAGAACGGGGAACTGAATAAGCATAGGAAGACAACTTGACATAGGGTTGATGCCTTCTTCAGCATAGAGTTTCATCTGTTCTTCCTGAAGCTTCTGCTGGTTGTTTGCATATTTTTTCTGTAAAGCCTGAAGTTTCGGCTGAAATGCCGACATCATAGCTGTATTTTTCTGCTGTTTAACACTTAAAGGAAACAAAAGAATCTTTGTTACAAGTGTGAATAAAAGAATTGCAATACCGTAATTCTTGACAAGATAATATATACCCCACATTATAAATCCCAAGGGGTAACCAAACATTTCATAAATTAACTGCATCTGTCTGCTCCTGATTTCTTATTTTTCTTTTCGGGGACATAGTCTATTCCCCCGAGGCTCCAAGGGTGGCAACGGAGTATTCTTTTTACCGCCAGAAAGCCACCGTAAAATATCCCGAAACGCCTTATTGCCGTTAAAGCATACTGCGAACATGTAGGATAGAATTTACAACAGGGAGGCTTTAAGGGAGAAATAAATTTCTGATAGAAAACTATCGGCAAAGAACAGATATATCTTATTGTTTCAATAAGTCTATCCATTTTTCTTCACCCCTCCTTCTTCGATAAAAGGAATGGCTCTCTTTTCAAAAAAGGTCGCTATCTGATAGGATTTTACCTCTGCTGCTGCTTGTCTTGCAACAAAGATATAATCATATCCTTTCGGGAACTTATCTCTTAAACTGTCATATGCCGCCCTTATAACTCTTCGAGCTCTTGACCGCTTGACAGAATTCCCGACCTTTTTTGTCGTTGTTATACCTACTCTGTTTTCAGTAGTTCCGTTTTTTCTGAAATACACAACAACGGTTTTTCCTATTATGTATTTCCCTCTTTTATAAAGTCTTAAAAAAACTTTATTGTCTTTGATGATTTCTTTTTTCTGCATAATTTTAAAGAAAAAAGACCGCAACTTTCCCCACCAAGCATAAATCCCCAAATATAAAATGGCACAACGAAATCTGAAATTTCGCCACGAGGATGCCTGTGTGAAATGCGGTCAATGGTCGAATTTTTATCTTACTTATTAGTAGCTGAGCATCTTTCTGCCCTTTGCTCTTCTTCTTGCAAGAACTTTTCTTCCGTTTGCTGTTGACATACGGCTTCTGAATCCGTGAACCTTCTTTCTGTGAAGCTTCTTAGGCTGATATGTTCTTTTCATCTTTTTCCCTCCTTGCGAAAAACCGATTATCCGAAAAAATATATAAAATCGGTTAAAGATAATCTGACAAGTTTATATTATAGACCATAGAAACACTTTCGTCAAGCATTTTTACGCGATTTTTTTCTTTTCGTTAATTTTGAGTTATCTTATTTACGGGGTTTTGTGCAAAGTGGATAGAATTTATGCGTATATATAATAATCCCCCACGGGTGTGGGGGATTATTTTTTATCTTAACAATCTGCCCGCGGGGGCTCCCCGCTGGTACGCCCGACCGGATTCGAACCGGTGGCACATAGCGTCGGAGGCTATTGCTCTATCCAGCTGAGCTACGGGCGCATAAATCCGCTGTATAAAAATACAGCGGAATTTTTTTATAAGAGCTGTACTCCCTTTTCGTCACATTCAAGAGCCATCTTTTCAGGCCATACAGAAACCTGAACTTCGCCTATGTGTGCTTTTTCTAAAAGAAGCATACAAAGTCTTGACTGACCTATTCCACCGCCTATTGTAAGCGGAAGAATGTTATCCTTAATCATCCTGTGATAGTCAAACTGAAGTCTGTCCATAGCGTTATATTTTTCGAGTTGAGAGATAAGCGAAACATCATCAACACGAATACCCATTGATGAGATTTCAAGAGAATCCTCTAAAACCTCGTTCCAGAAAAGAAGGTCACCGTTTAAAGCCCAGTCGTCATAGTCGGGCGCTCTGCCGTCGTGCTTCGTGCCGTCTGAAAGAGTGTCACCTATCTTCATAATGAAAACTGTCTTATACTTTTCTGTTATGAGGCGTTCTCTTTCTTTTCCCGTTTTATCGGGATACATAGCGCGAAGCTCTTCTGTTGTTATAAAGTAAGGCGTTTCGCAGATTTTCTTTGTAAGACATGGATATCTGAGATTTACCTTTCTCTTTGTATAAGCGATTGCTTTGACTATTGATTTTACTGTTTCTTTTAAGAACTCTTCATTTCTTTCTTCTTTAGAGATAACCTTTTCCCAGTCCCACTGGTCAACGAAAACCGAATGGATATTATCGGCATCATCATCACGGCGGATAGCGTTCATATCGGTGTAAATTCCCTCGCCGACATTATAGCCGTATTTATAAAGCGCCATTCTCTTCCACTTTGCGAGCGACTGAACAACCTCTGCTTCGCCGTCGATTTCCTTGAAAGAAAAGTCGACTTTTCTCTCTGTTCCGTTAAGGTCGTCGTTGATACCGCTTCCCTTTCTTACAATAAGGGGAGCTGTTACTCTGTCGAGAGTCAAAGCAAACGAAAGGTTCTGCTGAAAAAGGTCCTTTATATATTTTATTGCGTGCTGGGTTTCTCTTAAAGTCAGAGCGGATTTATACCCATCGGGGATAATCATTTGTCTTGACATTTTATTTACACCTCCGTTAAGGTTAAGATTTGTTTTGATATATGCTCATTATTTTAATAGAAAACGCACTGAAATGCACACTAATGAGCATAGCAGGTAATTAGTTCGTGGTCGCTTTCTTGCACTAATATTTAGCAACGGGCTACTATGCGAATGCGAATGGAAATAGGATTACCGCGAGCGCGTGAGCGAGCGTAAGCCCTCTGCAAGAGGCGCATTTTGCCTTCTTTTTTGCGAAACAAAAAGAAGGTCGCACTCCGCAGAGTGCGAAACACTTCTGCGACGACGAAAGACGGGTAAGATTTTATCTTATATTTCCTACTGTACGAGGATAGAGTATAACATCACGGATATTTGAAACTCCTGTAACATACATAATAAGTCTTTCAAAACCGAGACCAAAACCGCCATGAGGAACAGAACCGAACTTTCTAAGTTCGAGATAGTCTGTGTAAAGGTCGAGATTCATATTTCTTTCGTTCATAGCGGCAACGAGTTTGTCATAATCTGCTTCTCTTTCACTTCCGCCGATGATTTCGCCGACACCGGGAACCAAAAGGTCAACAGCAGCAACTGTCTTTCCGTCGGCATTCTGTTTCATATAGAATGACTTTATTTCCTTGGGATAATCTGTTACGAAAACAGCCTTTTTAAACACCTTTTCAGAAATATATCTTTCGTGTTCTGTCTGTAAATCAGAGCCCCATTCTACAGGATACTGGAATTCTTCACCTGAATCTTTAAGCATTTCAACCGCTTCTGTATATGTTACTCTTCCGAACTCGTTCCCGATAAGGTTTGTGAGTTTTTCTGTAAGTCCCTTTTCAAAGTGGTCATCAAAGAACTTTATTTCATCGGGACATTTTTTAAGAATATCACCGATTACTGTCTTTATCATATCTTCTGCTGTTTCGATAACATCGGGGAGTTCGGCAAAAGCGATTTCGGGTTCAACATGCCAGAATTCAGCAACATGACGGGGAGTGTTACTGTTTTCCGCTCTGAATGAGGGGCCGAATGTATAGATTTTTCCGAATGCCATAGCGGCAACTTCGCCCTCTAACTGACCTGAAACAGAAAGACCTGCTTTCTTTCCGAAAAAGTCGTCTGCCCAGTATTCTTCTTCGCTTTTGTATTTATCTGTATAGCCTGTTGTTGTTACCTGGAACATTTCTCCTGCGCCCTCGCAGTCGCTTCCTGTTATGAGGGGAGTATTTACATAGGTAAAGCCTTTTTCCTGAAAATATCTGTGGATAGCATCAGCCGCAACGGAACGCACTCTGAACACTGCGTTGAATGTGTTTGTTCTTCCTCTGAGATGAGGCATTGTTCTTAAAAATTCGAGTGTGTGACGCTTTTTCTGTAAAGGATATTCGGCGGGGCACTTTCCTATTACAGTTATTTCTTCGGCGTTGATTTCGGGGTAACCCTGTCTGCCCTCAACGAGTTCGCCGACAACTTTAAGTGAAGCGCCGAGTTTCATAGCTTCATCTGAATACTCAATGCCCTTTTCCTTATCGATTACTACCTGAATATGCTTTAATGTTGTGCCGTCGTTGAGTTCGATAAAAGCGACATTCTTTGAATCTCTCGCTGTTCTTACCCAACCGCAGACTGTTTCTTTCTTGCCGTATTCCTTAGCGGAAAAAACTTCTCTGATGTCTGTGTGTTTCATAAAAATCCTCCCTAAAAATAAAAATACCCCCACCCAACATAATAGGGCGAGAGTCCGCGGTGCCACCTATCTTTGCCGTAAATTATTATTACGGCTTCTCTTTCGTCTCGTTATAAAGACTTTCCGCTTTAACGGGCGAAACCCGACTCCCCTACTTGCAGAAAATAAAATCCGCTTTCAGTTTGCTGCTCCGAAGTGTTATTCACAAAGGCTCTGCTATGCGGTTCACACTATCCCGCACTCACTTTGAGTGAATCCCTATGCTACTTCTCTTCATCACTGCATTTAAAATATCAACTTGATAATACCACAAATTATTTTTCTTGTCAACAGGATTTGAAAATTTTTGTTGTGATAATAAATGAATTTTTGAGTCAAAATTTAGTCATAACATAGATTTTTTGAAAAATTTCTTTTTCTGTTGCATATCAGTGTGCAACTTTCGGGCGGAAAATCCCTTTTAATAGAGGCGGTTTTTCGCAGTTTTTTAACAAAAAGTTGAAAACTCTGCCTTTATATATATATTTATTAAATATACTATTTATAAATAACAAATTATCCTTGAAATTCAAAGAGAAATGTAGTATAATTATCTTAAGTTTTGATTTTAAGGAAATGACGGGAGGAATTTTCAAAATGACATCGTTCAATGAAGTATTTGAAAGCGTCAAACAATACATCTTACAGGCCGAACTTATAACCTCCGTAGGCTATAATTCATGGATAAAAGGGCTGACTGCGGTTGAGCTTGAAAACGGCAACACAGCAGTTCTCGGCATAAACCACGAATTCGCAAGGGATATAGTTGAAAGAAACTATACAGACATTCTGGAAAAAGGCTTTTCAGATGTTATGGGATTTCCCATTTCTGTTAAAATAGTCGTTCAGGAAGATATGCTCGGCGAAATGTATGCCGCAGAAAACAGAACGAATGAAATGAAGAATATCTTCGAGGGCGCAAAATATGAATACACCTTCGACACCTTCATCGTAGGAAGGTCAAACGAATTTGCATATGCTGCCTGTACTGCCGTTGCAGGCGTTCAGCAGACGCCGAAGAATTCATCAGAACATTCGATATATAACCCACTTTTCATCTATGGCCCGTCAGGTCTCGGAAAAACCCATCTTTTAACCGCAATAGCGCATGAATTCAACAAGAATTTCCCTGGGTCGAATATCATCTATGTTACAGGTGAAGCATTCACAAACGAGCTTATCGATTCCATTCATCAGAAGAAGGACACTTCACAGTTCCATCAGAAATACCGTTCTGCCGATATTCTTCTTGTCGACGATGTTCAGTTCATAGCAGGTAAAGAGTCTACTCAGGAAGAATTTTTCCATACCTTCAATGACCTCTATAAAATGGGAAAACAGATAGTTCTCACATCTGACCGTCCTCCCCGTGATATCAAAACACTTGAGGACAGAATCAGGACAAGATGTGAATGGGGTCTTATTGCGGATATTTCCGTTCCCGATTTTGAAACAAGAATGGCAATCATCAGAAGAAAGGCAGAGCTTTTACAGCTTCATATCCCCGATGAAGTTGCCGAATACATAGCGAATAAACTCAAAACAAACATCCGTCAGTTAGAGGGCGCCGTTAAAAAATTAAAGGCATCAAAGCATCTTCTCGGCACAAACATAACTCTCTCGATGGCACAAAGCGTTATAAAGGATATTTTAACCGACTCACAGCCTATTCCCGTTACTGTCGAAAATATCATAACTGAGGTTGCAAACATCTATAATGTAACATCAGACGATATCCGTTCAAACAAAAGACAACAGCAGATTTCGGTTGCGAGAAAGGTTGCTATCTATTGTATAAGAGAAATTACAGGTCTTTCTCAGGAAGCAATAGGAAAAGAACTCGGCGGAAGAGACCACTCAACAATCGTCTACTCACTCAATTCTATTGACTCTGCGCTTAAAAAAGACCAGCATCTTAAAGAAAGCGTTGATGATATCATAAAGAATATCAGGGATAAGTGATAATTATCACTTTGTAATTGCAAAGAGTGTTTCGCACTCTGCGGAGCGCGACCTTCTTTTTGTTTCGCAAAAAAGAAGGCAAAATGCGCCTCTTGCAGAGGGCTACGCTCGCTCACGCGCTCGCGGTGGGTTTCTTGCCATTCGCAACGGCAGAGTAACCCGTTGCCGATATTACTGCAAATAAAGAAACCACGAACTAATTACTCGCTATGCTCATTAGTGTGCATTTCAGTGCGGTTTTCCGTCACCGAGCCACAAACTTATTTCAAAAACAAAATTTCGTGACGATATGCTCATTAGTAGGTATTTCAGAGTAGTTTTCCGTCACCGAGCCACAAATTTATTTAAAAAAACAAAATTTCGTGACGAAGAAAGAATAAACATTTTTTCCAAACTAACTCCACAAAAAATAAACTTTTCAACAAGGAAAAAAATGTCTGTTAGGTTCTGTTAAATTCCGTTGAAAAAAGAAAGAAAAT
>JAFXHL010000026.1 GCA_017536405.1 Oscillospiraceae bacterium
ATATTCATATATGGCATATGCAGTGCGTTTGCCGTTTTTATCAAAACGATGTCTTGAAGAAATCCTTCCCTTATCGTCATGATAATATTTGAATGTGTATTCGGTTTCCCCGTTATTATTGATTTTTTTCTTACCTGCCAGAAGATTGTCTTTATCGTATTCATAATCGATTGTTTCGCCCGGTCTGATTTCTTTTAAAATCGCTCCGTCAGGGGAATAATGGGTTTCTATAATATTTCCGCCCTCTTCATAAACGAATGTTCCATAGTATTTCATAAATCCGTCGGGAGAATATACATAAACCCTTTCTACTCTGCCGTAGACATCAAGTTCTACTGCATATTTTTCTTCCAGAACTCCGTCTTTTGTGTATCGTTCCATTCCCGAAAGAACATAGTCCTTATCATAGCTGTATGTAAGATAATAAGAAAGCTCTCTTTTTTCATAAATGTCTTTTCTTATAAGATTTCCGTTTTCATCATAGGTCATAATTTCTGAATCAACAGGCCCTGTCTCTCCGTAAATATAGCTTTCTTTTTCTATAAGCTGATATTTTTCGTTGTATAGGTATGTTTCATATGCAATGAGAAAATCCGTTGCATGATAGAATGAATCTTTTATAAGCTGTCCTTTATCGTTGTATTTATATAAATCATAGAATGTGAAATTTCCGTCTTTATCAAAGTAATTTTCTTTAATCAGAAGCCCGTTATCATCATATTCATAAATGCGGAAAGTTCCGTTGCTGTTGCATTTCTTTTCGGTTGAAACAGTTCTGTCATCGGGGCTGAATGTCGGTTCATCGGAATAGAAATCCTGTTCATCAAGCAATATATGATTTTCATCAAACTTTTTTATATGTCTGAGTTTTCCGCCAAAGAATTCGCGCTCGGTTGAATGTTTTGTGACAGGGTCTGTTTCTATGACGTGATACATTTCGCCCAATAAATAAAATTCGGATTTGACAAGAAACTTATCTTCGTTATAGAAGAATTCCGCTATGACTTCCCCGTCAGAATTAAAATCTCTTTGTGTAACAACATAGAAATAGCCTTCTCTGCTATAATCATAGGTATCATCGACAATATTATTATAAACAGCCGAATCATAATAACGGTTATGAATTACTCTCCATTCACCGTCAATCAATCCGTAATCCATTTCATATACAAAATCACCGTTTTCCCTATTGCAGTATTCTTTTATCTTGTTTTTGTCAGAGTCGTATTCATATTCAAAACAAAAACCTTCTGAGATTTCGTTTTCTATTACCTTTCCGTTTTCGTCATATTCAAATGTAATACATTCGGGATAGCGATAACGGATTACTGTTTTTTCGGGAACAGTTGTTTCTTCCGATATAACCGATGTTGTTTCTGCTATTGGTTTTTCTTCCGTTTTTTCACAAGCTGTCATTGACAAAAGCATTGCGAAAACAAGGGATACTGTCATAAATTTTTTCATTTTTTCTCCTTAAAAAATGGGTGTGCCGTCGGCGTTATAATCCTTGAAAGAAATAAGATTTCCATAATCGTCATACTTCATTTCGCGGTATGTTTTAAGTGTTCCGTCGGCATTATATACAGAGCGCTTTATCTCGTTTCCGTATTCATCGTATTCCATAGTCTGATATGATTGTAACTCACTTTCGGGGAAATAGCAACTGTCTTTTATAAGTCTTAAATTTTCATCGTATTCATAGGTATTAAACCACAATGTATCGCCTGCTGCGTTTTTATAATCGCGTCTTTCAATAAGCCAGTCGCCGTTGTATTCATAGGTGTAATAATCTTTTGCTTCGCCTGTTTCGTCAAAGTATACTTCGATTTCTTTATAGCCATATTCGTTGTATGTTTCTGACCGTGTGGGATTTCCCGTTTCGTCAACATATGTTCTTATGATAACATGGGTTCCGTTTTCTTCTATGTATTCTTCAAAATAATCAAGAACGCCTTTTTTATAGAAGTATTCCCTTTTGGTAACGCCGTTTTCATATTCATATTTATAAAGAATTTCGCCGACTTCATTCTCCCATGTTTCAACTAAATATATTCCGTTTCTTTCATAATATACTAAATTTTTTTCGCCGTTTTCATCTGTGCGGATTTCGCTTACAATATCCCCGTTATCGTCATATTTATATATACATTCGCCTATGAGTTCTTTATTTTCATTGTAATAGGCTTCTCTTGTAAGGTTTCCGTTTTCATCGTATTCATATATATCTGTATAGCTACTGCTTCCGTCGGGATTGAAAAATTCTGTCTTTGTAATAAGGTTCATTTCGTTATATTCCGAAACAGAATATGATAAAAGTTCTGTGCCGTCATAGTTCATTTCTTTTATGCAGTTATTATTTTCATCATATTCATATGTGACATAAGAACTGCATCTTCCGTCGGATTCGTGGATCGACCCCTTTGTTATAAGACCTTTATCGTTATATTCCTTTTCAAAATAAACATCAAGGTTTCCTTCTGCGTCATAATGCATCTCTTTTGTGCAAAGGTCCATATCGTTGTATTCATAGGTGGTATAATACTGAAGAGTATTATCTGCTGAATAATATCTGTTACAGATAAGGTTTCCTCTTTCGTCGAGTTCTTCCATAAGATAATAACCGTCGCCGAGGTCGACCTTATTCTCTGTAATAACAACTCTGTCAGGAACATCAGCGCCCTCTATGACAGTAGTTGTTGTTTCTGTTGTTTCGTTAAGGTTTAATTCTGTCAGTAGTTTATCACATCCTGTCATAGAGAATGTGAGTGTTAAAGCGAGAACTGCAATGATAATTTTTTTCATTTTTTTCTTCCTCCAAAAAATAAAATTTTTCTTCTTTACAGATTATACCATATATTGCACCGCAATGCGATTACAAATTGATTACAGTTTATCATAAAGTTATTACAATTTGGTTACAGGCACGGAGCCCGTGCGGGCAGATTCGTTTCCGACTTTGTTGTGGGATTAAGTTTATCGCTCGGTAACGATAGGACAGCATATCCGACAAAATGCAGGTGCGTGACCGCACAGGACATATCGTTACGGGGTTTGTTTGTGAGAATTAAAAAGTGGCTCGGAAATGACGGATGTTGTTTTCGGGTTTATTTTTACGGAGCCCGTGCCAGCAGATTCGTTTCCGACTTTGTTTGTGACGGATTCTCCCCGCCGAAACATAAACAGCCCTCTTTTTGTTGCTTTTTATCCTGCTTTGCTGTATAATCATAATAACTTGATTAAAAGGAAGTTTCATATGATTTTTCGTGCGCCCTCTTACTACTATGATTTTCACTGCATAGCAGACAAATGCAAGGACAACTGCTGTATCGGGTGGGAAATTGATATCGACGACATCACCTTAGAAAAATATCTTTCTCTCGGTGGAAGTTTCGGGGAAAGACTAAGGTCTTCAATCTCAATGGAAAACCCCTCTTTTATCCCCGATAAATCGGGAAGATGCCCGTTTTTAAATAAAGATAATCTCTGCGATATAATTCTTAGTTCAGGCGAGGATTTTCTCTGCGATGTATGTAATAATCACCCGAGATATTTTGAGTGGTTCGGGGATGTAAAAGAAGGCGGAATCGGTCTTTCCTGCGAGGAGTCGGCAAGGATTATTTTATCTTCTCCGTTTTCGCTTACAGAAAAGGAAATCAAAGATGAAGAAACGGAATATCCCGATGATGAAAGGGATTTTAAACTTCTTCTTTCCGCAAGAGAAAAAATCATCGCTTATCTTTCGGATGAAAATATTCCGCTTGAAAACGCACTTTCCGATATATATGAATATGCCTTTAAGGTTGAGGACTATCACATAAACGGATATTACACCATCCCCGAAATAAAACATACGGGCGAAAAATTATCCTTTGATATAAATAAAAATCTCGACTTTTTACTCACCTTAGAAAAACTCTCTCCCGAGTGGGAGCCTTATATTCTTTCGATGAAAGAAAAGATAAACGACGAAGATTTCTTTATCAGAGAAACAGAAAAATATCTTCGCAATATCGCCATTTATTTTGTTTTCAGATACTTTTTAAAATCCTGTTATGACGGCGAAATAGTCCCCTATATAAACCTTATGACGATAAGTGTTTTTATCCTTGCTTTTCTTTTTTCAAAGGGAGATTTATCTCTCAGAAACTGTTCAGAGATAGCAAAGAATTTTTCAAAAGAAATTGAATATTCAGAAGAAAATCTTGAAGCACTGAGTTTTGAAACTTTATTTTAAAAGGAGGAAGATATTATGACACACGCAGAAAAAGCAACTGAACTTTTCTCAAAAAATTTCAACTGTGCGCAATCGGTTTTCGCATCTTTTTCAGAGGATTTAGGAATTTCTGAAGAAACAGCTCTCAAAACGGGGGCTTGTTTCGGAAGCGGAATGAAAAAGGGTGAGGTCTGTGGTGCCTGCACGGGCGCTTTAATGGCTCTCGGTATGAAATACGGTCACTCTGACGGAAACGACAACGAAAGCAAACAGAAGTCGGGCGAAATGGCTGTTCTTTTCTTAGAGGAATTCAAAAAAGCAAATGGCTCTTATATCTGTCGCGAACTTTTAGGCTGTGATATCGGAACAAAAGATGGATTGGAATCTGCGATGAGCAAAAATCTGTTTACGGAATTCTGTCCTAAGATGGTTATATCTGCTACCGAAATCGCAGAAAAGATTATGGCTACATAGAAGAAAATCCCCACTCATACGAGTGGGGATTTTTATATTATTCTTCTCTCTGAAGTTCGCATATAACGATATGCAGGGTACTTGAAACGCGGGGAACATTTCCTGAATTGCCGAGCCCTCTGCTTACTATCATATAAGAGTTATCGTATTCACAAAGACCTGATGTATAATCGGGGAAAAGCCCGTTATGCCCTATAACACCGCCAACAAAGGGAAGTCTTATAATTCCGCCGTGAGCGTGGCCAGAAAACATTAAATCCATCTGATTTCCGTCTTTTTTGGTCTGTTCCGAAATAGGCTCAAAATTTTCGGGGAAGTGATTGAGCCATATATTGAAATCCGCGTCACAAGGGGGATAATCATAGTAATAATAATTCCCTGTAAGAGAAACGAATTCATCGCCTTTATAAAGTCTTATAGTTGTGCCGTCAAGAATTGTTATGCCGTAGTTTTCGGCGGAAGATTTCAGCCTTTCAAAATCTTCGCGAGGAACATTTTTATCGTGATTTCCCCATACAAGATAACAGGGAGCTATCTCTGAAACCTTTTTAAGAAAAATATCTGCTTTATCGGTATCCGTTCTTATTCTGTCGACAATATCGCCCGTTATGAAAATATAATCGGGGTCTGCTTCTTCTGTGATTTTTATGACTCTGTCGCAGAAATTTTCGCCCTGATTGTGATAATCCGAAAGAAGAACTATTTTTGCGCCGTCAAAATTTTTCGGGATATCGGGGCTTTTAAAGGTTATATTCTCAACATCAATATATGTGTTTGAAAAAATCATCAGAACAGCGAGGATTAATGCAAGCGATGAAAGAACTATATAAAAAATTTTTCTTTTTTTTGAAATTTTCTTCTCGTTTTCCATTTTCTCGCCTCCTTTGTCTTTGATACAGAAATTATAGCATATTTTTTATTTTATAACAACAGCAAGATTTTCATTGTGCAATATATACAAATCCATATATGGAAAAAACACAGCATATCTACGAAATTGCACCAAAAGTATTTACAAATTATGAACAATATGTTAAAACAAAGTAAAGCATACAGAGAGGGGGAAGAAAAATGTTCGGAACAACATTTTACAACGTGATACACGAAAAGCCTGCAGAACGACCAAAGCCCGCAGAACAGCCAAAGCCCGTTGAACGACCGAAGCCTGTCAATAAAGAAGAGATGTCTGCAAAGGAAATATATGATTATCTCGACGAAAGAGTCATAAAACAGGAAGAAGCCAAAAAAGCGGCTGCTATGATTATGTGGAAATGTCTTAAAGGGATAAAGCAGAATATAATGTTCTGTGGGCCTACGGGTTGCGGAAAGACAGAGATATGGCGTTGTTTAAGCACACTTTTCCCCAGCAGGATTTCGATTGTTGATGTAAGCTCTTTGACTATGGAAGGCTTTACGGGCAATACAAAATGGCAGGACCTTTTTCGTTCCGAACCTTTCAGGGATTCTAAAAATACCATTATGGTCCTTGACGAAACGGATAAGATGGTTTCGCCGAGATTTACATCTAGGGGTGAGAATGTTTCTGAACATATTATGAACGAGGGTCTTAAAATTATAGAGGGAACTACTATGAAAATCAAGATAAGTAACGATAACTATCGTTCTGTTGATACAAACAAAATATCTTTTGTTTTGCTTGGTGCATTCAGCAGAAAAGCGGAAGAAATTGCCGAAAAACAAAGAGGAAGCAGTATGGGGTTTGGTTCTGAAAAAAAGGATACAAAGGCTTATTCAAAGCCGATAACAGTTAAAGACATTCTCGATTATGGTGTCACTCCCGAATTTATGGGCAGAATTTCAAAGGTAGTAAACCTTTCGCCGATGACAAAAAATGACTATGAGAGTATTCTTTATAAAGAAGAGTGTTCTCCCATAAAAAAGCTCGAAAAAACCTATAATCTCAAAATTTATCTTACCGCTGAGCACAGGGATATGGTTCTTGAAAACGCTATGAATAATGGTCTCGGAATAAGAGGAATGGCAAACGAGCTTGCTAATCTTCTTGATGAAAGACTTTTTGAGGGTGTAACGGGGGATTGCGTTTTTATATAAAAATGCTTGAAAAATGCCGACTTTTGTGATATAATTTTTGTGTATATTCTTATGGGAGTGGTATCTATGGACAGCAAACTTATGCAGTCGGCATTTTCGGCGCTTATAAAAAATTCGAAAGACCTGATTTTTGTCAAGGACAATAATCTTGTCTATCGCCATGCCTCTATGCCTTTTGTTAAAATGACAGGCAGAAAATCCTTAAAGGAAGTTATAGGGCATACAGATTCTGAAATCTTCGAGGATAAATCCCTTGCAAAAAGATACACAAGCGACGATATACGTCTTTTAAACGACGATAAGGACCACATAGAATATATAGAACCCATAACAAACGAAAACGGAAACGCAAGATATGCCTCGACATCAAAATATATCCTTCGAAACGATAAGGGCGAGGCAATAGGAATTTTAGGTATCACAAAGGATATCACAAGAGAATATATGGCGCGTCAGCGTTATCAGCAGGAGCTCGGCTATCTGTTTGAACTTCCTAAGGATACATATGCCGTTTGCTATATAGATGTTGACGACTGGAGAATTATTTCACAGCGCCGACAGAAGATTTTAAAGGGAACAGTTCAGGAATGTCAGACCATTGAAGAAATGTGTGAATACGCGATACAGTCAATAGTCGAGGAAGACGGAAACGCATCCGAATTCTACAGCCATTTCACAGCAGAAAATCTTCACGATATCTATTCAAGCGGAAGAAGAATGATAAGTTTTTCATATGAAAGAAGATTGTCTGATAATTCAATGCGCTGGGTCAAGAATGATGTAAACTTTTTAACCGATGTCGACAGCGGACATTTATGTGTTATGCTTTCGGCAAAGGATATAAACGATATAAAGGTAGAACAGCAGAAACTCGCAGAGGCAGCAAAACTCGACTCTATGACAATGCTTCTCAATCACGAAGCAACTATGGACTGCATAAAACTTATCCTTAAAAACGAACACGACAGACAGCATGCTCTCTTTATGATTGACATTGACAATTTCAAAGACCTTAACGACACAATGGGTCATCGTTTCGGGGATGAATTCTTAATAGAACTTTCAAGAGAACTCAAAAAGATTTTCAGAGAAACAGATATTGTCGGAAGAATAGGCGGAGATGAATTCTTCGTTCTTATGCGTAATATTTCAGATAATGAACAGGTTGAGGGAAAAGCAAAGGATATCCTTTCGGCTATAAGAAAAACATCCTCAAAATACACAAAGATAAATTTAAGCGGAAGCGTCGGAATAAGCATTTATCCCGATAACGGCGAAAATCTTGATGACCTTTATCAGAAAGCCGACTCTGCGCTTTATGATGTAAAGGGCAACGGCAAGAACAGCTTTACATTCGCATAATTCGAGGGAAAGCGGTTTGCTCGATTTTACATATAATAGCGCTTATCGTTCTTTTAACGATAATAAGAAGAAGTAATCATCTTGAAGAGCGCAAGAACAGGCAAGGACAGAAGAAGACATTAAAAAATATAATCCCCCACATTATAATGTGGGGGATTTTTTATATGAACTTATTCCCGAGTTTATCCATTTCGGCAATGCCGTATTCAAATGAGATTTTCTTTCCTTTATAGAGTTTGTTAAAGCAGTTTACTATTCTTTCTGCAACGAGATTTCCGTTTTCTTCGTTTGAATCCATAAGAATGACTATAAGCTGTTTGCTTGAATATCTTGTCGAAACATCAACTCTTCTGAGCGATGTATAGATAGCCTGTTCCATAATTTCAAGGGCAACTTCTGCTTCTGAGGGGTCAACCATTTCGTTTTCCTTTGAAACCATTGTGAAAAGAAGTGTCTGAACATCTCTTCCGCTTCTTTCAACAAATCTTCTTATGAAATTATAAACATGGTGGAATGTATCGAGTTCAAGCTGATAAGCGCCTCTGCCTGAATCCGCACGCGACATAACCTCTCTTAAATACTGTAAATCGACGAGGTTTCTGCCCCTTGTGTTTTCGCTTTCTCTCTGTTCACTGAAAAAGTGATATGAATTCTTTCCGTTCTGCTTTACATAATAAAGCGCTTTATCGGCTGCGTTATAGACTGTTCCGAAATCGTCGCCGTCATCGGGGAACTGACCTATGCCTATTGAAACAGATGTATTCGTTTCAAACTTTTTCTGTTCGATTTTATAGCAAAGGTCTGAAATAATATCACCTGCGAGGTTTCCGAGGTCGGTTTTTGATGTAACATCCTTTATGAACATCACAAACTCATCCCCACCGATTCGGCAGAGAACATCGCCGTCTTTAGAATAATCCCTCATAGTTTCGGCGAACATCTTTAAAGTTTCGTCGCCCTCGATATGACCGTAATTATCATTTATCGCCTTGAAATTATCCATATCAATCATAAAGAGCGCACCTTTGACACCTTCTGACAGCATATCGTTTACCGCCTTTTCGGTATATGCCCTGTTCCAGAGACCTGTCAGAGCATCCTGCTGTGATCTGCTTTTTATGTCGGTAACTTCTTTTATCTTTTCTTCGAGTTTATCGGAGAGTTTTTTTCTCATATCCTCAAGTTCTAAAATTCTGCCTATTCGCGAACGCATAACAGAGGGGACAAAAGGCTTTGCGATAAAATCGAGTGCGCCTTCTTCTAAGCATCTGTTTTCGGTTTCGGCATCATCATCGGCAGTGAGAAAAATTATCGGAAGAGTTTTGCATTCTTCTATCTTTCGGATTTCGCCCATAACCTCAAAGCCATCCATCTCGGGCATATTTATATCGAGAAGAACAAGGTCACAGGTGTCTTCGCTGAGAAAATCAAGCGCTTCCTTGCCCGATAAAACCGCTGTTACATTATATGTATCCGAGAGAACTTTCTTCGCGAGAAGAAGATTCATCTTGTTATCGTCAACAATGAGGATATGTTTCATCTTAACTCTTCCTTTCCGTAATCTGTTTATTATTATAGCATAAAGAGGGGTAAGTGTGCAATAAAAAAACTTGATTATAAATCTTTTTAGTAATATTAACTATTTTCCCCTGAGGCATTGTATGATATAATATTATTGCTTTAATTCATTATGGTAAGGGGACATTATTTATGAAGAGAAAAATTTCATGCATTCTGATTTTATCAGCACTCATAATCAGTCTTACAGGATGCGCTTTGTCGGAAAAGAAGGTTGAAGAAAACAAAGCGGATACAACAACCGCAGAAACCACAGTTGCCGAAACAACTGAAACAACTGAAACAACTGAAATTACAGAAATGACAGAAGCAACTGTTGTTTTTGAAAAGGGTGTTGTTGAAGGAAATACATACGAAAACAAAATGATAGGCATAGGATGTACGCTCAATGAAGAATGGTTTTTCTATACCGAAGAAGAAATGTCCGAAAAAGCAGAAGAACGCAAGGATATAGTAGCATCTGCTTCAAACAACACAGTCGACCTTACTAGCGGTGATCTTCATAAGGATATGATGGCGGAACATATTGAGGGTGCATTTATAGGAAGCATAAACATACTTGCAGAAAAACCGGGCTCCTTCGTATATACTGTATATGACGAAAAACAGATTCTCGAAGCCTCTCAGACACAGGTCGAAGAACTGCTTGTGAATATGTATAAAAATGCAGGATTTGAAAAAGTAGTTGTATCTTCAGAGGTGTCGACAATAAATATAGACGGAGAAGAATTCTGTTCATTATCAACCACTACAAACCTTAATGACAGCATTGATTTTTATCAGTTTCAGATAATCAAGAAATTCGGTGACGGATGTCTTGCGACTATCACAATAAGTTCTTCTGACAAAGACATTATAAAAGAAGTTATCGATTCTTTCTATATTGTAAAGTAAAAATAAAAACAGCGGAGATTTCTTCGCTGTTTTTTTATGGAACGATAAAAGAGCAATAAAAAAAGCAGGGAAAATTCCCTGCTTTTTTAATACGTCAAATTCAGAATTACTTGAGTTCAACTGTTGCGCCTGCTGCTTCGAGCTTTGTCTTGATTTCTTCAGCTTCAGCCTTAGGAGCACCTTCCTTGATAGCCTTAGGAGCTGCTTCAACGAGTTCCTTAGATTCCTTAAGACCAAGACCTGTGATTTCCTTAACAGCCTTGATAACGTCCATCTTCTTGTCGCCGAATGAAGCGAGGATAACGTCAAATTCTGACTTTTCTTCAGCTGCGCCAGCGCCGCCTGCTGCGGGAGCTGCTGCTGCAACTACTGCTGATACTCCGTACTTTTCCTGGATGCCTTCAACGAGTTCTGAGAGTTCAAGAATTGAAAGAGCATCGATGAGGTCTAAAATGTTTGTAATCTTTTCTGATGCCATGATGATTATTCTCCTTTATAAATTTTTTTAAGATTTTGCCGACTTATGCGGCATTTGATTGATGACGAGAATTAAGCAGCTTCTTCGCTGTTCTTCTTGTCGACGAGTGCCTGAAGTGTTGCGGCGAGATTCTGCATAGGAGCCTGGAGTGAACCGAGGAGCTGTGCGAGAAGAACTTCCTTTGAAGGAATCTTTGAAAGAGCTACAACGCCCTTAGCGTCATAGAGTTCACCATCAACAAAACCTGCTTTAAGAATAAACTTTTCACCGTTGTATTTTTCGGAATATTTACCGAGAATACGAGCGGCAGCTGTCTGGTCGCCGTCTGTATAAGCGATAGCTGTTGTTCCTGAAAGAACATCACAAAGTCCTTCGAGACCTGCTTCCTTGAATGCGAATTCAAGAATCTTGTTCTTTTCAACAACATAAGTTACGCCTGCTTCACGAAGTTCCTTTCTGAGAAGAGTGTCATCAGCAACACTGATACCCTTATAGTCAACGAGTACGCCTGCTGTTGAATTCTTGAGAACTTCTGCGAGAGCAGCAACCTTTGCCTTCTTTGATTCAAGAATCTTTGCGCTTGCCATAATTTCACCTCCGATTGAAATTATAAATCAATCGTTCCAAATAAAAACTCTCTCTGACTATATTTAAAGACAGAGAGAGCGAAATGTTTTTAAGTCATTTCTCCTCGGCGGGATTTACAGGTGTTTAAAACACCAACCTGCTGTCTTTGGAAAACGATAGCTTAATCATTATATTATATATGGTTTACCTTGTCAAGAGTTTTTTCTGAAAATATGTCAGATTAGATAACTCTTACTCTGATAACGCCTTCGATTTCAGAGATTTTAGCTACAATAGCGTCATCTGCGTTTGCAACATCGAGCATTGTGTATGCATAATCGCCTCTTGACTTGTTGAGCATATTGTCGATGTTTACTCCAGCGCCACCGAAGAGTGTTGTGATTGAAGAAATGATAGCGGGAACATTCTTATGCATAACGCATACTTTCTTTCCTGCTGCGTTCATTTCAGCATTGGGGAAGTTAACTGAGTTGATGATGTTTCCGCTTTCGAGATAAGCAACGAGTTCATCAGCAGCCATAACAGCACAGTTATCTTCTGATTCTTCTGTTGAAGCACCAAGGTGAGGAATTGCTATAACGCCTTCCATATTAGCTGTCTTGGGGTTGGGGAAGTCTGTTACATACTTTCTTACCTTACCTGAAGCAATAGCTTCCTTCATATCGTCATCGTTGATGAGAGCATCACGAGCGTAGTTTAAAATGATAACGCCGTCTTTCATAAGAGCGAAAGCTTCTTTATTGATCATACCCTTTGTGTTGTCGTTGCAGGGAACATGTACTGAAATGAAATCAGCTGCAGCATAGATATCTGCTGTTGATGTTACATACTTAACAGCACGGCTGATTGAAAGAGCACCGTTTACTGAAAGGAAGGGGTCATAACCGATAACGTTCATTCCGAGTGAAACAGCAGCGTTAGCAACGAGTGCACCGATAGCACCGAGGCCTATAATACCGATTGTCTTGCCTTTAAGTTCTGTTCCTGCGAACTTTGACTTTTCCTTTTCAACGCTCTTGGCGATGTCAGCATCGTCCTTAGCGGACTTAACCCATGAGATACCGCCTACAACATCTCTTGAAGCGAGGAGCATACCGCAGAGAACAAGTTCCTTAACTGCGTTTGCGTTAGCGCCGGGTGTATTGAATACACAGATACCCTGTGCTGCGCACTTATCGAGAGGAATGTTGTTTACACCTGCGCCTGCTCTTGCGATAGCAAGAAGGTTTGAGCCGAATTCCATATCGTGCATTGAAGCACTTCTTACCATGATTGCATCGGGATTGTCGTGATTGTCAGCAACTGCATAATTGCCACCGAATCTGTCTGTTCCTACTGCAGCAATCTTATTGAGTGTCATAATATTAAACATTGTATTTTTCCACCTTTCAACCAAAAAGGAAATTAAGCATTTTCTGCTTCAAACTTCTTCATGAATTCAACGAGAGCTTCAACGCCTTCGATGGGCATTGCGTTGTAGATAGATGCTCTCATACCGCCAACTGAACGGTGACCCTTGAGGTTTTCAAAGCCTGCTGCCTTTGCTTCCTTAACGAACTTGGCATCGAGTTCTTCGTTGCCTGTAACGAAAGGAACATTCATGAGTGAACGGTCTTTCTTTTCAACTGTTCCCTTGAAGAGCTTTGAGCTGTCGAGGAAATCATAGAGGATAGCTGCTTTCTTTTCGTTGTGAGCCTTCATAGCTTCAAGGCCGCCCATTTTCTTGATCCACTTGAATACCTTGCCGCAGATGTAGATACCATAGCAGGGAGGTGTGTTGTAGAGAGAATCATTGTCAGCCTGTGTCTTCCACTTGAGCATTGTAGGTGTTCCTGCGAGAACATCATCTCTGATGAGGTCTTCTCTGATGATAGCGATAACAACACCGGCAGGGCCTATGTTCTTCTGAACACCGCCGTAGATAACGCCATACTTTGTAACATCAACGGGTTCTGAAAGGAAGCATGATGAAACGTCTGAAACGAGATCCTTGCCCTTTGTGTTGGGAAGTTCCCAGAACTTTGTTCCGTAGATTGTATTGTTTTCGCAGATGTAAACATAGTCTGCATCAGCGGGGATATCGAGATCTGAACAATCGGGGATGTATGAGAATGTCTTATCCTTTGATGAAGCAACTGCTACTGCTTCGCCGTACATCTGAGCTTCTTCGTAAGCCTTCTTAGCCCACTGACCTGTTACTATGTAAGCAGCCTTCTTGTTCTTCATGAGGTTCATAGGAACAGCCGCGAACTGCTGTGATGCACCACCCTGAAGGAAGAGAACCTTATAGTTATCGGGGATGTTCATAAGGTCACGGAGATCCTTTTCAGCATCCTTGATGATTTCATCATAAACTTTTGAACGGTGGGACATTTCCATTACGGACATTCCTGAACCCTTGTAATCGAGCATTTCTTCTGCTGCTTCTCTGAGAACTTCTTCAGGAAGAACAGCGGGGCCTGCACTGAAATTATAAACTCTTGCCATTTTGATTTACCTCCGACTAAAAAAATTTAAAATTTGACATATCAATTATATTACTTTTATGCGATAAAGTCAAGCGTTTTGACATTTGTTTAACGAAAAAACTCCCCGAAAAACGCCATTTGTTTACTTGCACAAATTAAATGAACTTTTGATATATTTGATAGAAATATTGCATAAAGTTTGTATGTCGGTTTTGTCTTTATCAAAAGCGACAAAAACCGCCCCAAAATGACAGCCCAAGTGTTTATATTGCATAAATCATAAAAGGAATTGTGAATTATTTATTGACCTTTGGCGTATATTTATGTATACTTATGGTATCAATTATATTTTTGGAGGCGTTTTAACATGTCAGAAGAAATCAGACAGTTTGATCAGGCGGATGTCGAAGCCAATAAGACTTTTTCTATTCTTATTGTAATTTTCAATTTCCTTTTCTTCCTTCCTCTCGTTATGGAAGACAAGAAGGGTTCTGCTTACCTTAAGTATTATGCAAACCAGGCTCTCATCGCATTCCTTTTTGGTTTTATCCCCCCTCTTGGCACAATTTGCTGGATCATTCTCCTTGTAGGAATTCTCAATGGTTCATACATGTCTATTCCCCTCGTTGGAGACAAGCTCGAAATCATCAAGTAATTTATCAGAATTACATAGAAAAAAGACGGAACATTTTGTTCCGTTTTTTTTATTTGTCTTGTATTCTGTATAGATATGGTGTAAAATGAGTTTGTATATAATTTTCAGGTTTTAAAATCCTGAAAATCAATTCATATGATATTGGAGGAAATATAAAATGAAACAACTTGCTTGCGAAATGTGTGGCGGAACAGACATTCTGAAACAAGACGGTGTTTTTGTATGCCAGCACTGTAAAACGAAATATTCCGTTGAAGAAGCAAAGAAAATGATGATCGAAGGAACAGTAGAAGTTCAGGGTATAGTTAAGGTTGATAATTCTTCTTTTGTAGAAAAATACCTTGCAAACGCAAGACGTGCAAAAATGAAGGAAGACTGGGAAGAAGTAAGCAAATACTACGATATGGTAGAACAGAACGACCCTACAAATATTGAAGCTATTTTCTACAGTTCTTATGGTAAAGCAAAAGTCGCTCTCATAGAAAGCGATATATATAAAAGACAGGCTTCTTTCAAAGTTCTTCAGAACTGCGTTTCTATTCTCGATGATAACTTTGACATCGAAAAAGAAGAAGAGAATAAAAACATTATCGAAGATATAAGCAATGACATTTTAGGCATGTCCCGTAGTGACTATGTTTACAACACACGTGGCAATGGTTATGGAATGACTATATGGGATGACCGTGCAAAAACAATCATTCTTTTCAACAGCCTTGGCATTGAATTTATGACAACTCTTGAAAATATCGCGACTAAAATATCTGATAACCAAAAAAGACTTTTCTATTATCAGTTAGCTTTAAAGCATGCTGAAAACATTCTGCAGAACGGCAATTTGAAACAGCCACAAGCCATAAAAAATGCTACAATCAAATATCATAAAATGATTAATGAAATCGACCCTTCTCATGAAATTCCTATTTCTCAAAGCGATCTCCCCAATCCTTATAGCGCCCCATCTTACTCATCGTTGTGGAAAAAATGATACTGCTCATCAAGTAATTCAAGTTACATAAAGAAAAACTCCCTCAGTTTCTGGGGGAGTTTTCTTTTTCCCCCTTTTAAATCGTGATGAAATGTGTTACAATATCTCAAAGGAGATTTTTGATATGCAATATTTCATCGCTTTTTTAGAAGGGATAATAACCTTCATTTCACCCTGCCTTCTTCCTATGCTTCCCGTTTACATCTCATACTTTGCGGGAACGGAAGAAAAGAATACAAAGAAAACACTTTTAAATGCAATAGGCTTTGTATGTGGGTTTACTATCGTGTTTGTTCTTATGGGCGCAATGGCAGGAATAATCGGCGGATTTTTTATTAAACACCGCGTTGTCGTAAACATAATAACGGGGCTTATCGTCATTCTTTTCGGGCTTTATTTTTTAGGAATAATAAAGATAAATCTTTTTAAAGGAATGAAAACAAATGTGAAAGAAAATATGGGATTTTTCTCGTCACTTCTTTTCGGCGCCGTTTTTTCTATAAGCTGGACACCCTGCGTCGGCGCATTTTTAGGCTCGGCTTTAGCTCTCGCATCAAGTGAGGGAAGCGTTTTAAAGGGAGTGATAATGCTTCTTTTATACTCAATGGGGCTTGGCATTCCGTTTGTTGTAACGGCTGTTCTCATAGAAAAACTGAAATCCGCATTTGATTTCATAAAAAAGAACTATAAGGTAATAAATATCGTTTCGGGAATTTTTCTCATAATAACGGGGCTTCTTATGGCAACGGGACTTTTCTCGAAACTGACGATACTGCTTTCTTAAAGGAGGATTTTTATGAACAAAAGAAATGTCATCATTTTTTCGCTTGTTGCTGTTTTATGTTTTGTAGGGGTTTATTTTCTCTATAACGGATTAACAAAAGATTATAAAGAAAAAGAAACGGAAACTACAACTGTAACTACAACAATCATCGAAGAAGAAAATCCTGCGACAGAAAAAACTCTTTTCTATCCACAGGATGTTATAAAGGCAGAAGATTTTGTCGCTTATGATATAGACGGAAACGAAGTGAAACTTTCTGACTGTTACGGAAAACCGATTGTCCTCAATTTCTGGTCGACATGGTGTAACCACTGTAAAATCGAGCTTCCGCTTTTTGAAAAGGCTTATAAGGAAAACCCCGATATAACTTTTATTATGATAAATATCACCGCCGCTGATGATGTTAAACTTGTCAATGACCTTTTAGAGAAAAACGGCTATACATTCACGGTCTGGCTTGACGCGGATGCAGACGCTACCGCGAAATACGGCGTAAGTTCTATCCCTGCGACATATTTTATCGATAAAAACGGAAATATCGTCAATCACACAGTCGGCGAAATGGACGAAGCCACACTTGAAAAAAGGCTTGAAATGATAAGAGAAAAGTAATAAAAATATCCCCCACAACTGTGGGGGAATTTTTTGTGGCGTTCCCGAGGTGATTCGAACACCCGACCTACCGCTTAGGAGGCGGTCGCTCTATCCTGCTGAGCTACGGAAACATATCCGCCCTGTCCTTTATAAAAGGACAAGGCGTTTTGTTTTTTAGAATGCAATTCTTTCTTCGATATAAGATTTAACTTCTGCAATAGGAATACGAACCTGCTGCATTGAATCTCTTTCACGGATTGTTACACAGTTATCTGTTTCACTTTCAAAGTCGTATGTGATGCAGAAAGGTGTTCCGATTTCATCTTCTCTTCTGTATCTCTTTCCGATAGCGCCTGCGTCGTCGTAGTCTGTCATAAAGTATTTTGAAAGTTCATCAGCGAGTTCTGAAGCAGGGCCTGCAAGTTTCTTTGAAAGAGGAAGAACAGCAGCCTTGAAAGGTGCGAGATAAGGATGGAAATGCATAACTGTTCTTACTGAACCATCTTCGAGTGTTTCTTCGTCGTATGCTTCTGTAACCATTGATAAGAAAAGTCTTTCAACGCCGAGTGAGGGTTCAACAACATAAGGAATATACTTTTCGTTTGTTTCGGGGTCAAAGTATTCCATACTCTTTCCGCTTGTATTGATATGCTGAGTAAGGTCATAGTCTGTTCTGTCGGCAACGCCCCAGAGTTCGCCCCAACCGAATGGGAAGAGGTATTCAAAGTCAGTAGTTGCCTTTGAATAGAAGCAGAGTTCTTCGGGGTCATGGTCACGAAGACGGAGGTTTTCTTCCTTTATGCCGAGAGAAAGGAGCCAGTCACGGCAGAAACCTCTCCAATACTGGAACCATTCGAGGTCTGTTCCGGGTTTGCAGAAGAATTCAAGTTCCATCTGTTCAAATTCACGAACGCGGAAGATGAAGTTTCCGGGAGTGATTTCGTTTCTGAATGATTTACCTATCTGTGCAACGCCGAAAGGAACTTTCTTACGGCTTGTTCTCTGAATGTTTGCGAAGTTTACAAAGATACCCTGTGCTGTTTCGGGACGAAGATAAAGTTCTGCCTTGCTGTCTTCTGTAACGCCCTGGAATGTCTTGAACATAAGGTTGAACTGACGGATGTCTGTAAAGTTGTGCTTTCCGCAGTTGGGGCAGGGAATTCCCTTTTCCTTGATGTAATCCATCATCTGTTCGTTTGACCAACCCGCAGGGTTTGTTCCGTCAAAGTCTTCAATAAGGTTATCTGCACGATGTCTTGTCTTACATTCCTTACAGTCCATAAGAGGATCTGAAAATCCGCCTAAATGTCCTGATGCTACCCATGTCTGAGGGTTCATAAGGATAGCACTGTCAAGACCTACATTATATTTATTTTCCTGAACAAATTTTTTGAGCCATGCTTTCTTGATGTTGTTTTTAAGTTCAACACCTAAAGGGCCATAGTCCCATGTGTTTGCGAGACCGCCGTAGATTTCACTGCCGGGGTATACAAATCCTCTGCCCTTACAAAGAGCAACTATTTTGTCCATTGTTTTTTCAGTGTTTTTCATATTGACTCTCCTTTGTTATGATACGCTTTTTATATTTTATTAAATTATTTGAGTTTTGTCAAGTTTTTCGGGAATTTTCTTTCCCCTATGAGCATAAAATTCATCAGACCACAAAAGGAGATTTTTTATTATGCTTACAGTTTCTCTTTCGGGGAAAAAAATCAAATCCGCATTTCTCTCTATAATCCTCGTTTTAGTACTCTTCGGTACTACACTTCTGCTTTTCTACATAAGGGAAAGTGAGAAGATATATCTTTCTGATGAAGCGGAAATTGTCGCTTTTTTAGAGGGAAAAGGATATTCCCCCATAAAGATTTCGGAAGAAGAAATCATCATTCCGACAGTATGGAACGAAACCTTTGAAAACTATAATCTTTTGCAGAAGGAACAGGGTTTCGACCTTCATAATCTGAGGGAAAAAACTGTTATGAAATATAGTTTTTCTTCGGGTGACAGCGAGATAACTCTTCTTATTTTCGACGGGGTTTTAGTAGGCTCTGATGTTTTTTCCTATGAGGAGAGGGAAAGTAAGGTTTTGTAATAATGAATTTCGCCCCGACTCCCCAAAGGGAGTCTTTGGCGACCATACTTTCTACTCGTGTAGAAAGTAGGCAAAGACACGCTCTTGCAGAGGGCTACGCTCACTCATGCGTGAGCGGTAATTCTCTTGCCATTCGCAACGGCAAAGTAGCCCGTTGCCGATATTAAGGCTGATAGTTTACTCTTTTCGCACGCACGAACTTTTCATATACGCTCATTAGTTATCAGAAATTGATAAAAGCAAATCCACCCTTGTGGGTGGATTTTTTATTTTCATTCTAAAACCAACTACGAAACGAATTGTCCCGTGCGGTCACGCACAAAACGACCACGGAGCCCGTGGAGGCAGATAACCGACAAATGCGGTTATCGAGCTATAAACTGATTTTCATAGCCAACTACGAAACGATATGTTCTCCGCGACCACGCGGTAAAACGAAAAGACTGTGCTTTATGCTAGGCAAACGAGCGACGGAATATGCGGATATTCCGAGCGAGTTTAACGACGCAGAAAGTGCAGGATTTCTCGTTTTACTCCTCTACTGTGTCTACGAAGATTGCATAAATACATTTCATCGCCTGTTCGAAATCATCATCTGAAACGCCGACGATGATGTTGAGTTCTGATGAACCCTGGTCAATCATCTTGACGTTTATCTTTGCGTGTGCGAGTGCTGCGAAAATTCTTGCCGCAGTACCTCTCTGCTTTCTCATACCTCTGCCAACGATTGCGATGAGGGCGATGTTGTGTTCGAGTTCGATATGGTCGGGATTTGTGGCAGCCTTGATTTCCTGTAAAATTCTTTCTGCCTTACCGCCCATTGAGTTTTCGTTAACAAGAACAGACATTGTGTCTATTCCTGAAGGGAGATGTTCGAATGAGATATTGTTTCCTTCGAGAACTTCAAGGATTTTTCTTCCGAAACCGAGTTCTGAGTTCATCATATCCTTTTCGATGTTTATTGCACAAAATCCCTTTTTACCTGCGATACCTGTTATTGTATAAGGAGGAATAACTTCATCTGCGTTTGCAACAATCATTGTTCCTCTGTCTTCGGGAGCGTTTGTGTTCTTTATGTTTATGGGAATACCTGCTGTTCTTACGGGGAAGATAGCGTCTTCGTGAAGAACAGTTGCGCCCATATATGAAAGCTCTCTGAGTTCTCTGTATGTTATTGTTGTTATGGGTGCGGGATTATCGATAATTCTCGGGTCAGCAACGAGGAAGCCTGAAACGTCTGTCCAGTTTTCATAGATTCTTGCGTTTACCGCTCTTGCTACTATCGAACCTGTTATGTCAGAACCGCCTCTTGAAAATGTCTTTACAGAGCCGTTTGGCATAGAGCCATAAAATCCCGGGATAACTGCGTATTCAAGTTTTTTAAGGCGTTCGCTCAAAACCTTTACTGTTCTGTCAAGGTCGAAAATACCCTTTTCGTTAAAGAAGATTACTTCTGCTGAATCGACAAAATCAAAGCCTAAATATTTAGCAAGGATGATGCCGTTTAAATATTCCCCTCTTGAAGCGGCATAGTCTCTTCCTGCTTTGTTGAGGAAATTCTTTTTAACCTTTTCGAATTCATCTTCGAGGGAGAGTTCGATGCCGAGTTCTTTAATGATACCATTGTATCTTTCCTTGATATCTTCAAAAACTTTAAGGTAACCTTCGTTATCGCTTTCAGCAAGGTCATAGCAGGCATAAAGCATATCTGTTACCTTTGTGTCGTCTTTAAATCTCTTTCCCGGTGCTGAGGGAACAACATATCTTCTCAGTTTATCGGAAAGAATAATGTCGGCAACTTTTTTGAACTGTGTTGCGTCGGCGAGTGAACTTCCGCCGAATTTTACTACTTTTATACCATTTGTCATTGTGTTAATACCCCTTTTTATAGTCTTCCTCATAATTCTAACCTTTTTGTTACTATTTTGTCAATCGGTGAATATGACAACATTACATCAAAAAACTACTGTTCTTTTGTGAAATACGCTTGTACGCGAACGGCGGACAGTTTTCTATAAAAATATAAATACTATTGAAATGTATATAAAATTGTGGTAAAATATTCGTGGTATTATTTCATCTGAGTATGATATTGGAGGTAGAATGATATGAACAAGAAAGAATTTCTTGCCCAGATCAAGAACAATCTTTACACAGACTACAAGACAACTCTCAAAGAGGCATCAACTCATCAGCTTCATAACGCGCTCGCAAGAACAGTTATGGCTGACATCATGCCCGACTGGCAGAAGAGTGAAAAGCGCCATGCAGCAAAGAGAAGAGCATATTATCTCTCTGCTGAATTCCTTATGGGCAGAGCGGTTTTCAATAACCTCTACTGCGCAGGTCTTTTAGACACAGCTAAAGAAGTTTTCTCTGAACAGGGCATAAACATCAACGATTTTGAAGACATCGAAGACGCAGCGCTCGGTAACGGCGGTCTTGGCAGACTTGCCGCTTGTTTCCTTGACAGTGCCGCATCACAGGATATCCCCCTCAATGGATACGGAATCAGATACCGCTATGGTCTTTTCAAGCAGTATTTTGAAAACGGATTCCAGAGAGAAACTGCTGACAAGTGGCTTCATCAGGGAATCGACGCATGGAGCATCCGTTGTGAAAACGACAAGGTAAGAATTGACTTTGCAGACCAGTCTGTAATGGCTGTTCCTTATGATGTTCCCATTATAGGATATGACAGAAAGTCTATAAACACACTCCGTTTATGGCAGGCTGAGGGTCTTGACGAATTCAATTTCACAGACTTTGACAATCAGCTTTATTTAAACGCATCAGAAAACGCTATCCTTGCAGAAGCTATCAGTAATGTTCTTTATCCTAACGACAATACTGAAAAGGGACTTATTCTCCGCCTCAAACAGCAGTATTTCTTCTGCTCTGCTTCTTTACAGGATATCGTTGCGAACTATAAGAAGAAATACGGTTCTGATTTCTCAAAATTCGCAGAACTCTATTCTATCCAGCTTAACGATACACACCCCACAGTATCTATCCCCGAACTCATCCGTATCCTTATGTTCAAGGAAGGTATGGGCTTCAACGAAGCATTCGACATCGCACAGAAGACATTCAACTATACAAACCACACTGTTATGGCTGAAGCACTCGAAAAATGGAGCGTTTCACTCTTCAGAAAGGTTATTCCCACAATCTACGATATCATCGGTCTTATTGATACAAAGCTCAAGAATGACCTTAAGAAGATGAAGAAGACAGACGAAGAAATCGGCTGGATTTCAATCATTCAGGGTGACCGTATCCACATGGCGAATATGGCTGTTTTTGCGACATCACACACAAACGGCGTTGCGGCACTCCACACAGAAATCCTTAAAAACGATGTTCTCCGTGACTGGTATCGAATCTTCCCCGAAAGATTCCAGAACAAGACAAACGGTATTACTCCTCGTCGTTGGCTTGGTCTTTGCAACCCTCAACTTTCATCACTCATCACAGAAAAACTCGGAACAGAAGACTGGGTTACAAATCTTGATAAACTCAAAGAACTTCAGAAATTCGTTGACGATGAAGAAACATTAAAGGCTTTCGCACGCATCAAGCGCGAAAAGAAGCAGGAAGCTGTCGAATATATCGGCAAGCACGAAAACTTCTGGATTAACCCCGGATTTATGTTCGATGTTCAAGTTAAGCGACTTCATGAATACAAGCGTCAGCTTCTCAACGCTTTCGCTATTCTCGATATCTATTATCAGCTTAAAGAAGGCGCACTCACAAACTGGCATCCCACAGTATTCATCTTCGGTGCCAAGGCTGCTCCCGCTTACAGAAGAGCAAAGGGTATCATAAAGTTTATCAATGAAATCGCAAAGAAGGTAAACTCAGACTCACAGACAAACGACAAGCTCCTCGTTCTCTTTGTTCAGAACTACAATGTTTCATATGCTGAAAAGCTCATCCCCGCTGCTGACCTTTCAGAACAGATTTCAACAGCAGGTCTTGAAGCATCGGGAACAGGTAATATGAAGTTCATGCTCAACGGTGCTATAACAATAGGCACATGGGATGGCGCTAACATCGAAATTGCAGAGGAAGCAGGCGAACAGAACGAATACATCTTCGGTGCGAGAGTTGAAGAAATCAACCACCTCAAAAACGGCAACTATCGTCCTAAGGAAGATTACTACTACGCAAATGACAGACTCAAGAGAGTTATCAACACACTTGTTGACGGAACATTCAACGACGGCGAAACAGGTATGTTCGGTGAACTTTATTCTTCACTCACAAACGGTTTCAGCTGGCATGCTCCCGATAACTACTTCATCTGCCGTGACTTTGATGATTATGTAAACGCTAAAATCAGAGCAAACCGTGAATACAACAACGACAGAACTGTATTCAACAAGAAGTGCTGGATGAACATCTGCAACGCAGGCAAGTTCTCATCAGACAGAACTATCAAGCAGTATGCAGAAGAAATCTGGAAGGTTATCTAAATAATAAAATAAAAAGGCAACCCTCTTGGGTTGCCTTTTTTGTGTGGCAGAGAGCCGAAATATAAAACAAAACATATCCCCCACATCTGTGGGGGATATGTTTTTGTTAATTGCTCTCTGTGAGAGTTCTCAGCTCCGATTTTGAAAAGAGCTTGTCATGGTCTAAAAGAAGGACGATATCGCCTTTTATCTTTCCTATTGCCATAACATATTTGCTTGCTCCATCCATAGTAACAACGGGAGGGGGTGAAAGTTCTTCCGCCTTTATGTCTGTTACTTCGTCAACTCTGTCAACGATAAAGCCGATGTCGACTTCGTTTATTCTTACTATTACAATAGATGTTCTCTTGTTATAGGGAATTTCTTCTTTTTTAAATCTCAGGCGCATATCAATAAGGGGAATAATTCTTCCTCTTAAATTTATGATACCTTTCATATAGACGGGGCTTTCGGGAACGGGGGTTATATCCTGAATCCCTATAATTTCAATGACATTTTTAATAGAAAAGGCATATCTTCTGTCATCAAGGACAAATGTAAGATATTTGCCTGCTTTGTCTTCAAAACCCATTTCTTTTTCCTCCGTCAACTGTTAAGTTTTTTTATGATATTATCGGCAATAGAAGTCAGCGGAAGCTGAATTTCAACCGCACCGAGCTTGAAAGCCTCCATAGGCATTCCGTAAACAACGCAGGATTTTTCATCCTGACCTATGGTATATGCACCTGCTTTTTTCATATTGAGCATTCCCTTAGCGCCGTCAGCGCCCATACCTGTAAGGATTACGCCAATAGCATTTCTTCCCGCACATTTAGCAACAGAATCGAAAAGAACATCGACCGAAGGCGAATGCAAGGGCTTTACAATATCCTTTTCAAGAACGATATAATATCCCTTGTTGTCTTTCAGAACTTTCATCTGAAGCCCTGCTTTTCCGACAACGCACATTCCGCTTTTAAGCCTCATTCCACTTTCTGCTTCGCAGGCGCTGAAAGCACAGTTCTTATCTATTCTTTCGGCGAGAAGCTTTGTGAAATTTTCGGGCATATGCTGAACGATTACTATCGGGGGAATGTTCGCGGGGAGTCTTGTGAGGATTTTCATCAGAGCATCGGGCCCTCCCGTAGAAGAGCCTATTGCTATAATGCTTTCATCCTTAACATAGTTTATTCTCTGTGTGGGAACTGCCGTTTCGGGCTTTTTCGGGGTTACTGCCTTTTTTTCAGAAGGCTCCATAACCTTTGCGTATTTTGCGATTTCTATCTTCTTTGAAAGCTCTCTTATAAAGTTAATTTTAGCATCGGGCGACATATCGGGTTTTCTGATAAAATCAACAGCCCCTGCCGAAAGTGCTTCAAGAACATTAACCATCTTTGAAGAAACGATAATAACGGGAACTTTTATCTTAGGCAATAACCTTTCGAGCATTTCAATGCCGTTCATATGGGGCATTTCAAAGTCGATGGTGACAACATCGGGCTTTGTTTCTACTATTCTGTCGATTGCTCTTATGGGGTCCTGCTCTGTTCCTACTATTTCAAATTCGGGGAAACTCTTCCCGAATTCCGCTTCGACAAAACGGCTGAAAAATGCCGAGTCATCAACTATGAAAATCCTTGTATGACTCCTTTTAAGCATAATTTCCTCCGTTTAGATTATTTTCCTAATGGTCTTCTGTAAATCGCAGGCTGAATGAATTCAAACCTTGTGTTTTTGGAAACATTTTCTGCGTGGCCTATAAAGAGATAACCGCCCGGTTTAAGACAATCATAGAGTCTTTCAATGAGGTTATTCTTTGTTTCAGCATCGAAATAAATCATAACATTTCTGCAACTGATGAGGTCATAGGGTTTTTTATAGCGGATTTCGTTCATAAGATTGAATTGTTTATAGACAATTTCTTTCCTTATTCTGTCGCATACTCTGAACTTTCCGTCATCAGTTCTTACGAAATATTTTTCCATCCATTCTCTCGGAACGCCTTCCATCATTTCAAGGGTGTAAACCCCTGCATAAGCCTCGGCGAGAACTTTTGTCGAGATGTCTGTTGCGAGGATTTTTAAATCCCATCCCTGACGCCTCGGTCCGAAATATTCATCTATGGTCATAGCCATTGTATAAGGCTCCTGTCCCGTTGATGAAGCGGCGCACCATATTCTTGCGTCCTTATCGGTAACTGTTCTTTCGATATAGGGGAGAACGGTTGATTTCATAAAATCGAAATGTTCGGGTTCACGCATAAAGAATGTGTGGTTTGTTGTCAGTTTATTTACAAACTGTTCGAGTTCGGGTGAGCTTTCACCCGTGAGGATTGTGTCGAGATACGCCTTGAAGGATGTGAAACCTTTTGCGGTAACTGTGTTTACAAGACGTCCCTCAACGAGAATACGCTTTTTTTCAAGATTTATTCCGTAATGTTTTTTGATATATTCGACAATACGGAGAAAATCAGCGTCGGTAAGTGTTATCATAAGGGCTATCTCTCCGTAACGAGTGTTTCACAATCGAGAAGGAGCTTTATTTCATCTCCTGTTTCGATGATGTATTTGATAAAGTGGTTCATATTTACATTCTTGTAATCAGGAGTAGATGAAACTTCCTCGGGGGAAATCATAGCAACTTCTCTTACTCTGTCTACAATAAGTCCTACTGCGAGGCCATCCCATTCAACAACGATGATACAGGTTC
Organism: Oscillospiraceae bacterium; assembly: GCA_017536405.1. Lineage (GTDB taxonomy): Bacteria > Bacillota > Clostridia > Oscillospirales > Ruminococcaceae > RGIG4131. The sequence continues at coordinate 26,408 of JAFXHL010000026.1, forward strand.
TGTCGTCATAGGGAATTTCTTCCTTGCCGAAACGGCTTCTTACGCTCATAACGGGGATAACCTTACCACGAAGGTTCATCATACCCTTTATATATGAGGGAACTTTGGGAACTATTGTTATCTGCTGAATCTGGATGATTTCTGTTATATACTGGATTTCAATTCCGTAAACGGCATCGTCGATTTCAAACTGAAGAATTTCACCGCCGTCTGATAAGAAATTGGTTGTCTGTTCGATATATTCTGACATAAGGTTTCATTCCTTTCGGGTTAGAAATTGGTAATGATGTTATTGGCATCAAGAATAATTGTGATACTGCCGTCGCCGAGTATTGTACATCCCGCCATACCATACTGCTTTACATTGAAATCGTTGAACATTGGTGAGAAGGGCTTAACAACTACCTGCTGTTCGCCCAAAAGTTCGTCGGCATAGATGCAGGCTGTCTTTCCTTCTGCTTCAACGAGAATTATGATACCTTCATAGATGTTTGTGTATGTAGGTTCAAGGTCATAACACTTATAGAGTCTGATAAGGGGATAACATTCGCCTCTTATCATAATCATTTCGTTGCCGTATGTATCATGGATAAGCTGGTTTTCATGAAGCTTGAAGCTTTCCTTGATTGAATTTATGGGAAGTGTGAAGATTGACTTTCCGACAGAAACATTCATTCCGTCTACAATAGCGAGTGAGAGAGGAATCTTTATGATGAATGATGTTCCCTCGCCGAGTTTACTTTCAACAGAAACCGTTCCGCCTATCTTTTCGATGTTCTTCTTTACAACATCCATACCAACGCCTCTGCCCGAGAATTCAGTTACAACTTCGTTGGTTGAGAAACCTGCCGCCATAACAAGCTGGAATGCTTCTCTTTCTGTGTATTCTTCACGGGGCTTTGTGAGTATTCCGTTTCTTTCGCCCTTATCGAGAAGTTTTTCTGCGTTCATACCTGCGCCGTCGTCTGAAACAACGATGATAACTTCACCTGATGAGTTATATGCAGAAAGTTTTACAGTTCCCTGTGCGGGCTTGCCTGCTGCTATTCTGTCTTCAACATTTTCTTCGATACCATGGTCAACGGCATTTCTTACCATATGCATAAGGGGGTCGTTGAGGTTATCGATAACGCTCTTGTCAACTTCTGTGTTTTCGCCTTCGAATACGAGGTTAACATCTTTATTAAGTTTAACCTTCATATCGCGGACAATTCTTGTCATCTTATTGAATGCGCCCGAAAGGGGAACCATTCGGATTGACATAACGATATCCTGAAGTTCGCTGTTGAGTTTTCTGAGCTGTCTTGCTGACTTCTGGAAATTGTCAAGCTGTAAGCCCTTAAGATCGGGGTTGCCTGTTACCATTGCTTCTGTGATAACAATTTCGCCGACCATATCCATAAGCTGATCGAGTTTATTGAGGTTTACAGAGATAAGGCTCTGCTTTCCGCCGCCGCCCTGTCTGCCCTGAAGCATATTGTTTATCTGTTCAACAGACTTCTTGCCTTCGTCTGCCTTGGGTGCAGGAGCTGCTACGGGCTTTGGTGCTTCCGCCTTGGGCGCTTCTGCCTTGGGAGCTTCTGCCGCTACAGGTGCGGGAGCCGCTGCCTTCGGTACTTCTGCTGCTGCGGGAGCGGGAGCTGCTGCCGCTTCTTCTATGATTTCATATGATTTAACATTGAGTGCTTCTTCAATGCCGTTTATAACAAGCTGGTCGTTTCCGTCGATTGCCTTGAAACGAACGATAAAGCCGTTGTCGATGATTGTCTTTGCTGTGTCGGCATTTGTTTCGATGTCAGAAGGTTCATAAGAGATTTCTGAACAGTCTTCTCTTATCTTGTTTACGAGAAGAAGCGCACGGAGGTTTTCCATCTTACAGTCATCATCGAAAATAACCTTTACAGTTACCATTCCTTCTGCTGCTACGGGAGCGGCCGCTGATGCGGATGCTGTTGCTTCTTCTGCCGCAGGTGCTTCTCCGCCACCGTTTTTAAGAACGGCAACATAAGCCTTTATTCTGTCATGACAAGGCGAGAAGTCTGTAAAGTCGTAATCGTCATTCTGCATTATGTCGATTTCAGCCTTGAGTAAATCAGACGCACTGAAAACAAGCTCGTAAAGATCTTTAGAATCACTTATAACGGGCTTTTCTTCTCTTATTATGTAAAACATGTCTTCAATGGCATGAGCGAGTGATGACATATTTTCAAGACCCATCATAGCAGATGAACCCTTGATAGTATGCATTATACGGAAGATTTCGTTAATGCTTTCTTTATCAAAAGAGCCCTGTCCTTCTGTCTTGATGAGTATCTGGTCAAGTTGTTCGAGGAGAGTTGTGGTTTCATAGATATACATATCAACCATACTTTCCATTCCGGGTTCGAATTTACTCATAATCAGCACCTACTTTTGTATAATTTTTCCATTTACATAAAATATTTATCTAAAATAGCTTATTACTAACATTATAACAAAAAAAATCCTTTACTACAAGCGAAAAATGAGATATTATATAAATAAAGTTAGTTTTTTTAAAAATTTTTATGCGAAAATTGAAATTTGAACAAATCGGGCATAAATCTTTTGTTTAATATCACTAATCATATTTTTCGGAGGTGATTTTTTGGCTGATATTCTTCAGATAACGACCCCCGCGTTGCCGAGAAACTATGTCAATCCCAACGCGACACAGGCCCCTCAGGAACAATTCCAGCTTGCCAATACAACACAGGTTGTAAGCACTCAGCAGAGAACCGACCAGCAGACTCAGGACAATGCCGACTATTCGGGTGAAAATTTATTAAAGCCTCTTGAACTTGCTATATCGCAAAATCCCTCGATGACTGCGCAGTCTATCCAGTCGCTCATGACGGAGGAACTTCTCAATGCCTTAAAAGCATCGGGCAATACAAGCGGTCTGGATGAACTCACCGCCCTTGCGAATGAAATTCTTCTTACCCCCGAAAATCTTTCTGCCGATATGGTGGAACAGGCAAAGGGAGCGACGGTTTTCAACGGAAAACTCTTCGATATGCTCCGCAATCTCACAAACCTTTCAGAAAAGGCTTTCGGTGGAAGTGAGATAAGAGAGAATATAACCGCGTTTTTAAAATCCTATGTAAACGCAACTACCCCTGAGGATGTTATGCGTTCACTTTCGCAGACATTCCGCTTTATGTCGGATGAAATGTTCGCAAGCCGTTCTATTTCAGACGAACTTTCATCACTCGCGCAGAAATTTGCCGATAACAATGCGCTCGAAAACTTCCCCGAACTTAAAGAACAGGCGCTTGAAACAATGAAAAATGCAAGCGGAAGTCTTCTTATGACAGACAGACTCAAAGGGCTTATTTCTCTCGTTTCTTATAATCTTTCAAGAATACAGAACTCTCCCGACGGGCTTAAAAACGCTTTCGACAAACTTATCGACTCTATGTTGCAGAGCCCCGATATCCCGAAGGATATGGCGAATGAACTTCAGAGGGTTTTTTCTGAATTTGTCGAAAACTCAAAACTCCCCGATGATGTAAAGTCGTTTACACTCGGTCGTGAGCTTGTTGATATGGGTTCGCTTTCGGCGAATAAACTTGCCGACTCTGTAAAGAATTTTGCAAACCATATGGATAACCCCGTGTTTTTACAGAGTCTTTCAGATATCGACACAACAAACGGTCTTTTCTCGATAAAGGATGTTTTATCGCTTATAACTCCCGAGAAAAACCTTCCCGATATCGACAATATGCTCGAAAGTTTCACTCAGAATAAAGACCTTAACATCCTCGCTGAAAACTTATCGAAGGTGCTTAATTCGATTGAGAATGAGAATGTGAAACTCCCCATTGCGCAGAGGCTTAACGAGGTGCTACAGAACATCCTCGAAAAAGGCGATGCGCAGTATGAAAAGCCGACCGCTTTAGAAAATTTCACTAATTTCCTTTTAAAGAATATTGATGACTCCGCTTTAAACACACTCCCTCAGTTCAGCCGTGATAATCTTATGTCATCACTTCTTACGGCGCCGGGGGCATACACTCCACTTTTACACGCGCTTCTTCCGCTTAAAACCGAGGAAGGCGACAAAAAGGCTTTCGGTGAATTATGGGCGGATAACTCTGAGGACGGAGAGAATTTTCATATTCTTCTCGATTTCTCGATTGATGATGTCGGTGAATTTGAGCTTGAAATAAACGCCGAAGAGAGAGACCTTACCGTAAATCTTTTCTGTCCCGAGGATTTCTCGAAGAATTTCCCCAATATGAGAACTGCGATAGCAAGATTTGCCGCAGGCAAGGGATATTCTGTAAGAACTTCAAATGTAGGTGTTTTAAGGGAAAAGAGAAGTTTAACAAGTGTTTTCCCGAATGTTATGAATAAGAGAGGTGGCCTTAATGTCTCAGCCTAAGGATAAAGCGGCGCTTAAAAACAGTGCCGTTGCGCTCAAATATAATCCCGATAAGGATTACGCTCCCGTTGTTGTTGCTTCGGGACACGGAAATGTCGCTGAAAAGATGATTTCTCTCGCCGACAGCAGCGGAGTTCCGATTTACAGGGACGACAGTGCCGCCGCACTTCTTTCTATGCTGAAAGTCGGAAAAACAATCCCGCCCGACCTTTTCGACCTCGTTGCCTCGATTTATGTTGAAATTTTAAAGACTTCGGGGAAGGTAGGGAATAATAAGAAATAGAAAATTACTAAAACAATTTCAGAAGGAGAAGATCAAGATAATGAAAAAATTTTTATTTTTGATTGTATGTAGTATTTTGCCGTTCTTACTATCAGCATGTAATTACGAAGAAAATAATGAAAATCTGTCTGATGATAATTCAATAGTTTCTGCAACAAACATTGCAGAAAAGCTTCCTAGCGAAGAGGAGCAATTACAAAATTTATTAAATGTATTAGCTCCTATCACCGACCGCAGTTTACTACTAAAAATAAATGACTTCTATAGTATTGCCATACAATCATCTTTGTCTTCAAATTCTGAATCTGTTATAGATCAACTATCTGATCTTAAAAATGAAATCGTATCTTCTCTCGATAATATTATAAATTCAACTATTCCATCAGGCTATGCAATACAAGATGATTGGGATATTTTATTAACCAGTTGCTTAGCATTAAAAAACGATATTGAAAACACAATGATAGCGTTGGAAGATAATGATCCTAATCGTGTTTTAAATCTCCGTAAAAATATTGAAAATACAACTATACTTGAAGAAGCGTTAAGCATTCAAAACACTTTATCAGGAAAAATTTCCGAAATACAAGAAGAACAAGAAAAATTGAACATAGCTGCAATTTACACTTATGATGAATGTTTATCAAAAGCGACAAAATATGCTCGATACTATTTTGAAAATCCAAATATTACTGAATTTGATTTAAACGGAAACAATTCTCCTATTGTTATTGATGATATATCTGGCAAACATTACTCCTTTACATTAGCTGGAAACGATAATGTTATTATTTTAATAAACGTTGAAGATTGTAGTATTATTTGTAAAGAAATCACCCGAATGGGATATAGTTACAAATATATTAATGATGATGAATTACCTTCAGAACATGGAGATATTGCAATGCCAAACATAATTGGAATGAATTGCGAAGAAGCAAAAGAGTTGCTAAATAATATGAATATTACATATGATGAAGAAATATTATGTATAGACACTGACAAAGTCCCCGAAGGAAATGTCGCTCATTGCTATCCTAGTCCGGGAAATATAGTAACAAATGATCCTGTTAAAATCTTTAAAGAAATAGAATATTGATTAATAAAACGTTTTTGTTTTATTACCCCACAAAGTAAAAGAAAAAATAACTCCCTCAGATGAGGGAGTTATTTTTATATGTAAAACGAAAAGACGAGGTTTAGTTCCAGGCAAACGAGCGAAGGAATACGAGGGTATTCCGAGCGAGTTTAACGACGAAATAAGCCACGGATTTGGCGTTTTATAAGTTTTTGATAGGGTTCATTGCAGACTTGACCTGCATCGTTCCCGTCTGCGCATCAAAGAATACAGTTCTTCCGTAATTGAGACCTGTGTCTTCGGCAACTATCGGGATATTGAGTTTGCTGAGCACAATCTTTACCGCCTGAATATTGCGTTCACCGATATTGAACACGCCTGAATTGCCCTGGAACATCTGCGCTCCGCCTGCAATTTTGGCTACTGTTCCCGGAAAAGAAGCACCCTTTTGTTTCATTAAATTGTAAAGCTCCCATATACCCGTGTCGGCATACCTTCGCATATTATCCTGCTTTGAAGCATCTTTACTCCAGGGTAGCATTATATGCGCAAGTCCTGCTATTTTTGCTTTTTCGTCATAAAGACATATTCCGATACACGAGCCGAGAGCGTAGGTGGCAAGGATGTCCGTGCCTGAGCAGACATTGAGGTCTGCTATTCCAACGTTTATTGTGCTCATATTTCTACTCCCAGCTTAGAAAATAGTAATTCAAGTGATTCCATTTCGGGAATAAGAATCATATTACTTCTTATTTCATCATCAGAAACCTGAAATTTATCGTCGATATAGATAACCTTGTCTGAAACTTCTGCAAATTCAACGGCGGGAACAGACATAATAGCCCCTACCATATCCGCGCAGAATGCGGGAACAGAAATGTCTATGAAAAGACCTGTGAGCTGTGCTATCGCGTTTACATAAGCACTCGCCATGATGTTTCCCATTTCGCAGATAGCGGAACGGTCCATCTCGTCAAGAGTTAAAACATTTTCTGTCTTTTTTCCGTAGAATGTTGTTGTAACCTTATTCGCAAAATTTTCTTTGAGAAGATACATCATCATTCCCTTTATATCACCTGAAAGTCGCACAAGAAGGCCTATAACAACCTGCTCGGGACCGCCGAGAAGGTCTATTACCTCGTTGTATTCAAGGTCTCTTACAACGGGAACACCTATATCAATCTCGCTTGATAAAATCTGTGAGAGAGATGTTGCCGAGTTGCCCGAACCTATATTTCCGATTTCACGGAGAACGTCCATATGCATGGCGTTAAGGTCTGTAAAGTTGTTTAAAGCCATTTGCCTTTAGCTCCTTTCAAAAACTATCTTCTGAGAGAGTTTACACGCTGTTCGATGTCATCTGCTGTCTGAACAAGTTTTGCGTTGAAACTGAAACCTCTCTGATATTTGATGAGGTTTACCATTTCTGTTGCGAGATTTACAGATGAACCTTCGAGATAATACTGTAATTTTTCCTGACCCCTGTCTGCTTCGGGTTCGCCCGAACTTCCGTTGGCTAAAAAGTAGTTGTCGCCCTCGTTATCAAGGCCATAGGGGTTTGGGAATTTGAATGTTCCGATGAGTTCCATAGTAGCGGCGCTGTCGAGATTTCCTTCTTCATCGAAAACCGCTGTTATGGGGTTCATATCATAATCGAGAACATAGTTTCCCTTGGGGTCAACAAGTCCCCATGTGCCGTCGCCGTTGTTGCTGAGTCTGAATGCACCGTTTTTTGTGTAATAAATCTGACCTGATGATGCGTCCTCCACTGCGAAAAGTTCTTCAGAGGGGATAGCAAAATCAAGTTCGTTTGCTGTGCTTTCAAGTCTTCCTATATCAAACATAAGGTCGGTCTTGTCAATCTTGACGCCGTGACCTGTTTCAACCTGGTCGTTTCTGAGTTTGGTTGTATAGATAAGGTCGCTGAAAGAGGCGCGGTGTGTTTTAAAGCCGTGAGTGTTGACGTTTGCAACGTTGTTTGATGTTATGTCAACCGCTCTCTGCATACTAATTGTTCCTGCTTTTGCAGAATAAAATCCTACTGTCAAAACAAACTACCTCCTTTATCTCATTGATGCGATTTCTGTTGCCGCACGCTGATTTATGCTGTCGATAGCAGAAAGCGCTGTGCTGCAGGCTTCAAAGAGTCTCTGTGCCGCTAAAACATCTATTGTTTCTTCTGTTATATCGACATTCGAGCGTTCATAAGCGCCCTGAATAATTCTGTAATCTTCGCCTTCGGGGATATCGTTTGTTCCTGTGATATTGACAAACATATTATCGCCCTTTTTCTCTATGTCTTCATTACTGTCAACGAAAGTCAGCTGTAAACGGAATGTTCTTCCGTCTTCTGTGTTTATTGTTCCATCTTCCATAACAGAAAAGTCTGCTGTTCCGATAAAGATAGGCTCGCCGTTATCGCCTATGACTCTTCCTGCCGAGCCCAAAGCGAGATAGCCCTCTTCATCGAGGTTGAACTGACCGTTTCTTGTGAGTAAGACTTCGCCGTCATCCTCATAGAGTTTGCTGTAAGGCCTTATATTGAAATAAACATTTCCTCTTATCGCCATATCAAGACGAGAGCCTGTGTATTCAAACGAGCCCTGCTCCAAATCTGCCCTGACGATTTCCTGTGTTCTGTATGTGATGTTACCTGTTCTGTTATTCTTTCCTCTTACAAGGATAAGACGTTCATCAAAGGTTGTGTTTATGCTTGTATCGGCTTTATAACCCGCGGTATGAACATTCGCTACATTACCGCTTATTATGTCGATAATACGCTGTTGGTTTATCATACCGTTTGCCGATATGTAAAATCCTCTATACATAAAAAGTCTCCTTTTACTGTTTTATGTAGTCTTCCATACTGAGTCTTAAAAGCATCATTGCTTTTGTGTGTATCTGGCATACTCTCGATTCGCTGACGCCCATAACTTCGGCAATATCAGAAAATCTGAGCTGTTCGTAATAGTAAAGTGAAACGACGGTTTTCTGCTGTTCGTTTAGTTTGTCGATAGCGCGCGCTAACATCTGGCTTCTTTCTTTTAAATAAAGATTTCTTTCTGTCTCCCAATTGCCCATTTCGTCTTTGGGGGCAGAAAAATCCGCAGCGCCGTTTTCTATCATTTCTTCAAAAGAAAGCGAATTGGCGGATGCCGCTGCTGCCATACCCTTCTGCAGTTTCTCGACAGAAATGCCCATAGCCTTTGCGAGTTCTTCGTTTGTAGGCTCTCTGCCATACTCCGCATAGAGTTTTGAGAATGTCGTGTCAAGGTCTTTAGCAAATCGGCGGACGCCACGGGGTATAACGTCCTGCTTTCTTATGTAGTCAATAATAGCGCCTCTTATTTTTATGGAAGCATAGGTTTCAAACTTGACATTCTTTTCGGTATCGAAAGATTCAACCGCAGAAATGAGTGCCATCATTCCTTCGTTTGTTATATCTTCGGCATCGGCATATTTCTGATACATATTTCTTGTTGAAATAACCGCATATCTTACTACCGATGAATACGCCATGACAATATCGTTTCTTACCTTTGTGTCGCGGGTTTTCTTGTATCTTTCAAAAAGTTCCTTTGACTTTTCTTCGGTTATTGTAACTGCCACTTTGTATTCACCTCTTTTCTAAGGGTTTAGATAGAAATATTTCCTACCGCCTGAATCTGAACGGAATTGTCGATTTCATTGAATGAAAGAACAATTACATTAGGGATAAACTGGTCTATGAGTTTTTTGAAATAAACTCTTACTATGGGGGATGTTAAGACTATCGGTGTAGGAATAACATCCCTTACTTTATCAAGTTGCATCTGTAACGACTGAACTATCGCCTGAATTGTTTCGGGGTCAAGAGCAAGGTATGAGCCCTGTTCCGACTTTTTGACAGCGCCGACAATTTTATTTTCAACGCCTGCGTCGAGAGTAATAACTCTTATCTGACCTGCATCGTTGAAACGGCGGGTGATAGTTCTTTTAAGCGCCTGACGGACATATTCTGTTGTTATATCCATATCTTTTAAGGAACTTGAATAATCTGAAAGTGTTTCGAGAATTGTCTGTAAATCCCTTATCGGAACGCCCTCTTTAAGAAGGTTTCCGAGAACTTTCTGTAAATAAGCTATCGAAACAACATTCGGGACTGTATCCTCAACAATGGCAGGGTTTGTTTCCTTTAACTTGTCAACCATTGTCTTGACATCCTGTCTTGAAAGAAGTTCGTTAGCGTGTGATTTTATGATTTCAGAGAGATGTGTAATCATGACGGATGTCGGGTCGATAAGGGTATAACCTGCGATATCCGCCATAATCTTCTTATCTTCGGGAATCCATTTTGCAGGGATATGGAATGCGGGTTCAATGGTATCAATACCGTCGATTTCCTGAGAAACGCTTCCGTTATCAAGGGCAAGGTAATGGTCGATAAGAATTTCACCGTCGGCAACAGCCTCTCCCTTAATCTTGATTACATATTTATTGGGGTTTATGTTCTGATTATCCCTCATTCTTACAGAGGGGAAAACCATACCCATTTCCTGTGCAAACTGTTTTCTGAAGATAACAACTCTTTCTATGAATGTTCCCCCCGCGCTTTCATCGGCAAGAGGAATAAGGCTGTAACCGAATTCCATTTCTATAGGTTCAACGCTGAGGAGTTTATATACATTGTCGATATCCTTATAATATTCCGTTTCGGAAAGTGCTTCCCCAGCCTGTTTTTCCTTTTCGGCAGCTTCTTCTTCGGCAGACTTTCCGTTTAAAGTTCTGTTGAGTGTAAAGCCTAACGCTATAAGCCCTGCGCCTGTGATTAAAAGCTGAGGCTTCGGGAAACCGGGGATAACCATAAGGCAGATAATAACGCCACCTGCTATCATAATAGCGACAGGCTGACGAGAGAACTGACCGATAACATCTGTGTTAAGGTCGGTTTCTGAGGCTGTTCTTGTTACAATCATACCCATCGCGGTTGAGATGAAAAGTGCAGGCAACTGTGAACAAAGACCATCGCCTATTGTTGCTATTGTATAGGTTGAAATGCAGGTACCGAAGTCCATACCTTCCATAACCATACCCATAATAACGCCGCCGATTAAGTTTATAAAGGCCGTTACTATCGACATTATCGAGTCGCCCTTTACAAACTTGCTGGCTCCGTCCATCGCTCCGAAAAAGTCAGCTTCACGCTGAACATCGGCTCTTCTTCTTTTAGCTTCCTGTTCGTCGATAAGCCCTGTATTGAGGTCGGCGTCGATAGCCATCTGTTTACCGGGCATCGCATCGAGGGTGAATCGCGCTGAAACTTCTGATACACGCTCAGCACCCTTTGTGATAACTAAAAACTGAACGATAACTATGATTATGAATATGATAAAACCTACTGCGGCATTTCCCTGAATAACGAACTCGCCGAAGGTTTTGACAACCTTGCCCGCGTCGCCCGCGTTTCCGAGGATTTGTCTTGTGGTTGAAATGTTAAGCCCTAATCTAAAAAGGGTTGTTATAAGGAGAATCGAGGGGAAAACCGAGAAATCGAGAACATTCTTGATAAGCATCGACATAAGGAGAATTGTGAGAGAAAGCGCTATATTTATAACGATAGCAAAGTCTATAAGCCCCGTTGGTAAGGGGATGATGATAAGTACAACAACAAGTATTACAAATATTGCTACTGCACTATTTAGTATCTTTCTCATTCTTTCTTCTCCTGTTTTATGTGTGTATAGCCCTAAGGTCTCGAGAGGTTCTGAACCTCATAGACCCATGTGTAGATTGTTGCGATTTCTTCATAGAATGCAGGGGGAATATATTTTCCGAGGTCAACTTCATCATATAAAGCGTGAGCAAGTGGAATATTTTCCTGCATTAAAACTTTATGCTCTGTCGCTACTTCTATTATCTTCATAGCGACATTGTCAGCACCCTTTGCTATAACTCTCGGTGCTACATCTTTATCCTTGTCATACTGAATGGCAATAGCGATATGAGTAGGGTTTCGGATGACAACATCCGCTTTGGGAACTTCCTGCATCATTCTCTGCATAGCCATCTGCTGTTGTTTCTGTTTTATCTTTCCCTTTATCTTGGGGTCGCCTTCGGTCTGCTTGTATTCTTCCTTTACTTCTTCCTTGGTCATCATAAGGTCTTTCTTGTATTTCCATCGCTGGAACATGAAATCCGCTATGGCAACAACGGCAAAAGCAATACTTACCGCTATTACTATATCAAAGATAACCTGACAGGTATATACAAATGCAGAGAGGATATCTGTGTCATAAAGCCTTGCAAGATAGGGAATCTGGTCACGGAGTTCTATCCATATGATAACGATTATAATAACGATTTTCGCTATCGACTTCAAAAGCTCGACAACCTGTCTTACAGAAAACATATTCTGTATTCCCGTTATGGGATTGAAACGGTCGAGTTTTATCTTCATCGATTCCGTTGAAAAGAGAAATCTCGTCTGAACTCCCGTTGTTATTATCGTTAAAAGAATTGATATCAAAAGAAGAGGCCCTGCCGAAACGCCGACAGTTATCGCTATTCTTATGAAGATATTCAAGATGTCGCCCTCTTCTAAAACCCATACACCGTCAGAAACATTCCCCGAAACCTGTGAAAACCAATACTGCATCGAGTTGAAAAGCTGTGTATAGATGAGTTTTCCGAACATCTTCAAAAGCCAGAACATCGCTATTACGGATACTGCTGTGATTACTTCCTTACTTAAAGGGACATGCCCTTTTTCGCGTTCTTTCTGTAGTTTCCGGGAAGTAGGCTGTTCGGTTTTTTCAGATCCTGAATCTGCCATAGCCTATATCCCCCCTTTACAAAGAAAAATCTAAGGCATTATCATAGGAAGGACACTCTCGACGCTTTCCATCATATCCGCCATATATCTTTCGATAGCGTCAGACATGGGAACAGCGAGAACGAACATCAGAAGAAGTCCTGCTATAACTTTAAGCTGGATATTTATTGTCATAACCTGAATTGTGGGAACGGTTTTCATAAGAATACCTACGCACACTTCGATTATGATTTCTGCCATAACAACGGGCATCGCAAGTTTTAAAGCAAGAGTAAACAAAACGCCCATATACTGAACTATTACATAAAGGACATTTGTGTCTATTGCCTCAAGCCCTAAAGGAATTATCTCATAAGAAAGAAGATATATCCTTATCATCTGAAGATGCGAGTTTGTTATGAAAAAATATATGATGAACATATAGTTCATATATGTTCCGAAAAGTGCCTGTTGTGTCTGTGTTGAAGGGTCATATACCTTTGCCATGCCGAGTCCCGATGAGGTATCCATTATTTCACCTGCATAGAGAAGCATAGAGAGGAACATATTCGTTAAAAATCCGAGTATCAGTCCTACCGCTATTTCAAGAAAGATTGCAACGGCATACTCTAAAAAAGATTCATAGTTTACCGCCGATAAATCGGATGATGAAATAACACTTCCTGAAATAAGAAGTGTTAATGCCATAGTCGCTCCGACCTTTATCCTTGATGGGATATTTCTTCTCGAAAAAATCGGGTTAAAGGCAAAAATCCCCGCGACCCTTGCGAATATAAGAATATTAGCCTGGGTGTTTGTCAATAAAGACTCCCAGAAAAGATAAGAATCACTCATCATTTACCCCCAAGGCTAAAGTTTCGATATCTTGTCGAAAATTGAGGTTACAAAATCGTTCATCTGCGCCATTATCCATGATGCCATTATAAGCAAAAGAACAGCAATTCCTATAAGTTTCGGAACAAAGGTAAGGGTTTGTTCGTGAATCTGTGTTGCTGCCTGAAAAATAGCAATGATGAGACCTATTACCATACTGGTAAGAAGTGCAGGCGCTGCAAGTTGCAGAACAATCACCATACACTGTCTGAATATTTCAAGAACTTCGGTTTCAGTCATCTATAAAACCTCCGTCAGACATTGAATCCTGCGATGAGCGAGCCTATAAGAAGCTGCCATCCATCGACAAGAACGAACATAAGTATCTTGAACGGCATAGCTATCGTTGCGGGCGGAAGCATAATCATACCCATCGACATAAGCAGACTCGATACTACTATATCTATTATGAGAAAAGGAACGAAAATCAGAAAGCCTATTGTAAAGGCCTTTTTGATTTCGCTTAAAATATATGCGGGTGTTATTGTCTTGAAGCTTATATTCATAGCCTCTTCGCCCATAACAAATTCCTCGCCCGAAATATCACAGAAAAATTCAAGACTTTCGGTTTCGGTCTGTTTAAGCATAAATTCCTTTAAGGGTGTTGTAGCCGCCGCGCAAGCCTCTATTGTAGTAAGTTCGCCGTTTTTATAGGGCTTGTATGCAACCTCGTTTACTTCTGAAAAAACGGGTGACATAATGAAAATTGTCAGGAAAAATGCAAGACCCACCATAACCTGATTCGGCGGAACAGTCTGCGTTCCCATAGCGGTCCGAAGAAGCGAAAATACAATAATGATTCTTGTAAAGCAAGTAAACATTAAAAGTATAGAAGGCGCTAAGGTAAGTATCGTTATGAGAATAACAAGGTCTAAAGTTCCGTTATTGTCATTTAAGGCTAAAAGCCCTAAAAGACCCGTATCGTCGTTATCCGTCGGGGGAATTTCATAGGGTGGAGCAGTTTCGGGGGGCATTGTTTCCTGCCCCTCCTGATAGGTTGTAACGGCGGGTTCTTCCGGACCTTCAAAAGTCGCATAGGCTTCAACCGACGAGAGAATACCTATACAAAAAAGAGATAATATGAGCGAGAGAATAAATCCTGCTATATAGCGGGGAAGATGGTTTTTATTCGTTTTCATCCTGTTCACTACGCTCCTTCTTTTTTATAAGAGGCTTTATATACGGGTGTTCTGCCGTTGCTTTTTTGAGGTTATCGAGAAAAGTTCCGTTTTCGTTCTGGGGGAGTTCTGTTTCTTCAGAAAATTCCCCTTCCGAAAACTCATAGAGTTTATCTATATGCTGAGGGGTAACGCCCAGAAGCATATATTTCTCTCCTATCTTTACAACGATAAGGCTTTTATCCTGTGAAAGCATTTCTCTTTCAACAACTTTTATATGCTTTCCCGAAATGCTGTACATTCTTTTATGAAGCGCACGGCTCGCGTAGAATGTAAGGAATATAAGCGCAATAACTCCCAAAAGGGAGAGTATTGCAAGAAGTATTTCTTTAAGCATATTTTTTATTATCCGAGAATCTTCTGAACTGTCTGAAGAATTCTGTCGGGCTTGAAGGGCTTAACGATAAAGTCAAGCGCACCGAGTTTGATAGCTTCGACAACCATTGATTCCTGTCCCATTGCGGAACACATAACAATCTTAGCTCCGGGATTTGACGCTTTGATGTCGCGGAGTGCTTCGATACCTGTCTTGTTGGGCATAGTGATGTCCATAATAACAAGGTCGGGCTTTTCTGCATCATATGTATTGCAAGCCTGTTCACCGTCGGCTGCTTCGATGATGTTTGTATAGCCGTTCTTTGTGAGAGCATCCTTGATCATCATTCTCATGAATGCTGCGTCGTCTACAAGTAAAATTTTCTTATCCATAATTTACTCCTTACCTCCCAGAGAATCCAGGAATTTTGATTTGATTATTTCGGTTATTCTAACGGCGAAGTTATCTTCAATAACAACAACGTCGCCCTTTGCAATAAGGTTTCCGTTGACGATGATGTCTACGGGTGCGCCTGCCTGACGCTCAAGCTCGATTATCGTTCCCTGTGAGAAATCGAGGATATCTTTTACCTTTCTCTTTGCAGAGCCGATTTCAACGGTAACATCAAGAGGAACTCCCATAAGAAGTTTTAAGTTATCCGCCTGATCGTGTGATAATGTATCCGAACTGTATGATTCGAACGGATGCAACTGAGCGTTCTGTATCTTTACAGGGCTTGCCGCCGCCATCGGAGGAGGCGCCGCCTGCTGCGTAGGATAGCCATAAGGCATCTGCGGAGGATAGCCGTAAGGCATCTGCTGCATAGGAGGCTGCTGATAACCCTGTGGTTGCTGATAACTCTGCTGCGGTGCAACTTGCTGCACGGGAGCAGGTGCGGGGGCAGGTGTCGGTGCAGGAGCAGGGGCTGGTGTCGGAGGAGTTTCTCCTCTCATTCTTGCCATTTCCGCCTCGATTTCTTCCTGACTCATCATTCCGCCGAATGACGGTGGTGGCTCGGGAGCGGAGGCAGGGGCAGATGACATTGCGCCCGACATTAATGCTTCGATTTCTTCCTGTGATAATGTTCCGCCCGATGATGAAGGAGCGGGAGCAGGAGCAGGTGACATAGCGCCTGACATTAAAGCTTCGATTTCTTCCTGCGATAATGTTCCGCCTGATGATGATGGAGCGGGAGCAGATTCTGCCGCAGCAGCTTCTGCCGCCATAGCGTCATTCAGTGCGTCGTTATAGTTGTTCATCATCTTACCTGCCATAGTCTTTGCAAGGTCAAGAGAAAGAACCGATATAAATTCAGATTTGATAATTCCGTCAATGGTAAGGTCGAAAGAGATTTTAACAACGGGGTCTTCGGGGTTATCTGTCGGGAAGAAGTTTCTTCCTTCTGCGCTGTCTGAAACCTCAGCAACGGGAGTCGAAATGTCGATTGGTGTTGCTATAAGTTCACTGAGTGCTGTTGCCGAAGCGCCCATCATCTGATTCATAACTTCACAGACGGCGCTTATATTCATTTCATCGAACTGGAAATCGTCAGTAACAACGAGCGGCTGACCCATAAGCTGATTGAGGATAAGCTGAACGTCGCTCTGTTTAAGGACCATGACAGATGATCCCGATACTCCCATTATATATTCGATTTTTACATAGACGAAAGGTGCGAGATCCTGATAGGAAAGGGTTTTTGCCTTGACAACCTTAACCTGCGGGGTGGTGATCCATACTTTCGCATTGAGCAGATTGGATACCGCTGTTGCCGCAGATCCCATCGTTATATTTTCTATCTCGCCGATAGCGTCTATTTCGACAGCACCGAAGCCTTCGACAACGAGTTCTTCTTCGACAGCCGAGATAGTATTTATTTCATTGCTCATCTTGTTTCATCAACCTCAATTCTTGTATATGTTATCTATTTTTATGGCTTTCTTGTTGTTGTATGTTCCGAGTTTGCCATCAAACCATATATTATCGCCTATCTTAACATTTACATTCTTATCTATGCTTACATTAAGAGGGATAATATCGTTAACCTGTAAAGTAAGAATGTCGTAGAGGTCAACCTGCGTTTCAGCAAGTATTGCGTCGATTTTAAGGGGAGTTTCTTTTATTCCTCTTAAAATTTCTTCTCTTCTTTCTTCTTCTTTAGCAGGGTCAAAACGCTTTCTCATAGCGTATCTGTCGGCAAACTTGCCCATCATAGCTTCAAGATTCAATGCGGGGATACATACCGATATGGTATTCTTGATATTCTTGATTTCAACTTCAAGCATTATGAGAATGATGATGTCATCGGGGCCTATCGACTGGAAAACTCGCGCGTTTGTTTCAAGACGCGACATCTTCGGGTTTATTTCGAGGTGGCTTGACCACGCTTCGCCCTGAAGTTCTACCATCTTTGAAATAATGCCTTTCATAAGACCTATTTCGATTTCGGTAAAGTCACGCGAAACATCGCTGTATGTTCCGTAACCGCCCATAAGTCTGTCCATCATTGTGAACGATATGGGGTTTGACATCTGGAATATCATAGAGGTATCCATAATATCCTCATCGTCTATATCAAGATTTACTATCGCCATAAGAACATAATCGGGAAGAGCGTTGTTGTATTCATAGTATTTCTGTTCTTCTATCTGCAAAACATCAACCTTGCAGTAGACACGCATTAGTCCCGTAAGGTAAGAGGATAGCAGTCTGCTGTAATTTTCATAGATGCTGTCTATGATTTTAAGTTTTTCCTTGGTAAACTTCTTCGGCATTTTGAAGTCGTAAACCTTGGCTTTTTTATCCGTATTTTCGCTGATTTCTTCAAAGACCTTCGAACCGTTGGCACTGAAACTGTTCAGCAGTTCGTCAATCTGTTTCTGGGATAAAACGTCAGCCATACAGCAAAACCCCCTCCTTTCGTGCTGGAATTATTTATTCGGTATCCGTCGTTTCCTCGGGATTTTCTTCTGTTTCGTCTGTAATTTCTGTTTCTTCTCCCTCGGTTTCTTCGGGGAGATTTTCTTCACTTTCTGTTTCTGAAGGATTTTCGTTACCTGTATAGATAACATTTCCGAGAGCGTCAATGGGTGCGACATTTACCTTGTTCCTGCCGTATTCCATATCTAAAAATTCCTGAATAACGGCGGGGTTTGAATAGTCAACATCGCTTCTTGCTATTGTGATTTCAACTCTTCGGTTGTTTCTTCTTCCTTCGGGAGTGTCGTTTGTATCGACGGGACGATATCCACCATAACCCGATGATGATAACTTATCGGGAGAGATGAACTGGAGTTCCATCATATATCTTACAACATTGTTTGCTCTGTCTGATGAAAGAGTCCATTCGTCAACGGGAGAAGCAGGTGCTCTTGCGGTGTGTCCGCTTACCTTTATTCCGAGGATAAGATGGTCAACCGACTTGAATGCAGGGGCTATGCCCTCTAAAACCTTTCTTCCCGAGGGCTGTAAGGTTGCGCTGTCGGGTTCAAAGAAGATATTATCCCTGAATTTGAGGGTTATTCCCGCTGCGCCCTTTTCGAGTTCAATAGAAGCCGAAAGGTCGTTATCCGCTATAAACTGCGAAAGGAACTGATAAAGCTGGTCGAATGTCTCGGGTGTTTCAGCAACCTGTGAAGCATTGAGCTCGGGGTCTTCAAGAAGATTTCCCGTAGGGTCTAAAACATCAACCTGTTCAGCAACAACCGCGTTTATAACTTTACCCATTGATGAGAATGCCTGTGCGATATACTGGAATTTCAACTCGTCCATTGTGGACATAGAGTAAAGAAGTACGAAAAAGCAGAGTATCAGAGTTATCATATCGGCATAGGTATCAAGCCAGCTTCCGCCACTTTCGCCGTTGCCGCCGCCTCTTCTTCTTGCCATTCTCTCACTTCCTGTCTTGTTTAATATCGTTTGTTATTTATCTCTGTTCATCTGCGGATTTTTTCTTTCCGCCGCCCTTACGCTTGTCGACTTCTGTCTTGGGAAGCATCATTTCGAGCTTTTCCTGAACATATCTGGGGTTAGCGCCCGAAACTATCGCAAGCGCGCCTTCTTCAACTATCTGCATACATAAAAGTTCCTGTTCGTGATTGTATTTACAGAGTGAACCTATAGGAGTAAACAATACATTCGCAAGGAAGCTTCCGTAAAGTGTTGTAACAAGGGCTACTGACATCGCCGCACCAAGTCCTGATGCGGAAGCAGAGTTTGAAGGGTCCATTGATTTAAGCATATTGATAAGACCAACGAGTGTTCCGAGCATTCCGAATGCGGGAGCTACCGCTGAACCACGGGTAAAGAATGCTATATTCGCTTCGTGTCTTTCACACATAAAATCAATGCTGTCATCAAGCATCTGTCTTACCTTGTCGCTGTCGTTTGCGTCAACTATAAGCATAAGCGCTGATTTCGTGAAGGGGTCCTTACATGCGTTTGCCGATTCTTCAAGCTGAAGAATACCCTTCATTCTTGCGGTTTTACAATAATCAACCATTTCGTCGATAACGGCATAAGGGTCATATTTTTTAGGTGCGAATGCTATTTTAAGCATCTTGGGAACGGTTTTGAGAACGCTCCATGGAAATCCGAAAATAAGTGCACCGATAGTTCCTCCGACGGTGATTGCAACCGATGTAACGTCCCAGAAGTTGAGAAGCTGTTTAAAGTCAATCATTCCTGAAACCGTGCCGTCATCGTTGGTAACAGTTGTATATGCCATACCGAGAATTATAACGAGAACGAGCGCTAATACAAGCCCTATTATTCCCGATATGTTGATTTTGGTTTTACCGTTCATCTGATGTCTTCCCTCCGAGTTATTTTACTTTGCAGATTTAAAGGATTTCTGATATGCTTTTATCTTTGCCATAATATCTTCAAGATCTTCTTTAACGATAATCCTCTGACCATTCTGCATGGCGATTATCGTATCGGGAGAACATTCTATCGTTTCGATATAGAACTCATTGAGAAGAAATTCATTTCCGTCAAGATGTGTAAGTTTTATCATAATATACCTCTTTATCTGTTTACGGGGAGGGAGGAAATTCCCTCCCCCATAAACTATTCAGATTTTAATTATCTCTTGAGGTTTACGAGTTCTTCAAGAATAGAGTCTGAAGTTGTTATGATTCTTGAGTTAGCCTGGAAACCTCTCTGTGTTGTGATAAGGTCTGAGAATTCTGTTGCGAGGTTAACGTTTGACATTTCAAGTGAGCCTGAAACTACTGCGCCTGAGCCTTCGTATCCAGGGATGCAGTACTGAGGTGAACCTGAAGCGGCACTTTCCTGGAAGTATGATGAACCTGCTTCGTTAAGACCCTGAGGGTTATCGAATGTAGCAAGGTCGATTCTTCCGAAATAGAGCATTCCGTGAACAGAATGAACGCCTACGAGTGTACCGTCGCCACTGATATAGAAGCTTGAAAGGTCAGCGAATGACTGTTCTTCGATTTCACTTTCCATAGCGAGCGCGCCGCCTGTGAGCTTAGCGATAGCGTCTTTCTGTAAAGCCTTGTTGTCTTCGGCTGAAAGTGTTCCCGAAGCTTCTGATGTATCGAGCATGAATGAAACCTTTCCGCCCTTGAATGTATCTTCTGTGAAAACGGGAGCGCCGTTTGCGTCAAGAAGCTTGGGGCTTCCGAGTTCGGCTTCGATTGCCTGATTTACTCTGTCCTGAAGATCGCCTATTGTTCCGCCGTTATTTATCTTCGCCATATCATTATCACTGATATTGATTGTGAGAGTTGCGGGGTTTGCTGTTGCGTCATAAGCAGTAACGGCTGTCTTGTTTCCGCCTGTTGTGATTGTGAGGGTAATGTCTGTCTGGTCGCCTGCCAAGAAGCCTGCTTTAACAGTAACGCCTGTAACGTTGTTAGGGCCTACCGCGTCAAGTGCTATGGGGTCTGTCTGTGCAACATGAACATCGGGAACTTTAATGTTTATCTTTGAGTTGCCTGCTGTGGGTGACATAGCAGCGAGGCTTGTTGCGTCATAGTTCTGTGTACCGAGAACGAAATAACCCTTTGAGTCAACGAGGTTACCTTCTGAGTCAACGTTCATCATACCTGCTCTTGTAAAGAACTTATTACCTGTCTTATCCTGAACCTGAATAAATCCTTCGCCTGAAATAGCAACGTCAAGTGTGTTTGATGTTGAAGCGAATGCAGACTGGCTCATCATCTTGTCGATACTTGAAACAGTTGAGCCGTAACCTATCTGTGATGAGTTGATACCGCCCTGTTCGAGTGTTGCGCCTGTTGCCGCTTTTGTTGTCTGATAGTAAACGTCACTGAAAGTAACGCGGCTTGATTTGAATCCGTATGTATTAACGTTCGCGATGTTGTTACCTATAACGTCGAGTTTTGTCTGGTGAGAAGTAAGGCCGGCAACGCCTGAGAATAATGATCTTAACATATTATGCACTCCTTTTAAAATAATAAAGTATTTTGGGTTACCAACCGCCATATATGGTCTGTAAAGATATTCGACCTTTACAGTAAGCATCTTTTTCAAGTCCTGCCTTTTTACATAATAACGGTTGAATCAATGTTTGTGAAAATGTTTCCCTGCATATCCTCTTCGGATAATGTTGTTATAACCTTATTGTTTTTTACCGAGACCACGAACGCCGTTTCATCGAGAAGAACGAGAGTGTCCCTTGAGCCTTTTTCCTGTGCGACTTCAACAGCCTTATTGAGTCTTTCAAGCATATCGCTTTCGCTTAAATCGATGTTTCTGTCTTCAAGCCTTTCGATTGCGTGTTTTGAGAACTCAACACCACCGGGATTTTCTGAAAGCTTTTCTTTCAGCTTTTCCGCAAACGGACTGTTTTTCACATCTTCCGTTGCCTGAGGCATCTGGACTGCATTCCCCGTTGTGACCTGAGAAACGCCCCTTGATCTCAAATATTCATTTATAAGCATTTTTTACCTCTCTCAAAAGGGATTTCAGACTGTTTCAAAGAGTGATGTATCCTCTAAAATATCGGAAAATTCGTCTTCGATAACATCAGCGCTTGCTTCGCCCGAGAAACTGTTGTCGGGGTTTGTCTGATATGCTTCGTCAACGCCTATAACCTGTGAAAGTTTATATTTTTCGTTGTTGACAAGAACATAGTAGTCTTCGCCCTGCTTGAAAACGCTTGTAACAAGACCCTGGTCTGCAACATTTACTGAATCTTGTGTGACTGTTCCTACCTTGACTGCTTTTCCGAGAAGTGATGTTGCGTAATTGCCCTGTGCATACAGAAGATTCTGTTGCTGTGCTTCAAGGGCTGAGAACTGTGCCATCTGTGCGATGAATTCTGTATCACTCTGAGGATTGTTGAAATCCTGATTTTTAAGCTGTTCAACCATAAGATTTAAAAAGTCCATCTGTCCTAAGGACTGTGTGGGGTCTTTAGCGAAATTGTCTTTATACTTCTCATAGTTACTTGCTATCTGTTCCGCCGATGATGTATACATTCCGTTTACGCTTTCTGCCATAATCTGCTGACTCCTTTCATAGAATCTGTTTCGTTTGTTTCAGAAATTTCTTCAACTGCTTCATTGCTGTTGTAGTTTCCGTTATCCGACTGTTGCTGTGTATTTCCGCCGTTGCCGAACATAAGGTTTGCCTGCATTTCTGCTGACTGTGAAATTTCTTCAACTGTGATTTCTCTTACAGAATTATTGATTTCTGTGAGACTCTGCATAAGAGAAGGAAGTCTTTCACGGAGAATAGCCTGTGTTTCTTCACTTTCAGCCGCTATTCTTATGATGATATCGCCGCCCTGATTTGTGAGTCTTACTGAAATTCTGCCAAGATTTTCGGGGTTGAGAACGAGATTGATGTCCTCTTCTGAGTTGACTGTGAGTCTTCCCATGATTTCCTGTGTTGCTGTTATAACCTGTCTCTGAACCGACATCATTGTCGCTTCGTCAAAGTTCGCTACATTGCCGAAATTCTGGATGTTCTGCTGTGAGATTGATGAAACTGCGATTTCTTCAAGCTCTGATGTGCTTCTTGTGAAACCTGTCGATGTTGTTGAAAAACCGTTTCTTGATAAAAGGTCAACCATTTCTGCGGGTGATTCAAGATGTTCTTCTGATGTGTCATCTTCGTTTTCATCTGTTGTAGTTTCTGTTTCGCCTGAAATTTCAGGAGTTTCGGGAACTTCGGGTTCTTCGGGAACCTCGGGAGTTTCAGGAACTTCGGGAGTCTCAGGAACTTCGGGTGTCTCGGGAACTTCGGGTGTCTCGGGAACTTCGGGAGTTTCGGGAACTTCGGGAGTTTCAGGAACCTCGGGTGTTTCGGGAACCTCGGGTGTTTCAGGAACTTCGGGTTCTTCAGGAACTTCGGGTGTTTCAGGAACTTCGGGTGTTTCAGGAATTTCAGGGATTTCGGGAATTTCTCCTTCAGGGTTTTCACCTTCGGGGTTTTCCATCATTCCTGCGTCAACCTTTGCCATTATGGATGCTATCTCCTGCATTGCTTCGAGCATATCTTCAAGAGACATTTCTTTTCCGTCTGCTGAAACTGTACCGTATTCGTTTGTGGGTGCAACTTCAACCTTTGCGGATACTTCAAGAAGCATAGGGATGATTGTTTCCATAAGGTCTTCTGCGTCAGAATCGCCTTCTTTCTTGAGTTTAAGAAGGGTTTCTCTTACAGCGGCATAGGGGTCTTCGATCTGTCCTGCGTCTGAGGGGAAAAGTCTGTCAAGAAGACTCTGCATAGCGCCTGCGTTTCCTTCATCTGCTATTTCCTTTTCGAGAACATCGATAAAACCTAAAATGATTTCTTCAAATTCGGCCTTATCCTTTTCATCGAGGATAGCATATGAATCAGCGAAATCAACGCCGTATTCTTCTCCCTCAAAGACATCCTTTATTGTCTTTTTGAGAGTAGATGAAACTTCCTTATCCTTTGAGATAGGTGTGTCATCCTTGGGGGCTGTGTTTCCCATCGCCTTTTTTGACGCTGAATTCACTTTGTCAAGAAGAGTGTCATAAAACTTTTCGTCAACGACTTCCTTGTTGTTTTCTCCTGCATACCAGGGTGTGAATTCTCTGACCTTTTTTTCTACTACCTCTAATTCTGCCATACTGCATTCACTCCTTTCATATTATAAAATGTATATATAAAGCATTCGCTTTATACCAAGATTTAATTGCCGTAATGACGGCGGTTTCCTACATATTCGTCGATAAAGGCTTCATCTGCCTTTCTCTCTTTGAATCTGTATTCATCGAGTTGTTTTTCTTCTAACTTTTCTAATGTCTGAACCTCTCTCGATGCTTCTGTAACGACTATCAGCTGTTTGTTTATCTTCGCTGTCATAATGCTTATTTCTTTATCCTTTGCCTTTATGCTGTCAAGGATATAGCTTATAAATCCCTTTTCGGTGACCATTTCCATCGCGGTCATTCCCTTTTCGGATTTTCTTATGAACTCTGCGTTTCTGCGGTCAAGCTCTTTTAAAAGTTCTTCCTTTTCGTGAAGTTTTTCAAGCTGTTCAGCGCGAAGCGATGCCAATGTATTTTCTTCACGTTTTTTTATCTGCTCTTTATAACTTTTCAGTTTATCGAGCGAGAATTTAAACTTCTTCAATCTTATCCGACCGCCTCTTTAAGCATCTTTACTGTATCGTCAAATTCAAATGAATCGTCAATCTCCTGCGTTAAAAATCCGTTTATCCTGTCGATTTTCATTATCGCCTCATCAAGCGCCTTGTTAGAGCCTTTTTTATAAGCACCTATTGAAATAAGGTCGAAATTGTCTTCATATAAAGAGAGAAGATTTCTAAGCCTTGAAGCCGCCTGTTTCTGTTCCTTAGAAGCGATTTCATTCATAAGTCTTGAAACGCTTCCCAGAACATCGATAGCGGGATAATGGTTTTTCGCCGCAACCTTTCTCGAAAGGATTATATGTCCGTCGATAATACCGCGGACTGTATCCGAGATAGGTTCGTTTGTATCGTCACCCTCAACGAGAACTGTATATATCCCCGTTATAGAGCCTTTTTCAAAGTTTCCTGCCCTTTCGAGTAGTTTGGGCATTGTTGTATATATTGAGGGAGTATATCCTCTCGCTATGGGTGCTTCGCCCGTTGCAAGACCTATCTCTCTCTGTGCCATGGCGTAACGCGTCAGACTATCCATCATCAAAAGAACATTAAGTCCCTTATCCTTGAAATATTCTGCTATCGCCGTTGCTGTCATGGGGCATTTGTTTCTCATCATGGCGGGCTGGTCTGATGTTGCGACAACGAGAACAGAACGCGCCATTCCTTTTGGGCCTAAATCCCTCTGGATGAATTCTAAAACTTCTCTTCCTCGTTCACCGACAAGAGCGATGACGTTTATATCCGCCTTTACTTCTCTTGCAATCATTCCCATAAGGGTTGATTTCCCGACGCCTGACCCTGCGAAAATTCCCATTCGCTGACCTCTGCCGATTGTGAGCATTCCGTCAATGGCTTTAACGCCTAAGGGAAGAATGTCTTTTATAGCGGGGCGGGTAAGAGGGTTTACGGGTTCTCCTGCTATGTTTCGTTTTTCTCCTTTTGGAATTGGTCCTTTATCATCAAGGGGGTCGCCTACCGCGTCAATAATTCTGCCGACCAATGCGTCTGTGCAGTTGACGGAAAGTTTATCCCCCGTTGAGTCTACTATACTCCCCGGGCCTATACCTTCAATGTCGGCATAGGGCATAAGGATTATCTTGTTGTCAGAAAAGCCCGTTACTTCGGCAAATATGTATTTGTCACTCTCACCTTTGAGGTAGATTCGGCATATATCGCCAAGGTTACATTCAGGGCCCGAGGCTTCAATAGTCATACCGATTATCTTTTCGATTTTTCCCATTCTGCGATAAAAATTCGCATTGTCAACCGTTTTTCTGAAATCGGAAAGTTCCATTTAATCCTCCGTTTTTCTGATTCTGCTGTTTTCCATAATTTCTTTCAGAAAATCAAGCTGAGTAGGAACAGATGCGTCTATAATCTCGCTTCCGTTGTCGAGAACAACCGTTCCCGTCTTTGCGTTTTCGAGAATTTCAATCTCAATATCGGGGATGCCCTTTATAAGAGATTTCAAGTAGTCGATATCTGCCGTTGCTTCTGCGGAAATATCCGCTGCGGCAAGAGAAATTTTTACTCTCTCTGAATTTCTGAAATCCTTTGCGGCATTCGCCGCTATATTTGCTATAACCGACTTATCTTCCGAAAGTTTTGTTGCTATGAGCTTTTCAGCAAGAAAACAAGCCGTTTCGATAAGTTCGTCCTTATGTGAAATGTAATATGCTTCTTTCTGCGCTGTCGCCTGTGAAACAAGTTCCGCCGCTGCCGAAAGATATTTTTCCGCTGTCGCCTTTGATTTCTCTTTCCCCTCGGAGTATCCCTTTTCAGCGGCCGTTTTTCTTATGATTTCAGCGTCAGCCTCGGCATTCTTTATCGTTTCTTCAAAAAGCGCCTTCGACTTTTCTTCCGCTTCTTTCATAAGCCTTTCATATTCAGAATTTAAAAACTGTTCTTTTTCTGAAAGTTCGGTTTCTTTCTGATTTAAAAGTTCTTCCTTTTCAGAAAGCTCTCTCAAAGCTATCTCCTGTGGGGTTTCAGAGGGTTCGAAAACTATGTCTGTAACATCCTCAGCGACAAATTCTCTGAAAACATTGTCGCCTTCTGTTTCTTCAGCGGAAATTTCCTTCTGCTTTATAACGACCGTATTATCAATAGCGACGGGTTCGGGTTCATACCCTAAGTTAAGATTGGTCGATTTAATTACCCTAAGCAATAATCTCGTCTTCCTTTCCGCCCTTGCTTATAACAAGTTCGCCCTCGTCTTCGAGTTTTCTTATGATAGATACGATTCTTGTCTGAACTTCTTCAACATCACGCATACGAACATTATGCAGATATTCGATTTCTGACTGGATAGATTCCTGCATTCTCTGAGGCATATTCGCAAAAAGACAAGCGGCAACTTCTGAGTTTGAACCCTTGATTGCGATAGCAAGGTCTTTCTGGTCGACGTCTCTGATAAAGCGCTGGATAGATGCATCGTCCATAAAAAGAATGTCTTCGAAAACGAACATCTTCTGTCTGATTTCGTTTACAAGGTCTGCGTCTCTTGTCATGAGTTCGTCGAAAATGAACTTTTCCGTGCTTCTGTCAACATGGTTAAGAACATCGGCAATGTAGTTGATACCACCGATTTCGGTAAGGTCCATAACGAGTGATGAGAACTTCTTTTCAAGGGTTGATTCGATAGCCTTGATAACGTCAGGTGATGTATTGTCCATCTTTGCGATTCTTTCAACAACATCAACTCGCTTTTCTCTCGGAAGTTCCGAAAGAACGGCAGATGCCTGGTCGGGATTGACATATGAAAGAATGAGCGCGATAGTCTGTGGTGATTCGTTCTGTAAGATAGCGAGTGTATTCTTGTAGTCGGATTTTCTTACAAAGTCGAAAGCCTTTACCTGCATTGAACGCGAAACCTTATCCATAAGCTGCTTGGCACTTTCCTGACCGTAAGCCTTTTCAAGAACTCCTCTTGCGTAGTCAACACCGCCTTCGGTGATAACTTTCTGTGTGAGGCAGAGTTCATAGAAATCGTTGAGTATGCCGTCAATAGCACGGATGTCGATGAACTTCGCCTTTGCAACTTCGTAGGTGAGCATTTCAACTTCGTCGTCGCTTAAATGTTTATAGACTTCTGCGGCGTTGTCCTTTCCGATTGCGGTTATAACAACCGCCGCTCTTTCTATACTTGATATTTTCTGTATCTGTTCTTTTGTTTCAGCATCAACCGCCTGTCTGCCGATAGGTGTTATCGAGGGAAGTGAAGACGGCACCTGCTGAGCCTGAGGCTGTTGTTTCTGCTGTTCTCTTTTAGCCATCTCCGTTGCCCTCCTCTCTTATCCAGCTCTTGATAAGCTGTGCAACCATAGCGGGATTCTGATGTGCAAATTCTTCGATTTCTCTCTTGATTGCTTCTTCTCTTGTTTCAACTTCAGAACGAGCAACAAGTGAGGGAATATTCGTGTCTTCTTCGGGAATACCATAAGCCATCTTCTGAGCCTGATATGCCTTTCTGAGTTTTGCAATCTTCTTGTCATATGCTCTCTGCTTCTTCTTTACTCTTCCCGAAAGGTTGATGTAAACAAAGAGGAGAACAATGATGAATGCAAGGATAGCCGCCATAACAACGAAGTAAACCTGTCTTGACCAGTTGAAAGGATAACCTGTTGTTGATGGGCCGATAACAGGAGTTGTTCCGAACTTTGAAAGGCTCGCTACACTTACTCTTTCTTCGTAAACGCCTGTCGCTCTCGCTACTACCGAGGTAAGCTCGGCCTTCATATCGTCTGAAAGGAAACCTGTGTCTGTATAGATCATAACGGAAACCGTGAGGTCGTCAACAGAGAAACCTGCTTTTTCCGTCTGCTGTTTGAGGGTTGTTACAAGGTAGCTTACAGATGATGAGCTGTCACTCCATACACTGCTGCTTCCTACATCGCCTGTGGGGTAGGTATCATCTGCGTTTGTTTCAACACCGACGATATCGCCGTCGCCGTTTGTAGCGCCCGATGAATTGCTGTGGTCTTCGTGCTGGACCATTCCGCTTCCGTCATCATGTGAGGGGCGGTATTCCGTGAGTTCAGAAACCTGCTTGTCATAGTTAAGGTCTGCATTGACGGCAACCTTTACATTTTCTTCGCCGTAACCGGGGCCTAAAAGGTCAATAATAGCAAGTCTGAATGTTTCTTCATACTGCTGTTTGAAGAGAAGTTTCTGTCTTTCGATATTGAGGTTATCGCCCATATTGAGAGCGTTATCTGCTGTTATGTAGTTCAAATCACCGTCTATAATTACGACTGAATCGGGGTCAAGTCCTGTTACAGCCGCCGCAACGATATTCTGTATTCCCGAAATCTGAGTGGGGGCGAGTGACATTCCGTCACGCAGTGTTACAGAAACCGAAGCCGAAGGTGTTGCCTTTGAAGAACTGATAACTGTGTTCTTCGTTTCGGGGATATTGAGAGTTACTGCGGCATCCAAAACGCCGTCGTATTTCTTTATAATCTGACCGAGTCTTTCCTGACTCTGCATTCTCGCGTATTCACGGCGTTCAAAGTCAGTAGAGAAAAGGCTGACATTGTCTGTGAATATCGAGTAGTTCATCGAATTCTTGGGATATCCTCTCGCCGCAAGTTCTGCGTAGAGGGTGTTTGCCTCTTCCTTGGGGACAGATATCGTTCCCCCCGAAGTAAGTTTAACTTCGATACCCATTGTTTCGATTTCGGAATATATTTCAGCCGCTTCAGAGGCCTCAAGCCCTGAATAAAGAACTTCATAGTCGGTATAATTGAGTATCGCGACGATTATTATCGCAACAACAATTATCCCCGAAGCAGCGCCTATAATCAGGAGTTTCTTCTTTCTGTCCTGTGCTGCCCAGAAGTCTTTAATCGGGGTGATAATCTTTAAAATCTGTTCCTTCATCAAGAACTTCCTTCCCGTTTAAAAAACCAGTGTATTATGAATTAAAGCTGAATCTGCATCATTTCCTTGTATGCGTCAACCGCTGTATTTTTGAGTGAAACGAATGTCTGTAAAGAAAGCGCCGCTTTCTGTGCGTTGATAGCTATCTGCGCGGGGTCGTCGATTTCGCCCGTCATAACCTTTATGCTGTCTTCTTCGGAAACTCTCTGTGCTTCTGCGGCAGCGTCATATGATTCACGGAAGATATCCAAAAATCCGCCGACATTTTCGTTATCGTTTCCGCCCTGTGCCTTTTCGGATGCACCTATCTGAGAAGGGGTGTTAAGCGGAGTGATTGTATTGTTGAGTGGAACTATGAACATAAACTATCTCCTTTAAGCTCTGAAGATTTCAAGCCCTTTGCTTGCCATTGATTTAACCGCAGCGAGTGCTGTAACATTCGCGTTATAGGCGTTTGTTGCGGCAAGAAGGTCAATCTGTTCCTTGGTGTTGTCAACATTTGGTTTGTATATGTAGCCGTCTTCATCCGCATCGGGATGTGAGGGGTCATAAATCGGGGTCAGAGGAGATTCATCCTCAACAATCTTTGAAATCTTAACGCCCGAATATTTGGCTTTTGTTGTCTTTTCTCCGAGGATTTTCTTGAAATCCTTGTCTTCTTCAAAAACAACGAGCTGTCTTTTATAAGGGGTACCGTCTTCTGTCTTGTAGGTTTCCTGATTTGCGATATTCTGAGAGATTATATCCATTCTCGTTCTCTGCGCCGAAAGGGCAGAGCCTGCTATGTCAAGTGAACTTAAAAACGACATTTACTTTTCCTCCTTATCCTGTTACATTGTCTTGCTTAAAGCGGTTTTTATCATTTCAAATTCTTTGGTTATCTTGTCTGTCAGAACGCTGTACTGAATCTGTGTATCCGCGAGGGCAAGCGCTTCTTTTTCTATGTCAACATTGTTTCCGTCGAGTGTCTGGTTGGTGTCGGGCTCTGTCGTAACATCCATAGTGAGATTCATCTCGGGATGTGAATTGTCAATACGAACACCGTTCTTGTCATAATAGGGATGATAACTGCATTTGCATTTTTTATCGAGAATAACCCTGAATTCAGCGGTTTTTGCCTTATAGCCGGGGGTGCTGTCGTTTGCGATATTCTGGCTTATGATTTTCTGCTTCTGCCAGGTAAGGTCAAGACCCTGCTCCAAAAAGCGGAAAGATGTGTTCTTGAACATAGGGCATTACTCCTTTCGTGAAAATGTGCATAACGCGATATATCCGCCGATTTTAAGCAAATCTGCGGATGATTTTATCGTATTTCTGATGACAGTTTTTCATCGTAAATATATTATACATTATTATATAGTAAATATCAAGCATTTTTTGCAATTTTGGTATACTTTTCAATTCGAATTTAGACATTTTATCCAATGAGAACAAAAATTGTAAATTTTTTGTAAACTTTTGCTTTCTGCAAGCGATTTCAGCAGAAAATCTGTCATAATCCGATGAAAAACATTCCGTTATAAAAAAGGACAAAGCCGTAAAAAATCATCTACGGCTTTGTCAGAAAGTAATCATCATGAAATTTTTCTGTGGTCATTATGGTTTCTCAGAACAAGTTTAACAAGTGTGCTGATAACCGAAGGGCGAAGTTCCTCTTTAAGTGCCTTGATTTCGTCAAAATCCGTTTCATCTGAAATCCTTACATAGCGGGGAGGAATTTCGTTTAATGCAGAGACTGTGATTTCCGCTCTGCAAACGGCGCAGTCGCATCCGTTGAAACGCTTTATCGTCTGCGGAAGCCATTCGCCGATAAGTTCTGAAATGATGTTGATTTCAACCGCTTCGGGCTTTTCTGTAACGGGTTCCATAGTCCTTACATAGATAACGCCCTGCTTGAAATCCTCATTCATAATGGGATTTGTGATGTCCCCCGTTTCGCTTCTTGTCAGAAGTCGGAACAGTGGAGCAGTCTTGTTTGTTTTTCTGTTCATTTGCTACATCTCCCTGAAAAATTACGATGATTAGTTACTGCGAATAAAGTTCCCCTGCGAGTTTTATGTAATCCTTGCTTGCCTTTGATGAAGGCGCATAGCGGATTAAGGTCATCTGATGCGCAGGTGCTTCAGCGACCTGAATGTTGTGGGTGATTTTTGTGTCGAGAACTTTGCATGAAAGCTGTCTCGCAACAATATCAGCCATATCCTCAACCTCTTTTGATAAGAGGTATCTTGCGTTGTATCTTGTGAAAAGTATTCCCCTTACATTAAGCGCCTTGTTGTAGTATTTCTTAACGGCAAGGATTGTGTCGGTGAGCTGTGAAATTCCCTGAAGACTTAAGATTTCAGGCGTCATCGGAACGATAAGGTCATCCGTTGCGACATATGCGTTTATCGTTAAGATACTGAGCGCGGGGGGAGTATCTAAAAGAATATAGTCATAACGGCTTTTAAGGGGTTCGAGTTTTTCTTTTAAGATAAACTCTCTTCCCGCTGAATTGAGTTCAAGTTCAGACCCCGAAAGGAGAATGTTTGAAGCGACGACATCGCAGTTTTCTGTTCTCTGGATAGCGTCGTCAAAACTGCATTTTCCTGTTATGACATCATGTATTGTAAGTCCTTCCATCGAAGCGCCGAGGCTGAAAGAAAGGTTGCCCTGAGGGTCTAAATCGATAGCAAGAACTTTTTTGTTTCTTGAAGAAAATACGCCACAGAGTGCGCAGACGGTTGTTGTTTTCCCAACTCCGCCCTTCTGGTTTGTAAGAGTTATGATTTTTGCCTTCGGCATTTTTTTCTCTCCTTAAAGGTTAAAATCTGCCTTTTTCTTTTTCTCTTTCGGCAAGCTGACATTCAAAGATGAATTTTGAGATAATCTGTTCGTCCTGCTGACTTATTCCATCAAAGCAACAGCCGTATCCCATGACATTTCCTGCTTCGTCACGCTGGATACGAAGTATCTTCGCGTCGACAACAAAGTCATCTTTTATGAAGTTTATTGTAACAATATCGCCGTGTGCGAAAGAGTAGTTTCCGTTAAAGAATATTCCGCCTATGTTGATATTCTTGATTATCGCCTCTAACGGAGGAGGCCCGAAATCATAGATATCTTCGTTTCTTTTATATGATGAAATCTTCGCAGGAACATCTATATAAACCTTGAAGGAATTTCTTCTTTCCTCCATTACTATGTAGTCATTTCCTATGTGGAAATTCATCTGCTGGTCAGAGGCAATGTCAATGCCTGTCCTGATTTTAACTCTCGTTCCGTTGCGGTAATAGAATATCGCGTCTATAAGTTCTCCTTTAGGGAGTTCGGGAAGATTTTTTCCCTTTATTACTATGAATTCCTTACCTGCAATCCCGAAAAAATCCCTCGCGAATTCAAAGCTCTGGGTTGAATGAAGCACAGCTCCGTCAAGGTCACGCACTTCTAATTTTATGATGTTTTCCTTCTTAATCAGAAAGCGCACCCCCTTTAAAACAGAGTTAGTCTATAATAATCATCCATCATTATACTACATTTAGTAAATTATTGCAAGTTTTTTTCACTTTGTAATTAAAACTTTGTGAATTTCTACACTTTTCACAAATCAGAGACAAAAAATTAATAGTTTTCAACAATATGCCTATACAAAAGTAGAAAAATAATGTATAATGTGTATGTCAGAAATTTTAAAAAGAGGGGAGTTGTAAGGGCTTTGAGGCGGTTTTCTGCGTATACGAAAAAGATAGCGAGAAGATACAATTTAAGGATATTCTTGGTGAACATCCTGCCCTTATGTCTTGTCCTTACTCTTATCCTTATATCATATTTCTCAGAAGGCTCTGTTATGCCACCAAAGTATTACAGTTTCTTCTTCACAATACTTACAGTATGCTTAGGCTTTTCGCTGATAACAGTAACCATAGGGTCATATATCGCGACGACAAAGATAAACGGTCACAAAAAGCATACATTTATAGAAATAAAGGGAAAATTCCTCGTTATAAGCGAATTCAGGGAAACATCATTCCTCTCTCCCCACGAAGATGACTACAAGGATTTATTTGTAATAAAGCTCGATGAAATCGAGGACATCTATCTTTTCGGGAAAAAGGTAATAATAATCGCGCCGACAAGGTTTATAACACAAAGGGCGGATTTTCTCGATTATTCGGTAGAAAACGGCGATTTTATATTAGGCGGAAGCTGGGATTTATCCTGCGCGGGCGAGATGCGTGAGGGTATTGAAATCCCCGATTTTTTCAGAAGACCTATGGGTATTGCAAAGGCTATTGAAGCCTCGAGAGAGAGAATTCTCGAAAAACAGAGAAAGAGAGATGCTTTCAGGGAGCATCTGCTTTCTGTTGCAAATTCCGACCAGTTCAGAAAGGCGAGAAAGTTCATAAAACGCGGTTCCGTCGGCGGAGCATACCGCAGTTTTAAAGGTTAGCACAAAGCCCGCCCGGGCTATCGTTTCCGACTTTTTTTCGTAATAAAAAAGCGACTCGGTGACGAAGAAAGTATGGTCGGCAAAAGGTTATGAAATAACCTTGCCGAAACAGATAATCACACAAAAATATCCCCCTCTTGCGAGGGGGAGTTTTTTTACAGTTTAGGGCTGATTTTCGTATACGCTACTATTGAAATAATAATAAATATAACATGCGCTATATTGACATCAAGTTCGACGCCTGCTGTAAGGCGGAAAACATAAAGGTCTAAAGTAGAGCTCGGTATTCCGAAATTAATTCCGTAAGAAAGCCACGAAAGGAAGAAGATATCCTTTGTGAAGAAAGCAACGGCAGAGCCTACTAAAATCCCTGCTAAAAGAAAGAAGAGAAAGGCTAAGGTCTTTTTTGTATCTTTCGACATTTCTTCATCTCCTTATAATTTTTCAATGCTTGTGATACAGAGGATTACCTGTAAAACAATATAGATGATAACTGCGTGTGATGTGAATGCAAGAGGAAATCCTCTCTTCTTTTCTGCCTTTGTGTTTTTGGGGAGTCTTATGTTCTTTGTTGCAAGACCAATAAAAAGCATCAAAAGTCCGACGCAGATGAAGAAAGCAAGCCATATAACGAAAATTCCGTCTGAAAGGTCTTCGTTATGAAGACCTATGAGATTTATCGCGGTAACTCCTGCATTAGCGAGGAAATGCGCAAATATCGCAGGGAGAATAGAGTTTGATTTTACAGTCATATAAGCGAGTGCCATTCCGAAAGGAACTGTGAATATTAACTGATAGAAATTCCCGTGCATAAGGCCGAAGAAAAGTCCCGATAAAACTATGCCTGTATATACATTATATTTTGAGAAGTTTTTGAGAACAAATCCTCTGAAAACAATTTCTTCGATTATGGGTGCTATTATTACTGCATAAACGCAATCGACAATCATATAAATCATCGATGGGGGATTATCATCGGGGGCAACAAGCATAAGCCCGAAAAGTTCTTCAAAAGCGGTTTCTGTTAAAGAAGCAACTATAATCGCCAAGAGGTTCATTCCGATTGCAATAACCGTTCCCATTAAAAGAAACGACGCCGAAAAGCCTTTTGTGTTGAACAGAGGGCGTAACTTTATCCCTGTGAGTTTATTTCCTAAAAGAACTATGAAAAGGTCTGAAATAATATAGATAAGAATGATGAACGACATCTCTATCGACTTATCTATACCATACGGAAGTCCACCTGAAATTTCTGTTATGAGAAGATACACAACGCTGAACATCGTAACAAGAATAAAGGGAAGAATGCTGTTTATAATAAGCATCCAGCCTGTTATGTTATAGGTTTTTTTGATGAACTTCTTTTCTTCTTTTCGTGGAGCAACGGGAATTCCGTTAGGCTGGATTTCCGTCATAACGGGGGCAGGAGCGGGAGTTCCTGCGTTATACCCATAGCCATACTGAACAGGTGTCGGCTGAACTCTTTCGGGCTGTGGGGGAGGTGTTACGGGTGCAACGGGCGGAGGAGTCACAGGTGTTTCCTCAACCTGCTTTTCAGGTTCTGCCTTTTTTTCACCGTATGTATAACTATATGGGTTATACTTTTCCTCGGGCGGTGTCTGTGGTTTCTGTTCCCCGCCACCACTGTAATCATAAGGTGTGAAATGTTCTTCCATTATCTTCTTCTGTCCTCTTTTCTTTCAAGTTCTTCCAATGTCGGAAAACGGTATTTCTGAGGTTCTGCTTTTTCGGGCTCCCTCTTTTTAACGGGAGGGGGAGGTGCCTGCATAGGATCTGATCTTATAACCTTGACGGCAGGTCTTGATTTTACCTCTGCGCACATTCTTTCGGAGTATTCGAGGAAAGCCTCAAGGTCTTCTATTGTCGCTGCTTCGGTCTTTACATTCTCTCTCATATTTTCGAGATACTGCGACCATTCCTTGAATTCATTTTCCTTGAATTCTTCGCCTACTTTGTTTGAAAGCGCGGTATATAGAATCTGACAGCGTGTTTCGATATCGTTTGTAATGGGTTTTTCTTCAATGGGTTTGCTCTCGTCATACATTTCACGGCAGGTTTTTCCCGATGAGCTTACTCTGTTACAGAGTCTGCCCTTATAGTTCATATCATAGAAGAAATACTTTCCGCATTTTGCGCATTTCTGCAGAATTATTCCGCTTTCGAGCATCTTGTCGAATTCAAGGTCAATAATAGCCTTGAAACTATCGGGGAGGAAATATTCACCGTCTAAATTTGCGAAGGTTTCTTCCGCCGCTTCAAGTTCCATTCCGTCAGGTCTTGACATTCCTCTGAGGAATGTGAATGCGTCAAGACTTATCTGGTCTCTTATCGCATCACGGCTTACGGGCGGATTGTAAACGGGGTCTTTTATTTCGTCTATAATGGGATTTATCTTTTTAAGGATGAGTTTTGAAACCTTGCTTACCATAAATGCGGAATTAGGCATCAGGGATGAATTATATCTTTTAACGGCGGGAAGCTCTGACGAGGGGAAACCGAGTTCTTTCGCCATAACAGAGAAAGAGAGGTCGAAATATCCCTTTCTTGTAACATACATATTTCTTGAAACAATATCGCCCTCAAAGATATAATCGAGCTTTGCCCTTGCATATTCCTGAATACGCATAATGTTCGCCCACTGGTTTATGGCTCTTCCTGTCTTATATTCTGAAATTCTTACAAAAATCGCTTTTTCATAGGCGTTTTTAGGCGAGATGCATCTTGCCCATAACTCTTCAAGCCCTATGTTTTCGCTGTGACAGATATATTCGATAAGACAGTCAAGAACGATATGTTCAAAGTCTGAATTTATCTGTGCTTCATAATAGGGGTGACATTTTGTTATGAGATTTTTTACAACCCTGAACTGCTTAGGGGAATATCCGCCGAGTTTACGGCAGGATTTTCCGAGGTCGATGCATTGTTCCCAGAAATAAGTGAAGTCGTATTCAACGAAATGGAGAAGTGTTCTTGCAAGTTCAAGTTTATAGAAATTGTTGTTCGATTTTGTGACGAAAACAATGCTGTCCATAAAAACTCCTCCTTTTTATTTTATCTTTTCTGCCGATTCTTCGGCGATGATATTTCTCATTTCTTCTTCCATACATGAATGGAACATCGCAAAGAGAATATCCGTAAATCCCAAAAGGAACATATTCTTGTTTGTTATCGATGAAAGTTCGGGGATATGGGTATAGATAAAGGTCTTATACCAGTCCGACGAATATGCGGGAACAGGCTTGTTCTTTTTTACAAGCGTTTTTATATCGGCATAGGTTTCTGTTATAACATTATCGACATTGACAGCGCCTTTTCTCATAACAGAGTCATAAACCGCAAGAAGTTGTTCATCGGATATTGTCTTGTCGCCGACTTTGAACTGCTTTAAAACGGGAAGTCTTACAGCGAAACTGTAAATCATAAGAGGGAGAACCTGCTTATATGTTTCTGAACTCATTTCACGGCAGGTTTCGGAATTTATGCGAAGCCCTAATGTTTCAAGACAATCGGGGTCGGTAACATTATTGAGAACAACTTTCAAAGCGTCCTTTATGCCGACATTGTAGAAATCTTCTTCCGCTATTGAATAGATATACTTAACGGCATTATAGAGTGCCGTTGCGCTTTCAACGACAATATCCGAAAGCTTTGTTATAACTGTTCTTTCGCTTGTAAATTCCATTATCTGAAAGCCTCCTTTTAAGCAGAGTGTCTTCTTTCTAAAAATCTTTTTGCTGTTTTTATAACCGCGCCGAAGTTTGCAACTGTGATATATAATGTTCCTGCGATTAAATAGTCTATCCAGCCGACAGGGATGACTATGAGAACTACGCACATTAATATTATCACAACGAAATTGAGCGCTTCCTTAATCATATCCGTGCTGAAAGGAATCTGCTTTCGGCAGTCGATAAGTCTTATTATATAACAGGTGAGATAGCTTACGAGTGTTGCAACACCTGCGCCCTGAATTCCCCATCTCTTTATTAAAATTATATTGAGGATGATATTCACAACCGCCGAGATAACGCTTGTGAAGAATGAGTTTCTTGTCTTTTTGGTAACATTATAAACGCTTGACAAAAACTGTGAGAAACACATCATTAAAACCGCAACTACAAGAATGGGCGTATAGCGGTAGCAGTAGCGGTAAAGTGGGTCTGTTTCATAATCGAGGAGAATTGCCGAAAGGGGAATTGAAAGTGCTATAAGCCAGGCCGCCGCGATATATAAAACCGATTGATATGCTTTATAGACATTTGTGTAGAAATTTTCAAGGTCTTCGGATTTACTTTCCATTATGGCGGACATATTCCAGGCCTGAAAGAAAATCGTTGAAACCATAGCGATGAGATTAGGGATTTTTGAAGCAGCCGAGTAGATACCCGTTGCTGTATCGCCTGTAAACTGATAGGAATAATCCATATATTTAAGAAAGAGTCTGTCAGAAAAGCCCGTTA
The DNA here is from genome assembly GCA_017536405.1 of Oscillospiraceae bacterium. Classification (GTDB taxonomy): domain Bacteria; phylum Bacillota; class Clostridia; order Oscillospirales; family Ruminococcaceae; genus RGIG4131. The sequence goes on from JAFXHL010000026.1 coordinate 64,759, forward strand.
TAAGCCACATTATCGCTGTCGGAACAAGCGGTAACGAATATTTGAGCATTTTCTTTATCATCTCTTTGTCGATTTCTTTAAAAGAGAAGTATTTCCATAAACCTGCTACAAGGGTCAGTGTAAGACCCGAAACAAAGTCTGAAAGGATAACGGAAATCAGAAATCCCGTTACGCCGAGTTTACATATTGCAATAAAAATTATGTTGAAAACAAGGAGCATGAATGTTGCGAAAATTCCGTCAGCGGCAAAGAGTTTTACATATCCCTGTGACCTCACAAAGTTTGAACAGAGTGAACGGAAACACGAACAGAAGATATAAAGATAGAGTAAAAATCCGTATCCGTCAAGGAATGAGAGAAGATTGAAAAGCGGTGATAACAAAGCAAGCCCTGTAAGTCCCACAAGCATCATTATAGCCGCCGAGGTAAAAATCTTTTTCTTGCTGTATGTTTTTTTGAGACCATATCTTATAATCGCGTCCGCCATACAGAAGGTTACAACAGGGATGATAAAATTCGCCGTTGTTTCGATAAGTTCCTTTATCCCGAAACCTGCTGTGTCGATGAATTTCGAGTAAAGTCTTACTAAAAAGAAACTTAAAAATTTAGCACCGAAAGAACCTATTGCAAAGATTATTGTATTAGACGCAAGTTTTTTGTATTTATCCATTTTCTTGCTCCCGAAGATATTTTTTTGCATATATAAAGTTAGTATAACACATTTTAATCAAAAATGCAACCGCGGTGCGAAGGGCGCACAGCCCATATCGTTACCAACTTTGTTGTGAGAGTTGAAAAATGGCTCGGTTCGATAGAAAAGATAAATCGGAATTTTTGATTACAGAGCCCGTGGGGGCAATTCGTTACCAACTTTGTTATAGAATTGAGTTCGTGGCTCGGAAACAACAAAAAGATAACCCGACAAAGTTATTAGAAATCTGTTTGAGAAATAACGAGTGAGCGTAGATAAGAGTCAGTTCGTTGCCTCTTATTACCAGAAACGATTGCAGACGGGCAGTGTGCCGTCGCTCACGATTTGGTATAGCAAATTTTCGCATCGAAAGCGAAAATTTCAGGCACCACGCCCAGTGGTCGCATTTTGCCTTCTTTTTTGCGAAACAAAAAGAAGGTCGCACTCCGCAGAGTGCGAAACACTCTTTGCAAAACCTTATACAAAACTACAAAATAAACCCCGTCGCCGAGCCTTAAATCCATTCCTCGAACGACTTCAAAACGATACGCCAGCGGGGGCTCCCCGCCACTTTTGTAGGAATGAACAAATGCAGGGACTTTATTTCCCTGCCTTTGCGCACTTGATACAAAAAAATTGCCTCAAACCCCGATTTTTAAGACTTTTTTCAATTTTCAGCCTCCGAAATTTTCCTAATTTCTTCAAATTATTTCCATTAAATGTATATTTTAAGCCTTTTTTAGCCTTTTGCCCAATGGGGTAAAGGCTGTTTTTGGAAAAAACATCCAAAATCGGCTGTTTAAGACCTTTTTTAACCTTTTATGCCATTTATTTCCTTGTCGTTTTTGTAACAACTGCACAAAAGCGACTTTGCAAAGCCGTTTGACATAAACAAAAAACTCTTATATAATTTACAAAATGGTTACAAACACACAAATCAGAGGTGCAAAGGATTTGCACCGAAAAGGAGTTATTGATATGAATTTCCGAATGATGCTTGATAAATTCAGGCGTGTATTTCTGGAACAGTATCTGGTGTTGACTATCTTTTCAATAATAGCCGCTATCCTCATATTATTTATGACAGGTCTTGCGGTGTTCAACACAAAAATCACGATATCTGACGGCGATAAGACAATCAGAGTTCTCTCACAGAAGGAAGACGTAGGGGAAATACTTACCGAACACGGAATAACACTCGGTGATTATGACGTTGTTACTTTTGGTTCTGAAAACAGAAATGACATTTCAGAGATTGTTATTAACCGCGCATTCGAAGTTCCCATAACTGCCGACGGAAAGACAGTTACTGTATGGGCAACATCACTCGAAACAGTAGGATATATCCTCGATAAAGCGGATATTTCAATCGACGATGATGACCTCATAAACATCAGCGTTGAAACTACTCTTGAAGAGGGAAACGAAATCGTGATACAGAGAGTTCTCAGAACGGTAGAAACGAAAGTCACAGCAATCCCTTATGAAACAGAAAACATAAAATCTTCTTTCTATAAGATGAATACAGAAACAGTTGTAACAGAAGGTGTTGACGGCGAGCTTACAACAATCGCCGAAACAACATATATCGACGGAAAGCTTTCAGCTTTCAACATCATCAGCGAAGAAGTTACAACAGAGCCTGTAAACGAAGTTATTGCAACAGGAACAGCAAAGCGCACTCCCTGGTCAACCGCTAAGGAAGTCGAACTCGACGAAAACGGAATTCCCGTTTCCTACGAAAAGGTTATAACAGGAAAAGCAACCGCTTATTCTTCAAAGAGACAGAGCCCTAAGGGCGCAAGCGGACAGCGTCTTTATGTCGGAACAGTTGCTGTAAACCCCGAAATCATTCCTTATGGAACAGAACTTTATATCGCATCCACCGACGGCAAGATAGTTTATGGTTATGCCGTTGCTGCCGACACCGGAATCGCCCTTATGGACGGCAGAGTTTTAGTTGACGTATTCTGTGATTCTTATGCGTCAAGTTGTAAATGGGGCGCTCACCAAGTCAATGTCTATATTTTGGATTAGGGTAAATAGTTAGCTAAGTCAAAAGCACCTGCGGATGAGAGACCGCAGGTGCTTTTGCGTTGCCGCGTGGTCGCGGGCGGGGAGCCCCCGCAGGCAATATCGTTTCGCAGTGTATTTCAAGAAATAAAAAATGGCTCGGTAACGGAGAAATCTGTTACCGAAGTTTTATTTCTGCGTGGTCGCGGGCGGGGAGCCCCCGCAGGCAGTTCGTTTCTGACTTTTATTATGAAAATAACTTCACCGCTCGGTAACGGAAAATCACATTGAAATACCCACTAATGAGCATAGCAGGAAATTAGTTCGTGGTTTCTTTATTTGCAGTAATATCGGCAACGGGCTATTCTGCCGTTGCGAATGGAAAGAAACCAACCGCGAGCGCGTGAGCGAGCGGGGAGCCCCCGCGGGCAGATTTTAAAACTACGATAAAACGAAAAGATTGTGCTTTATACAAGGAAGTTTCCCGAAGTCGTACACGGGTACTACGAGGGGAACTGACGCGGTAAAAAGTGCAAGATTTTTGTTTTATTACCCCACAAAGTAAAAGATAAAAATAAATCCCCCACATTCGTGGGGGATTTTATTTTCATAAAACGAAAAGACGGGGTTTAGTTCAAGGCAACCGACCACGGAGCCCGTGGAGGCGTATTTTAAAAGCGAAAAAGATTATGCTTTATGTTAGGAAAACGAACGAAATAAGCCACGGATTTCTCGTTTTTCCCACACAGATGTGGGGGATATTTCATCAAGTGCTATCCATAAAACCCTTATATAAGGCGGAACAAATGCCGAAAATTCATGCGGAACCGAAATCTCAGAATTATGGAATTTCAAAAGCTCTTTTCCGAAAAAATGAATTTCAATCTCGCCCTTTTCCTTGTCGATAAACCCCTCCATAACAGAGGTTATCTTGTCTTTCGACATGGTATTCTGCATAGCGATGTAACTTTCGCATAGCCCGAAAGTGGTAAAAAACAAAATAAGCGTTATCATAAAAGTGAGGATAAAAACTCTTTTCATATACTTACTCCTTAATCTCATAAAACGCAGAAACAAGGGATTTTCCTAAGAGTTCCCCTGCTTTTTCCGCCTCTTCAACCGAATTTGCGTGGCCACCGATTTCTATCAAAAGCGAGCCGTCGGTCAAATCCTGATTATAGTTTTTATATGTAAAGAGTATGGGGCGACAAAACCCCTTATAATCATCATAGATATTTTTCTGGATAAGGCATGCAAGCCTGAAATTCTTGTCATACCCCTCATAGTTACAGCCTGAAATTATCATAACCTGCGCTGCGGTTTCGCCGTCTTTTTCATAAACGGGAGCGACCCTCACTCCGCCCTCTCTTTCGATAGCATCTCTATGAATATCAAGAACGATTTTTATATCGGGATTCTGTTTCAAGATGTTTTCGACTGTAACCCTGCTTCTGTCATAAGAGCCGTTATATGAAGGATAATCGTGTATCGTCTTGTCGTGGATGACGCCTATCCCCGCTTTTTCGAGTTCTTCTGTTATCTTTTCACCGACAGCGACAACATTGTATCTTTCATCGGTTGTACGGGAAATGAATGAGTCATCATAGAAATCACGCGAATACGGCTCATAACTTTCTGTTGTGTGGGTGTGCATTATAAGAACTTCTTTTCTGCCGTCGCATATCATCTTGAAATCGGGGAGTATGAGGCTTTCTTTCATAAGATAATTATTCTTTACATCGGTTATATTACTTACCTGCGCACCGCCGTTCAAAGAGAAGAAATCGTCGCCTTTCTGCCTCCCGAAATTAAGTCTTAAAATCTCACCGCTGTTGTTTTCGATTTCTTCGGGGTATGGCAAGGGTGTGTTTTCATAAGGGGTTTCTTCTTTTGTTTCTGTTATGGTTTCTTCTTTGTTGTTACCCTTTGAAATCATCTCGTTTTCAAAAAAGGTTATATGATAGTTTTCGTTTTTGTCCTCTTTTATAATAGTATTTTCCGCAGAAATCTCTCCGTTATTTATCGCCTTTGAAAAAAGCGGAATGGTCACTGTGAGAAGTGTTATTATGATAACCCGTTTTAAAAATGTCCCCATATTTTTCATCTTATCACCTGCTTTTAAAAAATCTCCCCCATTAATAAATACGCCCTTGAATTCACAAATATTCTATTGACAGTTTTGGCTTTTTGCGTTAGACTTTTCTTATATTATTTTTTCAAAGGAGAATTTTTATGGATAAGACAAAATTCGGCATTACAGTCGGTGCACTTTCTGCAATAGGTTATCTCTGCGGATATCTCGGTATGACACCGATGATTATCTTCTTCGTTTTCACACTCGCTCTTTCTGCTGAAAGAGTTATCAAGGTAAACGCTTTGCAGTCAATGCTCCTTTCATTCGTTTTCGTTCTTATAAAGATTGTTATGGGATGGCTTATTTCTCTCAACGGAAATATCGTTGAACTCGCTTATAAAATCAATGATACAGTCGGAAAGATTTTCGGTGGATTATCAGAATTCACACACGGCGTAAACGGATTTTTCGACATCGTTGAAACAGTTATCTTTATGATTCTTATCTTTATGGCTTTCAGCGGAAAGATTGTAAAACTCCCCGTTATCTCAAAGATTGCCGAAAAGCATATCGCAGAGTAGCACGGAGCTCGTCGCGGGCGGGGAGCCCCCGCAGGCAATATCGTTTCGCAGTGTATTTCAAGAAATAAAAAATGGCTCGGTAACCGCATTTGTCGGTTATCGGGCTTTTTATTTTTGTGTGACCGGCAGGGAACAACATTTGATACACATACTAATGAGCGTATACAAAAAGTTCATGCGTGCAATGAAAAGTTATTTTTCATTCGTAATATCGGCAACGGGCTACTCTGCCGTTGCGAATGGCAAGAGAATTACCGCTCACGCATGAGTGAGCGTAGCCCTCTGCAAGAGGCGCATTTTGCCTTCTTTTTTGCGAAATAAAAAGAAGGTCGCACTTCGCAAAGTGCGAAACACTCTTTGCAAAAATAATATTACACAAAAATATCCCCCACAAAAAGTGGGGGATTATTTTTATTCTTCGGTTTTCTTTTCTTCTGTTTCAGAGGGTTTTTCTTCAGGCTTTTCTTCCTTTTTTTCTTCAACCTTTTCTTCTGTTTCAGAAGACTTTTCAGAAGGTTCTTCAGCCTTTTCAGAAGCCTTTTCTGCGTTATTGTCCTTAACCTCGTCAGAAACAGTAACATCTAACTTTTCGCCGACATTTTCTTCCTTCTTTTTAAGCTCTTCAGCGATTTTCTTTTCAACATCTTCGTCAGTAACTTCGCCGTTCATGAGTTTTTCAAAGAGTTCGCTGTCAATCTTTTCAAAGTGAATAAGATATTTAGCAACAAGGTCGAGTTTATCTCTGTGGTCGGTAAGAATTTTCTTACACTGTTCGTGTGCTTCATCGATAAGGCGTTTTACTTCATCATCAATTTCAGAAGCAACCTTGTCGCTTAAGGTCTGTGTATGACCATAATCTCTTCCTAAGAAAACTTCATCTGAATCAGAGCCATATACAACGGGGCCTATCTTATTTGAGAAGCCGTATTTCATTATCATATTTCTTGCGGTCTTTGTCGCTCTTTCGATATCGTTTGAAGCACCTGTGCTGATATCATCGAGTGCGATTTCTTCGGCAACTCTACCGCCTAAAAGCATAACAATGCTTTCTTTCATATATGTTCTTGTAACATGTCTGTCATCCGTTTCGGGACGGGTAATTGTAAGACCCGCAGCCATACCTCTCTGGATAACTGTAACCTGCTGAACCTTTTCCTGTGTTTCAAGATAATAAGCCGCAACAGCGTGGCCTGCTTCGTGGAAAGATGTAATCTTTCTGTCTCTTTCTGTAACAACATGGGATTTCTTTTCGGGGCCTGCGATAACCTTGATGGTTGCTTCTTCGATGTCCTCTTCTGTGATAGCCTTTCTGTTCTTTCTTGCAGCAAGAAGAGCGGCTTCGTTTACAAGGTTTTCAAGGTCAGCACCCGTAAATCCCTGAGTAGTTTTTGCGATAACCTTAAGGTCAACATCGGGGGCCAGAGGTCTTGTTCTTGTGTGGACTTTTAAAATATCCTCTCTGCCCTTTACATCGGGGTAGTTGACAAAGATATGTCTGTCAAATCTTCCGGGACGCATAAGAGCGGGGTCTAAAATATCCTTACGGTTTGTAGCGGCGATAACTATTACGCTGTCGTTTGTATCAAAACCGTCCATTTCAACGAGTATCTGATTGAGTGTCTGTTCCTTTTCGTCGTGTCCGCCGCCAAGACCTGCGCCACGTCTTCTGCCGACAGCGTCGATTTCATCTATGAAGATGATAGAGGGCGCCTGTTTCTTTGCTGTTTCAAAAAGGTCTCTTACTCTTGAAGCACCGACGCCGACAAACATTTCAACGAAATCAGAGCCTGAGATTGAGAAGAACGGAACTCCCGCTTCGCCTGCAACGGCCTTGGCAAGAAGTGTCTTACCAGTACCCGGAGGGCCGACAAGAAGTGCACCATGGGGGATTCTTGCGCCTATATCCTTATATTTTCTTGGGTTTTTGAGGAAGTCAACGATTTCAGCCATTTCTTCCTTTTCTTCATCAGCACCCGCAACATCTGCGAAAGTTGTTTTCTTTCCCGATGCAGAAAGTGTCTTTGCGTTTGCCTTTGAGAAGTTATTCATCTTTCCGCCGCCCGAAGCCTGACGCATCATAACGATAAAGAGAACAACCGTGAGTCCTATAAGAATAATCATAGGAATTGTGCTTATAAGAAGGCTGTTGTCCTTTATGGGAACAAGGTCACATACAAGCGGTTTATCGGGATTTTGTGCGTTATATTCCTCTCTGTATTCCGAAAGGTTTATATCATCAACAAAAAGCGAGATATTAGGAACAGTATAAACGATTTCGTTTTCCTTATCCTTTACTTTCATTGTGAGCTTGCCCGTTCCCGAGCCGTTACCGAGGTCAAGAGTATATTCTTCAACCTGATAATTATCAAAATAAGATACTATTTCGGAGTATTTTCTCTCTGTAACATTTTCGCCTGCGGTCATAAGCATAAACATAAGTCCGCCAAGGATTGCCGCCGCGATGAGAATGTAAATTAAAACTCCGCCTTTACTGCTTTTCAAATAGGTCAACTCCTTATTTTTTTATTTTTTCTCCATATATTTTTACAGAACGCCTATGTATTTAAGGTTTCTGTATTTTTCATCGTAATCAAGCCCATAGCCGACAACAAAAGCGTCGGGGATTGTAAAAAGCGCCTTGTCTGCTTCGATTTCGGCTGTTCTTCTTTCGGGCTTGTCAAGAAGAACTATAAGTTCCAAAGACTCGGGATTTCTTTCAAGAAGTTTTCTCTTTACCTTTGAAAGAGTATTGCCTGTATCCAGAATATCTTCGGCTATTATTATATTATACCCCGAAAGGTCTTCTGCTATATCTCTTGTTATGTTTACATCACCGCTTGAAACAGTAGAGCTTCCATAACTTTTTGCCGCCATAAAGTCAACTTCACAGGGGATTGTTATTTCTCTTACAAGGTCTGCGACAAAAACGAATGAGCCTTTTAAGATTCCTACAACGAGGAGCTTTTTGCCCTTGTATTTTTCAGAAATTTCTTTTCCTGTCTTTACTATCGCTTCTTTTATTTCTTCTTCAGAAATAAGCACTGATTTTACTTCTGCTTCAACCGTTGTCATTATAATTCCTCTATTCTTATTTCAAGTATTCTTTTTGTTTCTTCTGTAACCTTAACTCTCTCAGAAACGCCGAAATCTTCGGCAAAAATGATATCGCCCTCGTCTGCTATAAGGATTTTCCTGTCTTTCTCATCGGCGGATATATTTTCATAGAGTTTTTTTATTCTATGCTGAAAATCCCTTCCGACAAGCTGTATTCTGTCGGAATTTCTGCGATTTCTCGCGGTAAGAACAGTACCTAATATTTTATCACAATCGAGGATATGATTTGTAAATTTTTTGTTAACAAGTTCGACTGCATCCTCAATATCATGATAAATAAGGGTAACTTTTTTATGCGGAACGAAATTTTCCCCCTCAGAAAGCCTTATTTCAAAGGTAAAGGGAGTTTTTTCTTTCTGATTTATGATAATCCGATATCCTCTAACTTCAAGGGTCGCTGTCGGGGAGAGGTTTAAAAAACCATCGCCGTCATTACAATAATCCATAATTGTGTCAATTCTGTGACGGTCGGCGGAAAAGCCGTTTTCTGTAAGAAACTTTTTTATCACTCTCGAAAGAATCGCATAGGGAATATCCTCAGCACTTGTCTTATCCTCGTTTTCTATGATAAGGTCAAGTTCATTTTCGCCGTGATGAAGCATCGAAAGATAGTCATCCGCAAGAGATGAAAGAAATTCCTCATCATATGATGCGAGTTTTGCGAAAGCCGTTATATTATTTACAGCGCCTTCGTTTATATTCTCCATTTCGGGAATAATAGAAAGTCTGATTTTATTTCTCGAATATTTTGTTTCAAGGTTTGTATGGTCGGTAACAAAGTCTGCGCCGATTTCTTTTAAATACTCTTCAATCTCTTCTCTCGAAACATCAAGCAGAGGGCGGATGATAGCATCGCGCATAATGGGAATTCCGCTCATTCCCGCAAGGGATGTTCCCCTTATAAGATTGAAGATGACAGTTTCCGCATTGTCCTTTTTATTGTGTGCGGTTGCGATTTTTCCGCCCATTCTGTATTTTTCAAAGGTTTTATAGCGAAGGTTTCTTCCTGCTTCTTCAAGAGAGAGTGAATGTTCCTTTGCGTATTCCTTAACGGGAATTTTTTCACAGTAGAGATGGATTTTAAGTTTATTGCAAAGATCCTTACAGAACTGTTCATCCCTGTCGGCTTCTTCTCCGCGAAGCCCGTGGTTACAGTGGACAGCGGTTAAAGTTTCGATATAACCTCTTTCCCACAGAGAAAGCATATTGTAAAGAAGGCATACGCTGTCAGCACCGCCCGAAAGCGCAACAACGACATCGTCGCCGTAGTCTATCAGCGAACGGTTGAATTTTTCGATAATAGGGTATGGCATTCTTTACACCTCCTCTGGCACGGAGCCCGTGCAGGCATATCGTTTCGGAATTTATTTCAGAAAATAAATTTGTGGCTCGGTAACGGAAAAATCAACGCATAAGCTAAACAAAACTCTCACTGAAATATAAACTAATGAGCGTAGCCCTCTGCAAGAGCGTGTCTTTGCCTACTTTCTACACGAGTAGAAAGTATGGTCGCCAAAGACTCCGCAGGAGTCGGGCGAAACAAATATCACGCACTTAAGATTCTGAAAGCTTCTTTATTTTAAGTTCGTTTTCAAGAGAAACGATTTTTGTTCTAAGAAGTGCGATTTCCTTGTCCTTTTCGTCACAATCCGCTCTCGCTGTATGTGCGTCGTCAACATAATCCTTAATCTGAACTCTTATTCTGTCCATATCCATATTGGCCTTGTGTGCCTCGTCAAGCGCTGAAAGAGCTGTTAAAACTGCCGCAGTTGTAACGGGGATGTTATCTGACGAATCCATAATAGCATTCATCTGATTATCAAGTCTTTTAGCAAGGCTTATTACATAACTCGGAACTTCATCTGTATTGATAACATATTCTTTTCCGCAAATTACTACTTTAACTTTGTTCTGCATAATTTTCTGCTCCTTTTTTCTTAATATAAATATCTGATAACGGCAACAACCTTGCCGATTATTTCACATTCATCCACTATAATAGGCTCCATATCGTCGTTTTCAGGCTGAAGTCTGAAGTGTCCGTCTTCCTTGAAAAAGCGCTTGCAGGTAGCCTCACCGTCAACCATACAAATAGCGATTTCGGAATTTTTAACCGTCTGCATTTTTTCGACAACAACGATATCTCCGTCAAAAATTCCGCAGTTTATCATACTTTCACCCTTTATGACAAGCGCGAAAAGGTCGCCCTTATAGTTTCTTTCGGGCTGAAAATGGATGTATTCGGTTATGTCCTCGATAGCGGTAATAGGGTTTCCCGCAGCAACATTTCCCACAACGGGGATAATTCTTCCCGAGGAAATACCCGTAAGTCTTATTGTTCGGTTTTTACTTCCGCCGTCTTTTTCAACAAGACCCTCATCGATAAGGATTTCAACATATCTGTGTGCCGTTGATGTAGAACCGAGTCCTAAATCATCGCAGATTTCCTTCATTGTCGGCGGAACGCCCGTTTCTTCCATTCTCTGCTTTATATATTCATAAACTGCCCTTGCTTTTTCATTCAGCATAAAATTCCCCTTTCGGTTAAATGAGGTCACGAAGTTTCTTCGCAATTTTATAAACATCTCCGCATCCGAGGGTTATGATAAGGTCGCCCTCTCTTGCGTTTTCTTTCAAATACTCTGTTATTTCATCGAAATTTCTGTCGTGGTATTCCTTTTCGGTTTCGCCGTCACGAAGATTATCTATAAAATAACATCCCTCGATTTTTTCACCCAAATCTTTAGCATAGATATGATAGGTGTTTTTCTCACGGCTTCCCATAATCTCTGTTAAAACAACTTTATCGGCAATAGACAAAGCCTCTGCAAAATCATTAAGCAGCATAGCCGTTCTTGAGAATGTAAACGGCTGAAAAACCGCAACAACCCTTTTGTATCCCATTTTAACCGCCGCAGAAAGTGTTACCTTTATTTCAGCGGGATGATGGGCATAATCATCGACAATGGTTATTCCGTTTTTCTCTGCTATCTTTTCAAATCTTCTTCCTGCGCCCGTGAAGTTCTTTAAATTCTCTGCAATGTCAGATGGGTTTACTCCTGCATAATACGCCGCCGCCGAGGCTGCGAGTGCGTTTAAGATATTATGTTCACCGGGAACAGAAACTGTGAGTCTTATAAGTTTTTCGCCTTTATGAATAAGGTCAAACTCTGTTGTCATTCCGTTTATTCTTTCGATATTTTCCGGGTAAAAATCATTCTTTTCCGAAAGACCGAAAGTAATTTTTTCTTTTCCCAAGACGGATGAAACAGCCTTTACTGTATTTTCATCATCGCCGTTATAGATAATAGCTTTTGTTGTGTTGTTGCAGAATTTGTTGAATGATTTTATTATGTTGTCGACCGTTTTGAAATAGTCTAAATGGTCGGCGTCGATATTGAGTATCACCGCAACATCGGGATAGAGTTTTAAGAATGTATCAACAAATTCACAAGCCTCACAGGTCATTATATCAGATGTTCCCGCTCTTCCGCTTCCGTTTATAACGGGAAGTTTTCCGCCTATAAATGCCGAAATATCAAGCCCCGAGCCGAAAAGAATCTGTGTGAGCATTGAGGTTGTTGTGGTTTTTCCGTGTGTTCCCGCAACGCAGAAAGCATCTTTATACCAACTTGTAACAATCCCTAAAAGTTCGCTTCTTTCGAGAACGGGAACGCCCGAAAGTTTCGCCGCAATAAGTTCAGGATTATCAGCCATAATAGCCGCTGTGTGAACGATAAGGTCAGCGCCCTCTATATTTTCCGCCCTTTGTCCCAAAGGCTTTACTTCTATTCCCATTTTTCTTACGGCTTCGAGTGTTTCGGTTTCGTTGTTATCAGAGCCTGTCAAAAAATATCCCTTTGAATGAAGTATCTGAGCTAAGGGGTACATCCCCGAACCGCCGATGCCTATAAAGTGGATATGTTTTTTGCCGTTTAAGATGTTAAGGTCTGGCATAAAAGGTTGCCTTCTTTCGTAGTTTTTTTGCAGGAGTATTTCTTATAAATTTCAAGGTATAATTTTCAAAAACTATGCCCATAATATAATCACATAAATTCTTAACAGATGGGAGTAATTCTATGCAGATAACAGATGTCAGAATCAGAAAAATCATCCCCGACGGGCGACTCCGTGCGATAGTTTCGGTAACGCTCGATAACCTCATCGCCGTTCACGACATAAAGGTCATAAAAGGTGACGACAGGCTTTTTGTCGCGATGCCAAGCCGACGCGATGAAAACGGCGTTTTCAGGGATATCGTCCACCCGATTTCGATAAACGGCAGAAACGCCATAGAAACCGAAATTCTAAGGGCATATAACGACTGCGTTTTAATGGGCGAGGTAGACGATTCTACACAAGGTTTCTCATCCTTGCCTTCATAACGGCAACCTGAGTTTTAGCGTCCTTTATTTCGCCTGAAACGATTTTAGCAAGAAGTTCTTCAAAGGGAATTCTTAATATTTCAAGAAACTCATCTTCATCGAGATGCTGTTCTGAAAAAGAAAGTCCCTTTGCGAGATACATATGTATTCTTTCGGATAAATAAGCAGTAGTCGGCAGACATTCACCGAGATAGATGAATTCTTTAGGTGTTGCGCCGATTTCTTCTTTAAGTTCGCGAAGTCCACATTCTTTATGGTTTTCGCCTTTTTCGAGCTTCCCCGCAGGGATTTCTATAAGTGTATTTCTTATTCCATAGCGGAACTGTTTTACGAGAATGACATCGCCGTTATCGAGAACGGGTAAAACGCACACTCCGCCATTATGTTCTATAAACTCTCTCGGCGCTTCTCTGCCGTCAGGGAGAGTTACTGTATTATTGTAGACATTAAAGACTCTGCCTTTATAGATAAGTTCTTCTTTTATGGTTTTTTCGGTAAGTTCCATAGTCTGACCTCCCTAAATGGCATATATATTCTATTGTAACATATTTTATGTGGAAATGCAATAAAAAGTACGTTACTGCATAGGATAGATTTTTTGTTTCGCCCCGACTCCTGCGGAGTCTTTGGCGACCATACTTTCCGCTTGTGCGGAAAGTAGGCAAAGGCACACTCCTGCGGAGAGCCTGCGCTCGCTCACGCGCTCGCGGTAATCCTATTTCCATTCGCAACGGCAGAGTAACCCGTTGCCAATATTACTGCAAATAAAGAAACCACGAACTAATTACCCGATATGCTCATTAGTGTGATTTTCAAAGATATTTCTATTTGATTTTCTTATCTTTTTAATGAGCACATATAGATTTAAGAAAACCTTATTTCTTATTTTTCAAAACAAAACTTTTGAATAAATTTTGCACACCGACTGCGAATGAACTAGAAAGCGTAGCCTTTTATAAAGACCCTCTGTCAAGAGCGTGTCTTTGCCTACTTTCTACACGAGTAGAAAGTGGGTCGCTTATCGCAATAAGCGAAACTCCTTGCGAAACATAATAACGCATAAAAATAATCCCCCTCTTGCGAGGGGGATTTTATTTTCATAAAACGAAAAGACGGGGTTTAGTTCTAGGCAAACGAGCGAAGGAATACGCGGGTATTCCGAGCGAGTTTAACGACGAAATAAGCCACGGATTTGGCGTTTTATTAATCCTTGTAGTTCATGCCAATCTTAATAGCCTTCATATTCGCTTCAAGAAGATTTGCCTTCTTGGGAGGAATACATTTTGCCATCGCCTTTTCAACTGTTTCAAGGTCAAGAATTCCTGTTTCCTTGATGAGTTTTCCGAGGAGGATGATATTTGCCATACCATTCAAACCGTTATCTGTTGCAAGCTGTGTTGCGGGGAGGTAGAAACATTCTACATCCTTTCTGTCACTCTTGACATCAACCATTGTTGAGTCAACGAAAACCTTTGCGCCCTTTCTTGCTGTTCCTATAAACTTTTCAAAAGAGGGAGTATTCATAACGATTAAAAGGTCGGGGTCGTTAACGAGGGGAGAACCAATGGGTTCATCAGAAACGCATACAGAACAGTTACATGTTCCGCCACGCATTTCAGGGCCATAAGAGGGAAGCCATGAAACTTCCTTTTCAGCGATAAGTCCGCCGTAAGCTAAAGCCTTTCCTGCGAAGAGGATACCCTGTCCGCCAAAGCCTGCGAGGATGATTTCATTAGTCATTGTTTTCGCCCTCCTTATCCTTATAAACACCGAGAGGGTAATAAGGCATTACTTCGTTTCTGAGTCTTTCAATAGCCTCTGTGGGAGAAAGTCCCCAGTTTGTAGGACAGGTTGAAAGAACTTCAACGATTGAAAAGCCCTTCTTTTCCTTCTGATTTTCAAAAGCCTTGCGGATAGCCTTCTTTGCTTCTCTTATGTGAGGAACGCTGTCAACGGCAACTCTCTGTGCGAGTGCTGTTCCGTCTAAAGTTGAAAGCATTTCGCATACTCTTACAGGGTAACCCTGAATCTTGGGGTCACGTCCGTAAGGTGTTGTCTGTGTAACCTGACCGGGAAGAGTTGTAGGAGCCATCTGACCGCCTGTCATACCGTATGTTCCGTTGTTAACGAAGATGATAACGATATTTTCTCCTCTTGTTGCTGAGTGAACTGTTTCAGCAGTACCTATTGCGGCAAGGTCACCGTCGCCCTGATATGTGAATACGAACTTATCGGGATTAGCGCGTTTTACGCCTGTTGCAACAGCGGGAGCACGACCGTGAGGTGCTTCAATCATATCGCAGCCGAAATAGTCATAAGCCATAACAGAACATCCAACGGGGCA
>JAFXHL010000027.1 GCA_017536405.1 Oscillospiraceae bacterium
CGTTCCTAAGGTTGCAGGAAACGGAAGCGGCTCGGCGCTTATGAAAAACCCCGCGCTTGCGGGAAAAATCATTGCCGCAACGGTTTCTGCTGCGAAATGTCCCGTTACTGTAAAAATCCGTTCGGGATGGGATTTCGATAACATAAATGCTGTAGAAATGGCGAAGATTGCCGAAGATAACGGTGCGTCGGCTGTCGCTGTCCACGCAAGGACAAAAACTCAGCTTTACAGCGGTAAGGCGGACTGGGAAATTATACAGAGAGTAAAAAACGCGGTAAATATTACAGTTATCGGCAACGGGGATATAAATTCCCCCGAGGACGCCAAAAGAATGTATGACGAAACGGGTTGCGACCTTGTTATGATAGGCAGGGCGACTTATGGAAAGCCCTGGATATTCTCTCAGGTAAAAGAATATCTCGAAAACGGAACATATACCCCCGACCCTACAGCAGAAGAAAGAATGAAAATTCTTCTTCATCACGCAGAACTCATCGTTGAAAACAAGGGTGAAAGAAAGGGTATGGCAGAAGCAAGAAAACACGCCGCATGGTATATGAAGGGGATGAAAAATGCCGCGTCATTCAGAAACAGATGCGGAGAAATCGACAGTATGGAAAGCCTTGAAAAACTTATAGAAGAAGCTCTTTCGGAATGATTTTCCGACAGAGCTTTTCTTCTTGACATCGCTATATATAAGTGGTATCATACGGGTAGTACATTATTTCGGAGGGACTTATGAAGATTATCATTGTCGGAATAGGAAAAGTAGGTGTTACTCTCGCTAATTTCTTTTCAAGAGAAGGTCATGATGTAACTGTCATTGACAAGAATCAGAAGCTCATAAATGATGTTGTAAACAAATATGATGTTATGGGTGTATGTGGAAACGGAGTAAGCCTTGATGTTCTGGATGAAGCCGATATCAAGAACACCGATATTTTAATCGCATCCGCATCAACCGATGAAACAAATATGCTTGTATGCGTTCTCGCAAGGAAAATGGGTGTTAAAAACACAATCGCCAGAATAAGAAATCCCGAATATGCCGTTAAGGCAGGGTCTGTATATAACGAACTCGGCATTACAATGATAGCAAACCCCGAATTCAATGCCGCAGAAGAAATTTACCGCATTATCCGATTCCCCTCTGCTTTGAAACTTGAAAAGTTCGCGGGCGGGTCTATCGACATAGCCGAAATCGCGATAACAGACGGTCATCCTTTAGAGGGAACACTTCTCTGTGACCTTCGCAGCCACAGTAAAGTACAGACGCTGATATGCGCCGCCAAACGCGGAGAGGATGTTGTAATCCCTTCGGGTAATTTTGAAATAAAAGCAGGAGATATTATATATATCATCGCTTCTCATTCAGAACTTCTCCTCTTTTTCAGGGAACTTAACCTCTTAAAGAAAAAAATCCGTTCGGTTATGATTATAGGAGGAAGTAAAATCGCATTCTATCTTTCAAGGATGCTTCTTAAACAGGGCATTGATGTAAAGATAATCGAAACCGACGCAGAACGCTGTGAGGAACTCGCCAATTTCCTTCCCAAAGCGGTTATTGTCAATGCCGACGGAACAGACGGTGATGTTCTTATCGAAGAGGGTATTGACGATATGGACGCCTGCGTTATGCTTACAAATATCGACGAAGAAAATATCATCATTTCACTTTTCGCAGGTTCGAGAAATGTCGGAAAGATAATAACAAAGGTTTCAAGAAATTCGCTTGTTTCAATGATGCCTCAGGTTGACAGCAACAACAGTATCATTTCTCCTACATTCCTTTTGGCAAATAATATAGTAAGATTTGTCCGTTCGATAGGAAATGCCGAATCCGAAAGCAATATAGAAACCCTCCATAAGATAGTTGACAACAACGCAGAGGCTATCGAGTTTTCTATGAGAGAGGGAGATTTCCAGAAATTCGGTATTCCCTTAAAAGATATTCCTTTAAAGCCGAATATTCTTATTGCTTGTATAAAGCGACAGAATACAGTTATCCTTCCTAACGGTAATACAACCATTGAACTCGGCGACAGAGTAATTATCGTTACAACAAACGAAGGACTTACCAAAATGGATGACATTCTTGCATAGGAGAATTTTATGAATTACAGAATGCTTGTTTATGTTATGGGCAGAATACTCCGAGCAGAAGGGCTACTTATGATATTCCCGTTTATAATCTCGCTTGTCTATGGCGAAAAATCGGGATTTGCATTTGCAGTTGTCATTATCTCGCTTCTTCTGATTTCGACAATTATCTCAACTAATCCGCCCGAAAAGAGTTTTATGCGCCCGAAAGACGGCTTCGCAGCAGTCGGTATCGCATGGCTTTTACTCTCTTTTTTCGGATGTCTGCCTTTTTATATAAGCGGTCAGATTCCATCTTTTATCGACGCTTTCTTTGAAACCGTTTCGGGATTTACAACAACAGGTTCGTCTATACTAACAGAGGTTGAATCTCTCGACAGAGGAATGGCCTTCTGGAGAAGCTTTACAAACTGGATAGGCGGAATGGGAATTCTTGTTTTCGTTCTTGCAATCCTGCCGCAGTCAGATATGAAATCAACAAGAATGATGCATATAATGAGGGCGGAATCCCCAGGGCCCACAGTCGGAAAACTTGTTCCAAAACTCAAACAGACAGCGACAATAATGTATGCTATATATATAGTTTTAACAACTATCGAATTCATACTTCTGCTTGTTGGCGGAATGCCTTTCTTCGATAGTTTATGTCATTCCTTTGCAACAGCGGGAACAGGCGGATTTTCAATAAAGAATGCAGGCATTGCCGCTTACGGAAGCCCTTATATAGAAATAGTAATAACTGTTTTTATGATTCTTTTTTCAGTAAACTTCAACATATTCTATCTTATCATCACAGGTAATATTTTAAGAGCGATAAAGAGTGAGGAATTATGGGCATTTTTAGGAATAATTGCGTTCTCGATAGCAACAATAACGATAAATGTTTCATCAATGTATGAATCAATAGGCGACGCAATAAGAGATTCCGCATTTTCTGTTGCAACGGTTATCTCAACAACGGGATTTGCAACGGCTGATTTTGACAAATGGCCTCCGTTTTCACAAGTTATTCTCGTTCTTCTTATGTTTATCGGCGGATGTGCAGGGTCTACCTGCGGCGGTCTTAAAATTTCAAGACTAATTCTTCTTATAAAGAATGGCCTTCGTGAGATAAAATATATCTTCCAGCCGAATTCCGTATATTCAATCCGCTTTGAAGGAAAACCCGTTGAAAAGGATACAGTGAGAAGTGTTACAAACTATTTCTTCATCTATATCGCATTATTCACGATTTTCCTTATTATGATTTCAGCGATAGAATCTGTTGACATAATAACAGCATTCACATCTGTTGCGGCAACATTCAACAATATAGGTCCGGGGCTTGGTATCGTCGGCCCTACGGGGAATTTCTCATCATTCTCGCCTTTAAGCAAATTCATCTTCTCTCTTGCTATGCTTACAGGAAGACTCGAACTTTTCCCGATTATAACGCTTTTCGCACCATCCACATGGAAAAAGGTATAATAAAAAGCACCCTTATAAAAGGGTGCTTTTTTGTTTGGGTTTTGTAAATCTATCGTTACCGAGCCACAAAGTTATTTATATACCAAACTCCGTAACGATATGTCGGTGGTGACTCACCGCTATATGCCGTATGTTTTTGTTACGGGGTCTTTAAACAGCGGTATTTCGGGCGTGAAGAATGTGAATACAACAAATAAAATCGCAATTCCTGTAAGTATCGGAAAAACTATCTTCTGAGGGAATTTTCTGCCCACTCCCTTTTTCATAAGTTTAGTTTCGATAAAATATGCTATGGCGCCTGAAATATAAAAAATCGCTATGTTTATAAAATCAACCGTAACTCCTGAAATTCCCGTATAAGTGTAATAGAAAACGGGAATGAGAATTAGTCCTATGAGTATTCCGATAAGCTTGACTGCTCTGAAATTCTCGTATTCTTCTTTTAAAAAACGATACTCAAAAAGCGAGAATAAAAACATCGGAAAGAAAAGCAGTTTCATATGTTCCCATGTTGATTCGTTGACTGCCGAGAAGAACGATACTGCCACACTCTCCCCTGTTAAATCGTATAAAAAATGAAGAAGTGTTCCCAAGGCGGAAGTAAAGACATATCCGCCGAACTGCCATAACGCAAGTGAGCGTTTTTCCATAAAAAGTCCCCCTTATTCTTTTTAAAAAGTATATGCAGAAAACTTTATAATATAACAATGAATAAATGCTTTTTAAAATGGAAAACTATCCTTGAAAATGATTTATGGGGGACTTTTTTAAAATGTCAGTCAAAATATCAAAAAATACCTTCGCTATGTCAAATCCGCCGAGCATAACTTATTTCGCTTCAATAGTCGGAAAAAAAGAGGGCGAAGGCCCTATGGGACATGTTTTTGACAAGGTAGAAAACGACAGTCATTTCGGGCAGGACAGCTGGGAAAAAGCAGAGAGTGAAATGCAGAAAAGAACGGTTGAACTTTTATTTGAAAAGGCAGATATCACTCCCGATGATGTTGATTTTATGTTTGCGGGAGATTTACTCAATCAGTGCACAGGAACAACCTATGGTCTTCGTGACCTTAACATTCCTATTCTCATAGTTTATGGTGCTTGTTCGACTATGGCAGAAACCCTGCTTCTTTCTGCCGTTATGACCGATAATAATTTAGGAGGGAAGATAGTTGCAGTTACATCATCTCATTTCGGAAGTGCAGAAAGACAATTCAGACTACCTCTTTCCTATGGTGGACAGAGGACTCCCACATCCCAATGGACCTGCACAGCCTCGGGTGCCGCTCTTGTTACCCCCGAAAGAACTGCCCCCTATATCAGAGGAGTTACAATAGGAAAAATAGTTGACTTAGGCATTACCGACGCCAACAATATGGGTGCCGCTATGGCTCCTGCCGCCGCCTATACGATAACAACATTCTTAAAAGACACAAAAACATCCCCTTCTGATTATGACTGTATCGTCACAGGGGATTTGGGATTTGTCGGCAGTGAACTTTTATATGAGCTTTTAGAAAAAGACGGGATAAACATCCGCAGTAAACATATGGACTGCGGAAAGATGATGTTTGACAGAGAAAAGCAGGATGTTCATTCGGGCGGTTCGGGTTGCGGATGTTCGGCAAGTATTTTATGCGGACATTTTCTTCCTATGATAAAAAACGGCGATATAAAGGATATGCTTTTTATCGCAACGGGGGCTTTGATGTCAACAACGGCATCACAGCAGGGAGAGAGCATCCCCGGAATTGCGCATCTTATACACATTTCACACGAGTATCGGAAGGGTGATGACAATGGGTAGTTTTTATGATTATCTATGGGCATTTTTAATAGGCGGAGCGTTTTGTCTTATAGGTCAGCTTTTGATTGATTACACAAAGCTCACTCCCGCAAGGATACTGACGGTTTTCGTCGTTGCGGGAGTAGTTTTAGGAGCGTTTAAAATTTATGAGCCGATTGTAGAATTTGCAGGCGCAGGGGCGACAGTTCCGTTAACGGGTTTCGGAAATCTTCTCGCGGAAGGCGTAAGAAAAGCGGTTGACGAAAAGGGGATTTTAGGTGCTTTCACAGGTGGATTTACTTCAGCTGCGGCAGGGCTTTCCGCCGCCGTCATCTGCGGATTTTTAGTTTCACTTATTTTCAAGTCGAAAGATAAATAAAAAGGCACCCTGTAGGGTGCCTTTTTATTTAGAATTAAATTCTGTTATCCACCATTGGTCGTCTATCGGTCTCCATGAGAAAATGTTATCAATAAACATATTCGCCGATTTAAACATTTTTGCCTGCTGATACTCTGCTTTCTTGAACAATATCATCCCCATCATATTCTTTGACAGATATAACTGATACTCCAACTTTTTCCGGATGTTCAAAATCAACGCTTCGATAAGCATATGCAATAATATACTTATGTTCTGTATCTGTTTTTGTATTTCTAATCTGTACTCCATACTCTTCCTTTGTAACAATTCCATCTTCAACTGATTTTCCCTCACTACCATTTTCAATGCTATATTCTATAATTTTACCATCAACAAAATCAAACATAATCTGAATATCTTCATTAAGATTATGGGACTCTCTTATTTCTGTACAAAAAAGATTTTCGAGGCCTTCTACATCTTCATTATTAAAACAAGCAACTATTTCTTTCGCCAATTCTTTTTTAGAATTCGGCTTATTGTCTGTTGACTTGGAACATCCAAAAAGCGTAAAAGAAAGACAAATTAACACGATTACACATATTACCCTTTTCATCTAATCAACCCTCCTCATACCACATAATCCAAACCCTTTTATATTTCTTCAAACTTTTTGAGGAACGCCTTTGTTCTTTCGTTCTTGGGGTTTAAAATAACATCGTCGGGGGCGCCTTCTTCAACGATAACGCCGTCTGACATAAAGATTACCCTGTCTGAAACGCTTCTTGCGAATTCGATTTCGTGAGTAACTATAACCATTGTCATTTTTTCTGCCGCGAGGGATTTTATTACTCTTAAAATGTCGCCCGTAAGTTCGGGGTCCAAAGCTGATGTAGGTTCATCGAAAAAGAGGATGTTTGAATTCATAGCAAGTGCTCTTGCTATTGAAACTCTCTGCTGCTGACCGCCCGAAAGCTGACAAGGATAATAATCTGCTTTATCGGAAAGCCCCATTTTTTCAAGGAGTTTCTTTCCGATTTCTTCGGCCTCTTTCGGTGTCGCTTTTTTGGATGTCAGAAGAGGGTCTGTAATATTTTTCATTACATTATAATGAGGGAAAAGATTGAAGTTCTGAAAAACAAGTCCGAATTCGGAATAATATTTTCTCAGCTCGTTATTTTTAAGATAGACTGCTTTTCCGTCCTTATCTTCGGCTACTGTATGTCCCGAATATGTAAGTGTTCCGCCGTCGAGTCTTTCAAGCATTGTCGCACAGCGGAGGAATGTTGATTTTCCTGAGCCTGAAGGCCCTATAATAGAAACAATTTCTCCCTTTTCGACAGATACCGATATATCCTTTAAAACCTCAAGGTCGCCAAAGGATTTTCTTGCATTCTTTATTTCAAATACGCTCATCTCTTAGTCCCCTTTCGGTTAGTTATAATATTCCATTGATTTTTCGATTTTTCTCATAACTGTCGCAACGACAAGGTTGAAGATATAATAGAAAATACCTGCCGCAACGAATGCCACCATTGATTTTTCGGCAGCCGCGATAGCCTTTGCGTTTGTAAACATTTCGGGGATAGAAAGTGTGAATGCGAGTGATGTATCCTTAATAAGAGTTATAACTTCGTTTGTAACAGCGGGAGTAATTCTCTTTATAACCTGAGGTAGAATTATCTTTCCGAAACACTGTGATTTTGTATAGCAAAGCACCTGTGCCGCTTCATACTGTCCTTTGGGGATAGATTCAATTCCGCCACGATAAATTTCTGCGAAATATGCCGCATAGTTGAGTGAAAAGCCTATGATTACCGAAATAAAGCGGTATGTCGGATGAAGTGAAATTCCGAACATATAATAAGGTCCGTAAAAAACAACAAGAAGCTGAAGCATAAGAGGAGTTCCTCTCATAATGGATATGTATACCTGTGTTATAGCGCTTATTATCTTATTTTTAGACATTCTTCCGAAAGCGACAACAAGTCCTAAAGGAAGAGAAAACAAAAGTGTAAGAGCGAAAATTCCGAACGAAGTTGCAAGACCCGTCAGAAGTTCTTTAAGCATTGTTGCAAAACTCATATCCAAAACTCCCCATCGATAAAATTAAAGTAAAAAAGGGCAAGATGAACTTTCGTTCAGATGCCCTTGATTTTTTGTTTAAAAGATTATTCTTCGTCTTCGCTTACTTCGATTGTGCAGACATCATAACCGAACCACTTTTCAGAAATCTTTGCGAATGTGCCGTCCTTGACCATTTCTTCAAGTGTTGCCTGAACTTCATCGCGGAGTTCTGTGTTTCCGAGAAGGAAACCAACGCCATACTGTTCTTCAACGATAGGTTCTTCGAGAATAACGAATTCGCCTTCTCTGCCTTCCATCTGGAATCTTGCAACGCCGATATCCATAGCGATTGCATCAACTGAACCGGCGTCAAGGTCCATAAATGCTGTGTTATACTGTGAACATGTCATAAGTTCCTTGAAAGACGCCTTAAGGTCTGCGAATTCTTCGCCGTTGAGTGCGTTGAGCGCTGCTGAGTCAGCCTGTGCTGTAACATACTTTCCTGCGAGATCAGCCTGTGTCTTTATTCCCGAATCAGCCTTTACAACGAATACCTGTGAGTTATCCATATAAGCAGATGTCCATGTGTATTTGTCTTCTCTGCCGTTCATTGTAAAGCCGTTCCAGATACAGTCGATTGAGCCTGAAGAAAGTTCAAGGTCCTTTGAGTTCCAGTCGATAGGCTGAAGCTTGATTTCCTTGCCCATGCGCTTAGCACATTCTTCTGCCATTTCGATATCGAAGCCTGTGTATCCGCCGTCTTCGTCAACATAGCCGAAGGGAGGGAAATCCTGGTCGAAACCGACTGTAAATGTGTTGTCTTCTTTTTTCTGGTCAGCACATCCGATGAGAGCCGCAACAAGTGTGAGCCCTACAACAGCGATTGCTGTAAACTTCTTAAAATTCATAACCAATACTCCTCAAAATAAAAATCATATGTGATTATGTTATCACATCATTATGATAAAGTCAACCAAAAGCAGAAATAATCGTCATTTTCAATACAAATGACAACAGGCAGGTTGAAAAAATTATAGTATATTATGCCAAAATCAAAGCCACATACCCGAATTTTCGGATATGTGGCATTTTTTTTAAACCTTGAATCTTGAGACTTCTTTCTGCAATGCTACCGCCTGTTCTCTTAAATAATTGCTTGATGCGGCACTTTCTTCTGCCGACGCGGAATTTGACTGAATAGCGTTTGTTATGTTTTCAAGACCTGTATTGATTTCGTTTATCGCAACAGCCTGTTCTCTTGATGCTTCTGAAATATTTTCCATAAGCTGTGAGAATTCGTCGATTGATTCGCTGATTATATCAAACGACTGTTCTGTTTCTTCGGCAACCTTAACACCATGATTAACGGCAAGACTGCTCTTTTCGATAAGTTCCATAGTTTCCTGTGCGGCTTCCGATGAACGCGCCGCGAGTGTTCTTACTTCATCGGCAACAACCGCAAATCCCTGTCCCGCTTCGCCCGCTCTTGCGGCTTCAACTGCGGCATTGAGGGCTAAGATATTTGTCTGGAATGCAATGTCTTCGATAACTTCAACGATATTCTGAATTTCATCTGATGTAGCCTTGATTTCTTCCATCGACCTTGTCATTTCAGAGAT
Organism: Oscillospiraceae bacterium; assembly: GCA_017536405.1. Classification (GTDB taxonomy): domain Bacteria; phylum Bacillota; class Clostridia; order Oscillospirales; family Ruminococcaceae; genus RGIG4131. The sequence goes on from JAFXHL010000027.1 coordinate 9,401, forward strand.
TGTTCTTCCGCCGTTATCAATGCTTTCAACAACGCTTTCCATAAGTCTTGATGCCTTTTCGGTATCTTCACTGTTTCTGTCAACAGTCGACTTGATATCAGATGTCATTGAGTTTATCTGTTCAATTGAAGCGGCTTCGTGTGATGCGTTTTCAGCGAGAAGCTGTGCTCCTGATGTAAGAGAATTCGAGCCGTTTAAAACCTGACTTCCGACTGTGTTTATCTTCGACATTGTTGTTTTAAGGTTATCGCTTATTCCGTCGAGCGATTTTCTTATATCGATAAAGTCGCCCGAGTATTCAACATCGCTCTTTACATTGAGGTTACCCTTTGAAAGTTCTGTTAAAACATTATGTATATCGCCTATGTAGAGTGAAAGTGTTTCAACAGTTCTTGCGAGTGATTCATAAAGAACCTGTGTTTCGTCGCCTCTTTCGTTTTCTTCACACTTTGATTTGATATCGCCTTCAGAAAGAAGTGTAAGTCTTTTAGCGGCGTCTGAAACAGGTTTTGAAATCTGTCCCGCAACTATAAATGAGCATACAAGCGTTGCAATTACACTTACTACAAAAATAATTATGAGAACTGTTTTAAGAAAATTATATGACTTTAAAATCTGGTCGTGACCTGCGGCATAGACTACATAAAGTCCCCCACTGATTTCGTATGAACAGATGAGTGTATCTCCGCCGAAGAATTTGCTTTCTGTATCAAAAGCCTCTCCTTCGCTTTCAATGACTGATGTCATAAGGTCTGTGAATTTATATGCCTTATCGGCTGTCATTTCTTCCTTGATTTCGCCCGATGTTATAACGATATTTCCATAAGCGTCGGCAACGAATACAAGTTCGCCTTCCTTTCCGGACATTCCCGAAATATAGGCGCCGAGATAATCATATGTAAGTTCGCCTAAAAGTATATCTGTTCCGTCGTTATATGCTACAAGTGTTACGACCTCATTAGCCTCATTCTCAACAGCAGGGAGGAATGTCATCTCTCCCTCAGGGATTGATGATGTTATCGCGACATAATCCTCAAGGTCATAAAGGTCATCTGAAAGATAACTTAAATTTTCAAATGCCGAATCTTCTCCCTCCTGCATAGCCTCAAGGAGATATTCATATTCGCCTTCAAGCGATGAAGCAACGCTTTCTGAAATATTACTTCCGAGTTTGACGCCATCACCATAAGAAACCTTCTTAGCGCCTATCGTTGAAACAAGCGTCATCAAAAGACCTGTCGCTATAACAGCAACCGCGCAAAGACGCATTATTCTTCCTCTGATAGTAGTTCTCATATAAAATCTTCCTTTCGGTTATAAAAGATATTCCTTTACTTTGCCGAGATATTCCTCGCCGATTTTTCTGCCCAATCTGTAAACCCTTTCAAGTTCATCGGGATTATGTTCAACCGCACCGATGTTAAGCGCCTCAGGCGGTCTGATAACGAGAATTCTTCCGCTTTCTTCAAGTTTTTTTATGCAGGCAAGTGTCTTGTTATACATCTTGTGTCTTACTGAAATCGCCTTTATAAAATTCGGTTTATCCCTCATTGTCATTTTTATTACAGGGATGAGTTTATTCTTCTTTTTGACAAATCCTTCGGGCTGGGTAAGGATAACAACGATTTTGTCATATCCCTTTCTTATCATAAACTTAACGGGGATAGAATCTGATGTTCCGCCGTCTGAAAGGGAGTAATTCCCTATCTTTACAGTTCTTGAAACAAGAGGCATTGATGCAGATGCACGCATCCATTCTATATCTTCTTTTCCGCCGTCCTTACATTTATGGTAAACGGGTTTTCCTGTATCCATATCCGTTGCGACAACATAGAAATCCATAGGATTCTTACTGAATGTTTCTGTATCGAAGACATCAAGTTCATCGGGAATCTGTCTGTAACAGAAATCGGCACCATAGATATCGCCCGTTTTTATCAGCGAACGGAAAGATGCATATCGCGGGTCGTTGCAGAAGCGCTTGTTGTATCTTATTGCTCTGCCTATCTGTCTTGATTTATAGTTGCATCCGAAAACAGCGCCTGCCGAAACACCGACAGCACCATCAAATTCAATTCCGTTTTCCATAAAAACATCCATAACGCCCGCCGAGAACATCCCTCTCATCGAGCCGCCTTCAAGAACAAGACCCTTCATAAAAATAAACCTCTTAAAAATACTTAGTTATAGTTATTATACACCAAAATTTTATTTTAGTCTATACATTTATAAAAAATTGTGTTATAATGTAGAAAATTTTTGTTGAAAAGGAGAAAAATGCTATGGCAAGAAGTGGTGGTGGCGGAAGTCGCGGTGGTGGAAGCCGTGGTGGCGGAAGTCGTGGCGGAAGAGGCGGAAGAAGCAGTTCGAGAAGAATTTCGAGAACACGCTTTCCCGGCGCTATGAGATACTCATATCTCGACAGACACGGAAATACACAGTATATCTATACTGACAGACCGATGAGGAAACAATCGGTTTTCTCACTTATATTCACACTTTTTTTCTTAATTCCTTTTATTTTTCCGATATTTATGCTGTTCGGAACATTCTCTAATGAATTTTTACCCCCTAAACCCCTTGTATCAAATGTTTCCTATGAAACATCATATATAACGGATACAATAGATGTTATCGACAACGAAAGAGCAGTCACAGAAACGCTCAGGGATTTTCATCAGAAAACAGGTATCTGTCCTCATGTTCTGACATTAAGCCACGATGACTGGGTAAGATACGACAGCCTAGAAAATTACTCTCTCGAAAAATATTATGATATGTTCTATGATGAAGAACATTTCCTTCTCGTTTATTCCGAATATTATTATGAGGATGACGACTATCTCGACTGGTCATGGGAATGTATCATAGGTGACGATACCATAAAGATACTTTCAGACAGTAAAATGGATAAATTCAACGATGATTTCTATGAGGAACTTTCAAGAAGCAGTACTCCCCTTTCAGACGACCTTATAGCTATGTTCTCTGATGCGGAAACCCGCTTTATGAAAGGTGGCGCAGATGTTGAAGGTTTACTTACCACCGGAGTATTTATACTTATCTGGGGCGGTGTTGTAGTTTTCTCAATAATATCTGTAATAAGCTCATTTATAACAAGCAGAAGAGATTATACATATGCTCCCGAGGATGATGTTTCCAAGGAGGCTTATGCATACAACAAACCTACAACCCGGATGATGAACGGAACATTCACATCAGAAGAAGATATAAACAATATACTGAATATAGCGAAAGAACAAGGTATTAAAGTAGTCAATTTAGCGGATGATCAGCAGACGGGTATGGATTCTCTGAACACAAGCGAATACCCCGCTCCCGATTATTCACAGTATACAGGCTCGGATTATACAGATACATCAGGCGATAATCAGGACCCCTGGGATATAAAGTAAAAAACTAACGGCATCGGATTTCTGATGCCGTTTTTTGTTCTCCGCGACCACGCGTGAAAACTCAGAAACAATGGTTGTTATTTCCGAGTTCTTTTTGTTATCCTCAACAAAGTCCGTAACGATATGTTCTCCGCGACCACGCGGTAAAGCAGAAAGATTGTGCTTTATGCCAGGCAAACGAGCGAGCGGTGAGCCACCGCAGGCGTATACTCCACATTCAATAAAACAAAAAGATTGTGCTTTATGCTAGGCAAACGAGCGAAGGAATATGCGGATATTCCGAGCGAGTTTAACGACGCAGAAAGTGCAAGATTTTTGTTTTATATTAATTTTTTTTAAACTTTTGCGACAACTATTGACATTTTTTCTTTATTATGATAGTATGAGTCTGTTGTAAAAAAACAACAGGACCGTCTTCTGCGATAGCAGGAGAAAAGCCCATACGGACAGGCGGGTCAGATGCCGAAGCGATGATTTCATCGCATTATTGATTGGGTTAAAAGCCCAAATTTTATAAGATGATAACTTTATAATCAGAAAGTCACTTGTGAAACGGTCAATAAGGTATAATCGGCAGTAGTGTCCGAAAGAAAAATACAGCCATAAGGGGCTGTTATTTCGCGTTATTGACAGCAGGTTGCTTTTATGACAACCTGCTTTTTTATTTTTCTCGGATTGGAAAGATGCAGAATGAATATTGAAAATCAGAAATCAGCCCCCGTTTATGAGGCACTTGAAAGACTAAGAAGACAGAGAATTGTTCCCTTTGATGTTCCGGGACACAAAAGAGGAAGAGGAAATCCCGAACTCGTTAAACTTTTGGGCGAACAGTGCGTTGGGATTGACGTAAACTCAATGAAACCGCTTGACAACTTATGTCATCCCGTTTCTGTAATCTATCAGGCAGAACAACTCGCAGCCGATGCTTTCGGTGCTGCGCACGCATTCTTTATGGTAAGCGGAACAACATCATCCGTTCAGACGATGATTCTTGCTACCTGTAAGGCAAAGGATAAGATTATCCTTCCCCGAAATGTTCATAAGAGTGTTCTTAACGCTCTCGTTCTCTGCGGTGCTGAGCCTGTTTATGTAAACCCCGATGTTGACGAAAGAATAGGTATTGCTCTCGGTATGAACATTGACAGACTGAGAGAAACTATTGAAAAAAATCCCGATGCCGTTGCGGTTTTTGTCAATAACCCTACATATTACGGAATATGCTCTGATATGAAGGCGATTGTCGAACTCGCACACAGCCACGGAATGCAGGTTCTTGTTGACGAAGCACACGGGACTCATCTTTATTTCCACGAAAACCTGCCTATGTCCGCTATGGAAGCGGGCGCTGATATGGCAGCGGTTTCGATGCACAAATCAGGCGGAAGTCTGACGCAGAGTTCAATGCTTCTTGTAAACGAAAACATCAACATAAGATATGTTGAACAGATTATAAATCTTACACAGACAACAAGTGCATCTTATCTTCTTTTATCAAGCCTTGATATTTCAAGAAGAAACCTTGCTTTGAGAGGAAGAGAGTCTTTTGAAAAAGTAGCATCTCTCGCTGAATACGCAAGAGATGAAATAAATTCCATAGGCGGATATTACGCCTACGGAAAAGACCTTGTAAACGGAACAAGTGTTTATGACTATGACGTTACAAAACTTTCTGTATATACAAGGGATATAGGTCTTACAGGTATTGAAATCTATGACCTTTTACGTGATGAATACGATATTCAGATTGAATTCGGCGATATAGGAAACATCCTCGCATATATCTCGATAGGCGACAGAATTCAGGAAATCGAACGCCTTGTGGGTGCGCTCGAAGACATAAAGCGTCTTTATTCAAAGGAAGTAACACACATCCACAATTCAGAATATATTTCACCCATAGTTGCGGCAACTCCACAGAAGGCATTCTATTCTGAAAAGAAACAGCTTCCCATTAAGGAAACAGCAGGAAAAATCTGTGGGGAATTTGTTATGTGTTACCCTCCCGGAATACCTATTCTCGCACCCGGCGAAATGATTACAAATGAACTTACAGATTATATGCTTTTCGCAAAGGAAAAGGGATGCTCCATTCAGGGCCCCGAAGACTGCGAACTTAAAACTCTCAACGTTTTGAAGGAGGGCTAAATTTTGGATTTCTGGTTTTCTGAAATGCATACAAATAATGTCAAGATGTCGATAAGAGTTGAAAAACAGCTTTTCAGCGGAACAAGCGATTTTCAGAGAATTGACATTTTTGACTCTGTCGAATTCGGAAGATTCTTAACCTCAGACGGTAGCGTTATCTTTTCCGAAAAAGACGAATTCACATATGACGAAACGATAGTACATGTTCCGATGGCGGTTCACCCCTCGGTTAAAAAAGTTCTCGTAATAGGCGGTGGTGACGGTGGCGTTGCGAGAGAACTTTCATACTACGACGAAATCGAAGAAATCGATGTTGTTGAACCCGATGAACTTTTCGTAAATGTATGTCGTGAATTTTTCCCCGATAACGCAAAAGGTCTTGACGACCCACGTGTAAATATTTTTTACAGAGACGGGCTTCGTTTTCTCCGCGGAAAACAGGATCAGTATGACCTTATCATCAACGACTCGACAGACCCCTTGGGCTATACCGCAGGTCTTTTCACAAAAGAATTCTACGGAAGCTGTTATAAAGCACTCAAGGAAGACGGCATAATGGTTTATCAGCACGGAAGTCCTTTCTTTGATGTCGATGAAGAAAGTTGCAGAACGATGCACAGAAAAGCATTCAGAAGTTTCCCGATAAGCAGGGTTTATCAGGCACATATTCCTACCTGCCCTTCAGGATACTGGCTTTTCGGATTTGCATCTAAAAAATATCATCCTCTTCGTGATTTCGACCCTGTCCGTTGGGAAAAACGCGGTCTTAAAACATGGTATTATTCAGCAAATCTTCACAGAGGTGCATTTATGCTTCCTAAATATGTTGAAGATTTACTCATAGAAGAAGAAAAGAAAAACTGATTTTAAAGGAGATAGAAAATTATGAAATTACTTGTTATCGGTTGTGGCGGAGTTGCTACAGTTGCTATTCACAAATGTTGTCAGAACCCTCTTTTTACAGATATCTGCATAGCAAGCAGAACAAAGTCAAAGTGTGATGCTCTGGTTGAAATTCTCAAAGACAAGACATCAGCAAAACTCTCGACAGCAACAGTTGACGCTGACAGCTTTGATTCACTCGTTGCACTTATGAAAGAAGTTAAGCCCCACACAGTTTTAAATGTTGCACTTCCTTATCAGGACCTTACTATTATGGATGCTTGTCTGGAATGTAACGCAAACTATGTTGACACAGCAAACTATGAAGCAGAAGATACAGATGACCCCGAGTGGAGAGCAATCTATGAAAAGAGATGCAAGGAAAAGGGATTTACTGCATACTTCGATTATTCATGGCAGTGGGCTTATATGGATAAGTTCAAGGAAAAGGGCCTCACAGCACTTTTAGGCACAGGCTTTGACCCAGGCGTTACAAGTGTTTTCTCTGCTTATGCTCTTAAACACTACTTTGATGAAATTCATTATATTGATATCTTGGACTGCAACGGCGGTGACCACGGTTATCCCTTTGCAACAAACTTCAACCCCGAAATCAATCTTCGTGAAGTTTCAGCAAACGGCTCATACTGGGAAAACGGCAAATGGGTTGAAACAAAGCCTATGGAAATCAAGAGAGAATATAATTTCGAAGGCGTTGGTATGAAGGATATGTATCTTCTTCACCACGAAGAAATCGAATCTCTCGCAAAGAATATCCCAGGGGTAAAGAGAATTCGTTTCTTCATGACATTCGGTCAGAGTTATCTTATGCATATGAACTGCTTACAGAATGTAGGTATGCTCTCTACTACTCCCGTTATGTTTGAAGGAAGAGAAATCGTTCCTATAAAGTTCCTTAAAGCACTTCTCCCCGACCCTGCATCATTAGGACCTCGTACAGTCGGCAAGACAAATATCGGCTGTATCTTCAAGGGAATCAAAGACGGCAAGGAAAAGACAATCTACATCTACAATGTCTGCGACCATCAGGAATGTTATAAAGAAACAGGCGCACAGGCGGTTTCATATACAACAGGAGTTCCCGCTATGATAGGAACAGCTATGGTTATGAGCGGAACATGGAACAAAGCAGGCGTTTATAATGTCGAAGAATTCGATCCCGATCCTTATATGGATATGCTGGGTAAATATGGTCTTCCCTGGGTTGTTGACGAAAATCCCGTTACGGTTGAATAAGTTATGGAAAAGAAAATTCTTGATATATTAAAAAGTGCACCCACCCCCGCGTATGTAATCGACGAAAAGAAGATAAGAGAAAATCTCTCTATTCTTAAAAGTGTCGAAGAAAAATCGGGTGCTAAGATACTACTTGCGCAGAAGGCTTTTTCAGCCTTCTCGCTTTATCCTACGATCGCTGAATATGTAAGCGGAACAGCTTGTAGTGGTCTTTATGAAGCTAAGCTCGGCTTTGAAAATATGGGCAAAGAGAACCATGTTTTTTCCGCTGCTTACAGAGAAGATGAAATGGACGAAATAATTTCTTATTGCGGACATATCATCTTAAATTCAAAAAATCAGCTTTATAAATACAGAGATAAAATTCTTTCTGCGGGAAAGAAGATAGGTCTCAGAATAAACCCCGAATGTTCAACGCAGGAAGGTCACGAAATCTATGACCCCTGTTCTCCTAAATCAAGACTCGGAATAACACTTAAAAACTTCGCTGAAATCGACCTTACAGGCGTTTCGGGAATACATTTTCATACCCTTTGCGAACAGAATTCCGACGACCTTGAAAAAACTCTTTCGGCTATCGAAGAAAAGTTCGGAAAATATCTTTATGATATGGAGTGGATAAATTTCGGTGGCGGTCATCATATAACAAGAGATGATTACGACATTGAAAAACTCCTCTTATGCATAAAGAGAGTAAAAGAAAAATACAATCTCGAAGTGTTTATAGAACCCGGTGAGGCGTTTGCTTTAAACGCAGGTTATCTTGTAACAACCGTTCTCGATATAACAGAAAACGATATGCCCATAGCAATTCTTGACACATCGGCTGCTTGTCATATGCCCGATGTTCTCGAAATGCCCTATCGCCCTCCCCTTTATATGTCGGGTGAAAACGGCGAGAAAAAATATTCATATCGTTTGGGTTCACAGACCTGCCTCGCAGGAGATGTTATCGGCGAATACAGTTTTGATGAGCCTCTTAATATAGGCGACAAGCTCATCTTTATGGATATGGCAATCTATTCTATGGTAAAGAATAATACCTTCAACGGAATGCCTTTACCCGATATTGCGATACTTCGTGAAAACGGAGAATATGAAATTATAAAGCGTTTTTCATATAATGACTTCAAGGAGCGTTTATCTTGATTAAAATAAGTTCACTCCCTAAAAACGACGGCTTTTATATGCCCGCCGAATATTCAAAGCATGACGGCACAATTCTTATCTTTCCCGAAAGAAAAGGCTCATGGCCACACAATGCCGTTCCTGCTGTAAAGACATTTACTGAAATTATAAATGCCATTTCAGAAGATGAAAAGGTTTTTCTTATAGTCAGCGATAACACCGAAGAAAAGGCGAAAGAAATATTTTCAGAAAATAATAATGTCATCATAACAAAAATCCCTCAGGATGATGCCTGGGCAAGAGATACTGCGCCGACATTCGTTACCGACGGAAAAAGTGTACGCGGTATAAACTGGCGTTTTAATGCCTGGGGCGGAGATTTTGACGGTCTTTATAAAGACTATGATAAAGATGACAGACTTGCCGTTTCTTTTATGGATTCTATCGACTGTGATTATTATGATGCATCGCCTTTTGTTTTGGAAGGCGGCTCGATTCATTCTGACGGCGAAGGAACAATTATGACAACCGAAAGCTGTCTTTTAAGCGCGGGAAGAAACCCTGACCTTTCAAAAGAAGAAATTACAGAAACATTATGTAAATATCTCGGCGGAGAAAAGGTTTTATGGCTTCCCCGCGGAATTTACAACGATGAAACAAATGAACATGTTGACAATGTCTGCGCTTTTATAGGTCCTGCCGAGGTAGTTCTCGCCTGGACAGATGACGAAACCGACCCTCAGTATCCTCTTTCAAAGGCTTGTTATGACTATCTTTCATCAGAAACCGACGCTAAGGGAAGAAAAATAACAATCCACAAACTTCCCATTCCGAAAACACCCGTATGCGTTTCAGAAGAAGATATGGAAGGCTATGTTTTCGAAGAAGGCGAAGATGTAAGAGATGTGGGCGAACGCCTTGCGGCATCTTATGTCAATTTCTATTTTTCAAATAATTCAGTAATTCTCCCGCAGTTTTCGGGTGAAAACGAAGAAAGCGACAGACTTGCTGTTTCTATAATGGAAAAAGTATGCAAGGGAAGAAAAATCGTTCCCATAAAGGCAAGAAATATCATTGTCGGTGGTGGAAATATCCACTGTATCACTCAGCAGATACCGAAAGGAGCGTTGAAATAAATGCGTAAAGTTACCGTTGCGGCAATTCAGATGAATAACAGTAGAATTGTCAGTGAAAACATAGCAAAAGCCGAAAAACTCGTAAGAGAAGCGGCAGAAAAGGGTGCACAGATAATTCTTCTGCCCGAACTTTTTGAAAGACAGTATTTCTGTCAGGAAAGAAGATATGACTACTATGATTTTGCAAAGAAAACCGAAGAAAATGATGCGGTAATCCATTTCAGAAAAATCTGTAAGGAGCTTTCTGTTGTAATGCCCATAAGTTTTTATGAAAAAGACGGCAATACACTTTTCAACTCTGTTGCAGTAATCGACGCCGATGGAGAAATTCTCGGCGTTTACAGAAAAACACACATCCCCGATGACCACTATTATCAGGAAAAATTCTATTTCACATCCGGCAATACAGGTTTTAAGGTATGGGATACAAGATACGGAAAAATCGGCGTAGGAATCTGCTGGGACCAGTGGTTTCCCGAAACAGCAAGAGCGATGGCACTTATGGGTGCTGAACTTATCTTCTACCCTACCGCAATAGGCTCTGAACCCATCCTTGAAAGCGACAGTATGCCTCATTGGAGAAGGGCTATGCAGGGACATTCGGCGGCTAATATCGTTCCCGTTATTGCGGCTAACAGATACGGAAAAGAAGATGTTACCGCAACAGAAGAAAACGGCGGACAGAATTCATCGCTTATCTTCTATGGTTCATCATTCATAACCGATGAAACAGGCGGAATTCTTTCTTCTGCCGAAAGAGAGGGCGACGCAGTCCTCACAGAAACCTTCGACCTTGACGATATAAGGGAAAAACAGCTTTCATGGGGAATTTACCGTGACAGACGCCCCGAAACATATAAGATAATTACCGAAAGATAAATTAAAAACACCGTGGTACTTTTATGTACTGCGGTGTTTTTTATCGGTAGTCCTCCCTAAAAAAGTCAGAGGTTTCAAAATGATTTTATACATAAATATCGTTGAATTATAAGGAATTAAATGTTATAATTATTTTGTATGGGCAAAATCTGAAAAATAAAAAGAAAGAAGATTTTTTATGAAAAAGATAATTATCATAGCATTGTCTTTTGTTCTTGCACTTATAATCGGAATTTTCGTTATCAATGTAAGCGAAAAGGAAACCGATGTTACCGAAGAGACAACGAGAGTGGGGCTTATTCTCAATGGCCCCAGAAACGACGGAAGCTGGAGTCAGTCTCATTATGAAGCACTCTGCGCTACCGCTAAAGAAATAAATTTACAGATAATCTGCAAAGAAAATATCTCCGCAGAAAATGCGCCCGATGTTATAAGAGAACTTGTTATGAGCGATTGCAAGGTAATCGTTGCAAACTCTGCTATTTTCGGTGATGCTGTAACATATGCCGCAAAGGCATATCCCGAAATATATTTCTTTCACGCATCAGGCACTAATTTCGATAAGAATTTATGCACATATTTCGGAAGAATGTATCAGATACGCTATCTCACAGGGATAGTCGCAGGGCTTACAACAAAAACAAACGAAATAGGTTATGTTGCCGCTATGCCCGTTTCTGAAGTAAACAGAGGTCTTAACGCATTTACCTTAGGAGTAAGAAAAGTAAATCCCGAAGCAAAAGTTTATGTCCGCTGGACAGATTCATGGAGCGATAATGAGGCTGCCGCAAAAGCATCAGAACAACTGATAAAAGAACATAACATAGATATTCTCGCTATGCATACAGACTCTCTGGAGCCTTTACGTGTCGCTGATGAAAATAATATTTACAGCATAGGTTATAACCTTGAGAACAAAGAAAAATTTCCCGATAGTTATCTTACCGCGGCTGTATGGGACTGGAAACAGTTCTATACCCCACAGATACTCAGATGTCTTCAGGGAAAATTCGAGGGAAAGAATCATTGGGCAGGTCTTGAAACGGGAATGATAAATATCGCCGATATTTCTCCTATGATAAATCCGAAAGCGAAAGAAAAGGCTATGGAAGAATACGAAAAAATGAAGAACGGAACATTTGATGTTTTCTATGGTCCTGTTTATGATAATGAAGGAAATTTGCGTATAGCAGAGGGCGAAAGTATGACCGATAATGCTATGCTCAATGATTTTGACTGGTATGTCGAGGGGGTATATGTTGATGAATAAATCAAAAAGAATTCTTATAATATCGGCGGTTGCGGTTTTTCTGCTTGTAATCTCCGTTATTATAGTTTCGGGAAAGGATATATTCCCCGATAAAAAACATACAATAGGTCTTATTCTTACAAGCACAAAAGACGACAACGGCTGGAACAGTATGCACTATGAAGGCGTTTTTTCCGCCTGTAAACAGCTTGACGCAAAACTCATTGTAAAGGAAAATATCCCCGAAGGCACGGGCGACTGTGAAAAGGCGATAGAAGAACTTATCGATGACGGCGCTGAAATGATTATCCTTTCAAGCTATTCATATCCTTTAGAGGCAAAGGAAATCATCGACAGACATCCGACAATATCATTCTACGGAATTTCATCCGAATACACCTCAGACAATATGACATCTTATTTCGGAAGAATGTATCAGGCGAGATACCTCTCGGGGATTGTTGCAGGAATGACAACAGAAACAAACGAAATAGGCTATGTTGCAGCTATGCCCAATAATGAGGTAAACAGAGGAATAAACGCTTTTACTTTAGGCGTTAAGAGTGTCAACCCCGATGCGAAAGTTTATGTTGAATGGACAGATTCATGGGACGACGCAGAAAAAGAAAAGGAAGCAGTAAACAAAATCCTTTCAGAAACAAAGGCGGATATTCTGACATATCATCAGAATCAGCATAATGTCGCTGAAATCGCCGATTCTATGGGTATATGTTCGATAGGCTACAATAAAGCTATCGAAGGATTATCAGAAAAATATCTTACTGCTGCCGTATGGAACTGGGAATCGCTCTATTATCAGATTATAAGAGAATTTATGCTTGGAAAAGCAAACTCTGTTGACCATCACTGGTATGGCATAACAGACAGCGAGGTTATCGGATTATCTGAATATTCCCCTCTCGTTTCTTCGGAAACAAAAACAGCGGTTGAAAATGCAAAGTCAAAATTTACTTACGGAAACTACATCTTCTCGGGCGAAATCTATGACAACGAAGGAAATTTGAGATGCGAAGAAGGCGAAATGATAAGCGATGATGTTCTTCTCGCAAGAATGGACTGGTATGTTGACGGGGTGGTGGTTTCAGAGTGAAAAAAGCCATAACGAAACAGGTCGTTGTCAGAACAGCAACCCTCATTTTAGGCGGGCTTGCGGTTTTAGGAATCATCTGTATAATCATGTGGTTCAAACTGCGTGAGATAACAACCAGCCAGGTTGAAAGCCATGTTTCAGGATATGGCGCTATGGCGGCGCAGATAATAGACAATCATCTCAACGACGAAATAGCCTCTCTTGAAATGATGACCTCTGTAATCAATAAAAAAACAGGAATACCCGATTATGATTTTGAAAATGAATATGGCATTTCCTATGGTGTTATGAAGATTACGGGTGAAGCGACATATGGGCAACAGATTGACTTTTCTGAATCAGATGCATTTTTTGAAGCGCTCCACGGAAATCCTTCGGTAAGTTCTGATTCAGAAAAAACTCTTTTTGCCGTTCCTGTCTATAACAACGGAAATGTAAAATTTGTTTTCTATAAACTCTGTGATAACGATGTTCTCGCGGAACATGTAGACCTTGTCTGCTATGGCGGAATAGGCGAATGTATGCTCATAGACATCGACGGAAACATAGTATTCCGTTCACAGAATGCAAAGGATAAAAAAGAACTCTCTTTCTATACATCTGAAGAAAAGACAGAAACTATGGAAGGCATAAGAGAAACTATGAATGTAAATATTTCTGCGGCAAAATTCTGTCCTTATGATGAAACGGTTATTTTCGCTTCAGAAACAAACTATCCTAACCTCTATCTCATAGGATATGTTCCCTACGCAGCACCTGCGGGTGATATAAAACTCATCGTTCCCCTTGTTTTATGGACATTCGGTCTTTTATGGGTTCTTATCGTTATAGTTTTCGTTTATCTTATGAGTGCAGAACAGAAAGTTCAGCAGAGCGAAGAACTCAGACAGGCAAAAATTTCTGCCGAAAAGGCAAACAGAGCAAAGAGTGATTTTCTTGCAAATATGTCACACGAAATAAGAACTCCTATAAATGCCGTTATCGGTATGAATGAGATGATTTTAAGAGAGTCAAAGGAGGGCAATATAAGAGAATACGCAACAAATATCGATGCCGCCAGCCACAATCTCTTAGGAATCATAAATGATATATTAGACTTTTCAAAGATTGAATCGGGTAAAGTTGATATCGACCTTCAGGATTATAAACTCAGTTCACTTTTAAGGGATATGACAAATATGATAAGCCTTAAAGCAGAACAGAAAAATCTTGTTTTCAATGTAAATGTAAATGAAAACACTCCCGATTTGCTTTATGGCGACGACCTCAAAATCAAGCAGATTATTTTAAATCTTCTTACAAATGCTGTGAAATACACTCACAAAGGAAGCGTGACGCTTGATGTAGGTTTCAGCAAATCAGAAAACGATGATGAAATAATGCTTGATATCGCGGTTTCTGATACAGGTATCGGCATAAAGGAAGAAGAGATGTCATCGCTTTTTGAAAACTTCAGCCGTTTTGATATATCTGCAAACAGAAATATCGAAGGAACAGGCTTAGGGCTTGCGATAACATATAACCTTGTAAGAATTATGGGCGGTGAAATAGCCGCTGAAAGTGAATACGGAAAAGGCTCTGTATTTAAAATTTCCGTTCCGCAGAAAGTAACGGGCGAAGATGTTATCGGCACTGAATGGGATAAGATTTCCGAATCCGAAACTCCTGTTTTAAAATCAGAATTCATAACACCCGATGCGTCAATCCTTATTGTTGACGACAACAAGATGAACCTTATGGTTGCTAAAAATCTTCTTAAACATACAAAGGCTAAAATAACTACCTGTATGAGTGGTGAAGAAACGATAGAACTTGTCAAGGAAAATAAATTCGACATCATTCTTCTCGACCATATGATGCCTCATATGGATGGTATCGAAACTCTTAAAATCCTTAAATCAATGGATGGCAACAAGAGTTCCGCTGCCGCTGTCATAGCACTTACAGCGAACGCTGTTTCGGGCGTTAAGGATATGTATATCGCAGAAGGTTTTGACGACTACATAAGCAAGCCTGTAACAGGAAGTATGCTTGAAGAAAAAATGATAAAATTCCTTTCTGAAGAAAAAATCATCTATACAGAAAATAAGGACAGCGAAGAAAAAGCTTCTGAAACAAAGAATAATGATGTTTCAGAAAGCAGTAATATTTCTCCTGTCTTTGATTCAGATATCGGCAAGACATATCTTGGCAACGATGATGAACTCTATGCAGAAATACTCGGTATGTTCTGTGAAATGCATGGCGAAAAATCAGAAGAACTCGAAAAGTTTGTTTCCGAAGAAAACTGGGCGCAGTATACCGTTTCTGTCCATGCGCTGAAATCAAATGCTCTTAATATAGGCGGAAAGAAACTTTCGGAACTTTGCCTGAAACTTGAAAAAGCAGGAAAGAAAATCAAGGCAGGCGAAGAAATAAAGGAAAATATTTCTTTCATAAAGAAAAATCATTCCGATATGATAAGCCTTTTCAGAGAAACAGTAAACCTCGCAGAAGAATATCTAAGAAAATAAAAAAACCGTACTCAGTGAAAAATCTGAGTACGGTTTTTGTTTTAGAGATTAGACCCGTTCCAGCCCCATGTATCCATCATCGTATAACTTACATATACGCAATCGGGCGAAAGCGAGAGGGTTTCTGTGAGTATCCCCGTTATTCTTGCAGTAAGGTCTGAAAGAGCACTCTGTGATGCGTTTCCGTAAACACTTACTTCAACCATGGCAGCGGGAACATTCTCTCCTCTGAAAAAGAGCTTTTTATCTCCCTCAACGCACACCATAAGCCACATTTCTGACTTTCCGGGAATTGCTGTTATCGCTTTTCCGAGTTCGGTTTTTATGATGTTTACTTTTTCATCAGAAACTTCTCTGTTTGTTTTTACATTTATAAAAGGCATAGTTATTCCTCCTTGTGTTTTTTAAAATTATAACGCAGTTTTATCAAAAAGTAAATATTCTATCTGAAATCAAATTCAGCAAAATCCTCATAATTTTCAAAAAATACATTTCCTTCTCTTCTCCATGCGATATTTTCTTTTATTATTCTCGCAGGATTTCCTGCTATACTACAGTTTTTCGGGAATTTTTTATTCACAAATGTATTAGCCCCTACTATGCTGCCATCTCCTATATCACATCCGCTGAACAACATTGATCTGATGCCTACCCAAACATGTTCTCCGATTATAGTTGTTTTCCCTTCTATATTCAGATTTTTTCCTGTTTCCATGTCAAACATATTATGGCCATTTCCTGCCCTTACTGAAATATTGCTGGAAAACATACAGTCTTTCCCTACAAATATCCTGCTGTTTTGCGCAGAAATCATCTGACCCTCTACACATATAGTCACATTTTCGGATATAATCAATTCAGAATTTTTATATGCCCATAAAAACATATATTTTGTCGGTCTGAAACAAGCATATATTCTGAAATTATTTTTTACAACCAGATTACTTGAATATGTTGACATAATAATACAACGACCTTCGGATCTGAAATTCTTTCCTATATGGATTTTACTGTTTGTTTCAGATAATATCTCACTCTTTTCATCAAATCCGGAACAATCTTCAATAACCGCTTCGGAATTATCAGAAATAGTAATTTTTGTTTCTTTAAACATACAATCCTTACCTATTGTCAGTTTACCTGCATTTTTTAGCCTTATATCGATTTTATATGTTTGTTCCGCATTGTATTCATTGCCATATATATCGTTATAATGAATGCATCCGCCGTCAAGAGTAATCTCTTTACAAGGGTACCAGTAATCTTCAAATTCATTGTAATTATTTTCTTTGAAAAATGATATAATATCATCGTATGTATTGAGTAATCCCACATAAACAAAATAACTGTTTTCTTTTATTATTTCTCTGCTGTATACGGGCAAAGAATTGAATGTATTGTTTTTATCATAATCACGATCTATGTATCCTACAACATTTATTCCGTTTTCTCTTAAAAAGCCAAGGATATCATCATTTCTTTCGCAAGCGCCCCATATCAGAACTTTATTGCCATTTTTCGTTATACTTTCTATGAGAATTTCTTTGTTGTGAAGCATAGGTAATTCCTCCTTGTGTTTTTTTAAATTATACCACATATATCCACTCAAAACAAGTAAAAAATCCACCCGTATAAACGGGTGGATTTTTAGTTTAGTCCTCAATCTGTTTTCCTAAAAATTGCGCTGCCGCCTGAACGAGACTGAGATGAATATCCGTTGCTGTCGAATCGGGGCTTGGCGCTAAAAAAGCGACCGCACCCGTAACATCGCCCGATGTTAAAATCGGTGCGCAGGCTATTGCGGAACGGTCTATCCCCTCAACAGGGAAAACCCTCTGTTCACCGCTTTTATAGATATAGGTCTTTCGCTTTTCTAATATTTCTTCAGGCCCTGCTGAAACCCTGCGTTCGTTGAATTCTCTTTTCTGAACGCCTGAAACTGCAATAACATGGTCTCTGTCAAACACAACAACGGGGCAGGATGCGAGTTTTGTTATGACGTCAGCCACAGCCACAGCATTCCCCGACATTTCACCTATCGCAGAATATTTCTTGAAGATGACTTCCCCGTCGGCACTTGTGTAAATTTCAAGCGGGTCACCGCCACTGATAACATTGACAGTATAAGCCTTTGCAGGACGGTTTTTCGGCCTGCATATATAGCGTGTTTCAAATGAGTTACCTATACTGCCAAACTGAAAATTTACGGTTTCCTCTCTTTCGGGCAAAGTCCCCGTTTTTAAAAGTGTGTCAATATCGGATTTCAGTTTTATCTCGATATTCTTGTTTTCATAGACATCTATTCTTTCTATTATAAGAGAGATATCCGACTTTTCAAGTCTGTCTTTTTTAAGAATATCATCGAAAACATCAAAGACAGTTTTAGACATTCTTGCGATTTCAACTATCGAACTTCTTTTTCTGATATTTTCCTTTATCTGATTTTTGCAACCGTTTATTCTGTTTATAGCGTCTTCTTCGAGTTCTCTGTATGTTTCCTCGATAAGTTCTTCGTTATCGGGATTTTTCATAAGTTCACGGATTTTCTGCTTTTCGATCGCTTTCAGTTCTTCTTTCGCACTGTTAAGTTGCTTTTCAAGGATTTTTATTATGTTGTCGCTTTCTTTAACAGTCTGTTCCTCGCCCGAAACTGTATTCTGAAGTTTATCAATCATATCTTCACAGTTGTTTTTGACAAGCCTGATATAATCCTTTACAACAGCGTCAAGAAAATCAAGGGTTGTGTTGTGTGCCGTGCAGGCATTTAGTCCCCTCTTGTGATAAGAACCACAGATATATGACGGAGTGAGTTTTATTGAACTTCTGCTGAACATCGGTTCACCACAGTCCCCACAGAATAACTTACCCGTGTATGGAGTGGGATATTTTTTAACCCCTCTGTAAGAGGTTGTTGTTCTTTCCTTGAGTTGTTCCTGTGTGTCAAGAAAAAGTCTGTCATCGATTATCGCTTCGTGGTGCTTTTCGATAACTATATGGTCGCTTTCATCAACCTTTGTGTCTTTTCCCTTGATAGTTCTTCGGGTGTATTTGTGTCCCCTGAATGTTCCTATATAATAATCGTTGCGAAGTATTCCCTGAACGGTTATGATGCTCCATTCATTCTTTACCTTGCGCTTGTATTCCTTTTCGGATTCTTCGGCGCGTTCTCTTTCTTTCGCCCTTGGGGTAGGTATATTCTTTTCGGTAAGATAATTTGCTATCTTCTTATATCCCCAGCCCTCAACGGAATAGAGCCTGAAAATTTCTTTTACAACCTCTGCCTCGTCGGGAACAATTTCGATTATGTTCTTCTTCTGATTTTTTATGATATATCCATAAGGAACAGCACAAAGCCATTCCCCCGCTTTCTGTTTCATATCAATAACACTGCGGACTTTCTTGCTTGTTTCGGTAACGGGCATTTCATTGAAAAGAAAACGGATCGCAATGTTTGTCCACTCATCATTTGTGGGATAATCAATGCCATCCATAATGCTTATAATGCGTATTCCCTTATCTCTCATCTTTTCAAGTTCGTTAAGACCCAAACTTGTTCTTCTCGAAAAACGGGAGAAATCCTTTACAACAAGAATTCTTGATTTTCCTTCAAGGAGATTTTTTCTGAGAGTCATATAGTTCTCACGCTCTTCAAAGGTATAACCCGATTTATCTCTGTCAACATATTCTTTAACGGTGCATCTCGGAAAATGCTGTTTTACATAAGAATTGATAATCTTGAGCTGATTTTCGATAGAGGTGTTTGAATCGCTTTCTCTCTCGGTGTCAACCGAAATTCTCGCATAGACGGATATTTCTTCCGTAAGTTGTGAATCAGCTAACTTTACCATATTGAATTTATCCCCTTTCTTTGTTTTTACAACATTGTATCATAAAATAAGTAGTTTGTCAAGGGAAAGGGAGAAAAGAAAACGCCGTACTCGATATATTCCGGATACGGCTTTTTTGATAAATTAAGATTTTATCGTATACTCCAAAGAATGCTATCGATTTTCTTTACACTTGATATATGCTTATAATCAGGCATCACACGTTCAAATGCTTCGATACACTCTTTCGCTTTATCTGTTTGCAAGAAATCTGCATACCACTTTTCCATATCGGCATAAAGTGCGATGGCATTTGATAATCGTTCTTCTTTGGTTGCACCGACCAATTCCATATTCAGATTCTGAACCACATATCTGTCCCAAATTGGTTTGTCGGGAAATATTGTCGCAAGCATCTTGCTTGAAAATGATGGTTCAATGTTTCCTGTGTGTTCATACAAATGTGTCAGAATACTTGCAAATGTTGGTGTGCTACCCTTGACACTCTCGAAATGATCGTAGTAAACCTTTCGCCACGTTTCGTTTCTTCTGACTATGTAAAATCCATTGAATGTTCTTTGAAAATCGGTATCCGTAGACACATCAGTCTTTTTCACTTGTTCCATAATGAATTGATATTTATCAAGGCCCATACTTGATGCTAAGCGTTCTTGAAAAATCTTGTTGACATCAAAGTTTATGTCCATTGTCTACACCTCCGAATTCAATTTTTCAGTCTGCCTTATTTCCTACAGTATACCATAACTCTCTGACTCTATCAATAATTACCCCAACTAATTATGATAACATAAAAAATTGAAAGTTCGGGGTGATTTTAAAAATATTTTTTATAGAGGTCAGACCCACCCTTTACAAAGCGCGTATCTACGTACTTTTATACAAAAATTTTATCCACTTTTTAACCTCCCCAAAATCAAAAAATCCGTTTTCCATTTATAAAGAGTCATCTACACCTCAATTACTATAGTATTTTTAGACTACACTAAACGCTGTTTTTAATACACATAGGGGGGTACATCGCATTCATTTTATAGCTGTGAGCGTAGTTTTCTTGTAAATCAGAGGGGTTTTTTTAAGAATCAGGATTCTGATTTCAAAAAATCGGGATTTTTAAAAAAGCGGATTTTTATATAAAAAGCATATAAGAAAAGACACCACCCCGTGCCACAGAGCGAAGCTCTGTTAAGGGGCAGAGAACGTGGAGATTTATCTCCCGTTCTGTGTCACGGGTGAACTCGCCGTAAGGCGTGGGCACAAGGCACGGGGTGGGTAAAAGGAAAGCGAATTTTGAAAAAAGTGCAAAAGTGCATCGAAGATATCTCTGAAAAGTGGCATACTACTTTTATAAAGAACGGGATAATATGAAACGAAACGCGATAGAATAACCTTTAAACTAAAAACAGTAATAACCAAAATCCGATTATCAGTTCAAGGTGCATTGACAGAAAACTATGCGAAAAAGGCTGTTATGTTTCTCTGGGACACGAACGACCCGAATTTATCTTGCGAGGAAACAAGACAGACGGAAGTGTGTAAAATGCGCACTTCCGTCTTTTATGTATGGTTTTATACAACCGAAAGAAAAAGATTTTTTTCAACAATTTAAAATTTTTTTCAACAAATTGATTTTTTTTAAAAATTTTTTTCAACAATTTAATTTTTTTTATTTTTTTTAAAAAATTTTTTCAACAAATTTGATTTTTGGCGTTTTTTCGCTCAAAAGTGCCTGTTTTGTATAAATTTATACATTTGAGTTTTTAAGACCTGAAAAGCCTCTCCGACTTTTCTTAAATCCTCTATTTTCCTATTGACAAAATGACTTGGATAATATATAATTAACTTTAAAGTAAATTACTTTTGTTTCACTTTAAGGAGATGATATTATGCGTGAAGTCTTTATCGGAAGAGAAAAAGAACTTTCAGATTTAAACGAACTCTATTCACAGGACAAGTTTCAGCTTTTCGTTCTGTATGGTCGCAGGCGCGTCGGAAAGACAACTCTGCTCAACGAATTCTGCAAGGATAAGGATACCATTTTCTACTCCGCAGAACAGAGTAACAATAAGCTCAATCTTGAAAAGTTCTCATCACTCGTTTTTAACTTCTATGGAGAAAACAATTTAGAGCCTTTTTCGTCGTGGACTAACGCATTGTCATATATCGATGATCGTCAGAAAGGCAAAAAGCTTGTGCTTGTTATCGACGAGTTTCCCTATCTTGTAAAGAAAAACAAGGCTCTGCTTTCAGAACTTCAGCATCTTATCGACCATAAGCTTACAAACGGAAATCTTTTTATGATACTCTGCGGAAGTTATATGGGATTTATGGAAAAGGAAGTTCTCGGCTCAAAGAGTCCCCTTTTCGGAAGAAGAACTGCACAACTCCATATGAAACCATTTAATTATCAGACAAGTTCAAAGTTCCTTGAAGGATTTTCTGATACAGAAAAGCTTGAACTGTATGGTGCATTCGGAGGTACTCCCTTATATCTGCAACAGATAAATGCTGATGAAAGTTTTGAAGAAAACATAAAGAAATCGTATCTTAAAGTAACTTCATATCTTTATGAAGAAGCTCTGTTGCTTCTTCGTCAGGAAGTTCAGGAGCCGGGCGTTTACAGTGCAATCATCGAAGCTATTGCAAGCGGACACACAAAGGCAAATGAGATTTCTACAAAAATCGGCGAAGACTCTGCGAAGTGTCTGAAATATATAAAGACCTTATGCGAACTCGGAATACTGCATAAAGAAACGCCATTCGGAGAAAAGGAATCCTCACGAAAAACAATTTACGGCATTTCTGATTTTATGTTCAGATTCTGGTATAGATATGTTTTTGCAAACAGAACTCTTATCGAAACGGGTGCACAACAAGCTGTATGGGCAAAGCGTATTGAGCCCGATTACAACACTTATATGGGACTTATTTTCGAAAAAGTCTGCACAGATTATCTATGTGTCAAGAATGCAAACGGCGAACTTCCCATACTCTTTACCTCTGTCGGAAGATGGTGGGGAACTAATCCCGTTACTCACGGTCAGGAAGAAATCGACCTTGTTGCAAATGACGGAAAAGATTATATTTTCGGTGAATGCAAATGGCGAAACGAAAAGCTCGACCTCTCCGTGCTCCGTGAACTGAAAGAGAAAGCCGATATATTCTGTAAAAACAGAAGCAACACCTATTATGCACTCTTCTCGAAATCGGGATTTACCGAAGCCGTGATAAATGAAGCGAAATCCGATAGAAACATTATGCTCTTTGATTTGAATGAGATTATGAATTTCTGATAAAATAACCGCCTGAATGTATTCATTCAAGCGGTTATTCCTTTGCCTGAAGCAAGAAAGAAAACATAACCTGCTCTTCTGTAGAAAAGGATAACTTATCGCATTTGTTTTCTTTCTGCTGTAAAAGAGAAATCATCGTCTCATAAGAGAGGGGTTTTGGGATTATTCAACGCCGTTGATTTCTTTCCAGAATTCTACCAAGTTTTTATCAAATACGAAATGATAATGTTCGGGAGCATACCAATCAGCACCTTCTTGTTCATAAGGATACAAATCTGCAAATCCTCCGGTATACGAACCGAATACCCAGGGAACATCATCGCCTTCATACATATTTATTTTATCTGCTACGTATGCATTTCTTGCTTCTAAACTATGAATTGGTACATTACCATCTCTTTCGAAATTCCAACCCATATAATTACCGCCGAAGTAACCGAATTCATTTACAATAAATCCGACACCATGCTTTTCAGCTGTTTCTTTAATAAGTGCATAAGAACCAAGATTGTAAGGGACTATATTACGGGTTGCTTCAGCATCGATTACATTTCCGTTTTCATCAGTATATTCCACTCTAATGATTCATAAAATCCCGGGTTTTCTCTTGCATAATCCATATTTATCTCGCCGAATTTTTCAGGAGTATAATCATGATATGCAAGTGCACAACCCATTTCAGCCATTTTTTCTCCGGTAATCATCGTATGTGTTGCAACATCCGCTATTATAATTCTTCCGGGGGATTCTTCCCATATTGCTTCTACTGTAGGTTTCCACGCCTGTGCGTAAATCTCATCAGATTCAGGGTCTGTTTCGTTTAAAAGATTAAATGACAGATACTTATTTGAGATATTTGCATAACGCTTGGCAAATGCACGGAACCACTTTGCAGTTTCCTGCTGAACATATTCATTTCTGTATATTTCATTTGTACAATAATCTGTATCAAACCATTGATCATGAGTAGTAACTCCGGGATTTTCCAATCCTGGTGTGTCAGAGAAACATATACATATATGCATATCATATTCCATCGCCCAGGCGATTAACTGATCCATATATCTTAATTCTTCCATATTTACCATATCGGGATTATTTCTTGTTTCTTCATCAAGATTAACATTAAAATTGCTGTTCATATACGGATCCTGGAAATGATACCAACTTGTCCAGATACGTACATAATTGAATCCTGCGTTCTTCATTTCCTGAAAATCGCGTTCATTCATGAAATTATCAAAATTATTACTCCTTGCACCCCAAGATGCGAATTCTTTATAACATGCACATATTCCGTGCCATTCACTTGGAAGGTCATTATTACTTGCATCGGGAAGTGATGATTCTTTGTTTATTAGTTCATCTGTAATAATAGTTGTGTCATAAGTACCTATATCTTCAATACCCACATACTCAGGCATAGGATATAGCGATCTGTAATAATGGAATACCATTAAAATAGCATCTTTTACAGATATTGTATCATTTTCAGGAAAAACTCCATCCTCCGGAAGTGTATATAAACGATCATAAGAAACTCTGTCATATTTAGACATAAAGTATGATGCAGCAGGCCACGAAGTCATTTGTAACTCATTGGCATTGACCATCAATTCATTTGCAAGAACAGACAAGGTTCCATCCTGTGTTAATCCCAAAGGCATACCCTGATTATCCCAATAATAATCAGCTACTACTCCGCCGATACCCAATTCTTCCCAGAGATTTTCGTGAGCACCCCAGAAATCAGACACAAAATCTCTTTCAATTCCTCTGAAATAAATCGCATCACCCTGAGCGATAATATCCGAAATATGTCCTAAAACAATAGGTTCTTCTGCCATCCACGAAGAATCTCCTACTGAAACATAACTAACCCATCCGTCAAAATAACAGTTTGAGTTTTCGCCATATTGTAAATCGTGAGCATTTTTCAGCATTGTGGTAAATTCAAGATATGTAACATCTCTTTCCATATCTTCATACAAGGATTCATCTGCTATTCCGAGTTCTTTTGCCTGAAGAAGAAAATATTCTTCTGAAAACTCATCAATTTCCACAGGTGCAACAACCTCTTCTGTAACTGCAGTTGTTTCTGCCGGTGTTGTTTCTGCGACATCATCCGGTGCTACGGCAGGTTTTGAACAAGCCGTCATCATCATTGACACAGCAAGAAACATCGCAAAATATTTCTTTTTCATAGATAAACCTCCATAAATAAAAATATAAAACACCTTTAAGACCTGCTTTTAAATGCAGATCTTAAAGGTGTCTGTAAACTTAAAGATATAAGCCGAAAAGGACAGAGTTATCCTGTCTGTCAGAATTATCCCAGACTTTCATCGGCTTGTCAACCCTTTCTTATGAAATATTTTCTAAATTATACCATAAGAAAAAAAGAAAATCAAGAGAAATCACCTGCTCTTCTGTAGAAGTGGCATCTCCAAGTATTCTATTTACTAAAATCAATATTTTTTCAAAAATGGTAAATAGAATTTGACAAACACTTTCCCCAATATATAAATAATATAAAAAAATAAAAAAGATTTAATTTTCGAAAAAATCATCTTATTTTTCACTTTTTTCGTTAAAATAATTATTTTTATTTTAAATATATTCTGTTTACACAATTAAGTCCTTTCGGAATATCAAAGGAATTTCTTGTGCAGAATATATACGAAAGGGTGATTCCTATA